>JBEGTX010000173.1:0-4566 GCA_041179165.1 Pseudomonadota bacterium | reverse complement strand
CCGACAGGCGGAGTTCGCGCAGGGCGCGTTCGATCTCTTGCATGGTCATGTGTTGATCTCGGTGGTGGTGGTGTTCGAGGTGTCGGTGTCGGTGTCGGTGTCGATGTCGATGTCGATGTCGATGTCGATGTCGATGTCGGTGTCGGTGTCGGTGTCGGTGTCGGTGTCGGTACCGGGCTGTGCGGCGCCGCGCGCGAACAACGCTGCGTAGTCGTCGGCGCTGCGGATCAGCGGGTGCTCCTGGGTCAGAGCGAGCTCGCCCTGCGCCGGCGTGGCATCTGCGGTGTCGATGGCCGCCAGTGCCTCGCTGACCAGCCGCTCGGTGGCGGCCTTGACGTGGCGGTAGCTGTAGATGCCGTCGGCAAGGGCCCGCGCGCAGGCGCTGTTGACCAGGCGGCGGGGGTAGCGTTGGGCCAGGCTGACGATGCCCCACAGCTTGCGCTGGCCGACACGCCCCTCGATGGCGAACAGCAGCTCGCACAGCCGCGCCGCGTCCGCCCCGATGGCCTTGGCCTGGCCCAGGATGTGGCGCGTCTCGCGCGAGGGGTTGAACACGCGCTCGTCGTCGGGCAGCACCACCGTGCCCGGGCGTTCGGCGCGCGGGTGGCTGCGCAGCAAGGCCTGTGTCTTCAGCTCGCGGATCTCGATGCGGTGCTCGAACACGCGCACCAGCACCCGGCTGCCGATGGGCGCCGGGCGGGCCGCGTAGCTGCTGTGGTCCACGCGCACGCAGCTGTCGTCGCACACGGTGCGCTGGGCCTCGGTGAAGTACTGCATCCCCAGCAAGGGCAAGGGCTGCAGGTGGGGACCCTCTTCCTCGAACATGGCTCGCACCTGGCGGCGTTCGCTGCCGTGGATACGCGAGGCTGCCCACTTGGCCTCCCAGTGCTCGAGGAAGGTGTTCTGCTCTTCGATCGACTCGAAGCGGCGGCCCTTCAGTGCCGTGGCCTGGGTGTGGCCGATGGCGTGTTCCACGCTGCCCTTGCGGTTGGGGTCGCGCACGCTGTGAGCGCCGATCCGAATCTGCCTTTCTTCAGCCGGTTTGAACGTGCCTCTTCTTCGCATTCGGTCTTCTTCTGATCGACGTCCTTGACGCGTCTTCTTCGGGGTTGATGTCGGTCTTCTTCAGACTGCGCCTTCTGGCGTGCGCGTGGCCGATGGGGCCGTCCTGCTCGACCCAGTCGGGGAGCGGCGATGGCGCAGTCTGGACAGCGCAAGTGCTTGTGTTGCGAGCTGTTTTTCGACCTCGACCATCGCAACCGTGAGCGTCAACGGTACTGCTCGGCCAGCGCCTGTCGGCGCGCCAGCAAGGCCGCCAGTCAAGCCCTTTGGCTGACCCACCCAGACAACGTCGGGTACTTCCGGGATCCCTTGCACGTCGCTCGCGTGCAAGCCTGGCGCGCCGCCCACCCCGGGTATGGCCGCGGTCGGCGCCGCGCGCCGCGTGCGTTACAAGATCCCTTGGTCGCGCAAGTGCCGGATTCGATTGAGGAATGTGCCATTCGTGGTGAGAGCGCTGCGGCCCCCGCTGCGGCGGCGTTACAAGATTCCTGGAACACGCTTGCGCCAGCATTGGCGGGCCTGATCGCGCATGTGTTCTCGGTGACGCTACAAGATGACATGGCCGCCACCACCCGGCGTCTCGTACAACTCGGACGCGACGTGATCAACCGGGGGCGCGATGAAGACAGTCAAGCGATTGCTGCTGCCGCAGCGCTTGCGCCAGGTGCCCGAGCAGTTCAGCTGGATTGATCAGGCCCTGGTGCAGCGCCACTTGATCGATCGCTGCGACGCACGCGCTGCGGCGCTGTACCTGTTCCTGGTCACGGTGGCCGACGCGCAGGGCCTGAGCTACTACGGCTGCACCTCGCTCATGCAGCGACTGCGCCTGAGCAGCGAGGAACTCGGCGCGGCACGCCGCCAACTCATCGATCTCGAACTCGTCGCGTTTGAAGCGCCGCTGTACCAGGTGCTGGCCATTGCCGGGACCACGGCTGCGCCGCGTACGGCATCGACATCCCCGCCGCCGCCACCGGCAGCACGCGACTGCGGCGGCCCCGTCAGCCTGGCTGACATGCTTGAACAACTGGAGCAGCGCCGTGGTCGACTATGAGACCTTCTGCCAGATCCGCGACCACCTGGGTCGCCAGCAACTCACCGTGGCGCAGACCGCGCGCGCACTGGCACTGCACCCGCGCACGGTGGCCAAGTGGGCCGCCGCAGAGCAGTTCGGCCCGCGCGCGGGCGTTGCGCGCGCCAGCAAGCTCGACGCCTTCAAGGGTCAGATCGTGCGCTGGCTCGATACCCACCCGTACAGCACGCAGCAGATCTTCCAGCGCCTGGGCCAGGCGGGCTTCGAGGGCGGCATCAGCATCGTCAAGGACTACGTGCACCGCATTCGCCCGCGCCATCAAGAGGCCTTCCTCAAGTTGGACTTCGCGCCTGGCGAGTGCGCCCAGATCGACTGGGGCGAATGGGGCACCATCGGCGTGGGCTCCACGCGCCGGCGCCTGAGCTTCTTCGTGATGGTGCTGTGCTACAGCCGACGCATGTACCTGGAGTTCACCGTCTCGCAGCAGATGGAGTTCTTCCTGGCCTGCCACGAGAACGCATTTGCCGCCTTCGCCGGCGTGCCTTCGCGCCTCATGGTCGATAACCTGAAGTCGGCCGTGCTGCAGCGCCTGGTCGGCCAGGCCCCCGTGTTCAATCCGAAGTACCTCGACTTCTCCAGGCACTGGGGCTTCAAGATCTCGCCTTGCAACGTCCGCGCCGGCCAGGAGAAGGGACGCGTTGAGAACGGCGTGGGCTACGTCAAGAAGAACCTGCTCGCCGGCCTGGAGTTGGCTGACTTCTCGGCGATGAAGCCGGCCGCCACGTTGTGGCTCGACACGGTGGCCAACGTGCGCATTCACCGCGAGACTCACCAGCGCCCGATCGAGCGCTTCGAGGACGAACGCGCGCATCTGCAAGCACTCAGTCCCGCCGGCTTCGATCTGGCGCGCGTGTGCCAGGTGCGCGCCACCAAGCAGTTCCGCGTCCCGCTGGACAGCAACCGCTACACCGTGCCATCGCGCTACGCGGGCCTGCGCTTGACGCTCAAGGCCCACGGCGATCGGGTGTGCATCTATGACGGCCAGCAGCTCATCGCGCGCCATGCACGCAGCATGGATCGGCACCAGGACATCGAAGATCCCGACCACGAGCGCCAGCTCCTGGCCCAGCGCAAGAATGCGCGCGAGCAGCGCCTGATGGTCAACTTCCTGGCGCTGTCCCCGCGCGCTCAGGCCTACCTCGAGGGACTCGAGACCAAGCAGCTCAACGTGCGCGTGCACCTGCGCAAGATCCTCGCCCTGGCCGAGATCCACGGCAGGCAGGCCGTCGCGCGCGCGCTCGATGACGGGCTGGAGCTGCACGCCTTCAGCGCCGAGTACATCGCCAACATCCTGGGCGCACGCCGACGCATCGGCGCCGAGCCCGCCGCGCTGAGCCTCACGCGCAGGGCCGACCTGCTCGAGCTCGAGATCCCCGAGCCCGACCTGTCCATCTACGACCACAACGACAGCATGCAAGGAGACATCAATGGCCTCCCGCCGTGACCAGGCCCAGCTCGACGCAGGCAACGCACTGCGCTTGCACCTCGGTGCCTTGAAGCTGCCGTTCATGCTCGAGAACTACCAGGCCTTCGCCCAGACTGCCGCCGACAAGCACTGGTCGCACCTGGACTACCTCACCGAACTGCTCGGCGGCGAGGCCGCCGCGCGCGACGACCGCCGCGTGCAGCGCTGCATCAAGCAAGCACGCTTCCCCGTGCTCAAGACGCTGGACCAGTTCGACTGGAACTGGCCCACCAAGATCAACCGGCTGCTCGTGCAGAACCTGTTCCATCTGGACTTCGTGGCCAAGAATGCCAACGTCGTGTTCATCTCCGGCACCGGGCTGGGCAAGAGCCATCTGATGACGGCCCTGGGCCACGCTGCCTGCCTGCGCGGGCACTCGGTGCTGTTCACCGGCGCCATCGACATCATCAACTCGCTGGCCGCCGCGCAGGCAAGCGGCAGCATCAAACAGGCCCTGAACCACTACATCAAGCCAAGAGTCCTGTGCATCGACGAGCTCGGCTACCTGCCCATCGACAAGTTCGGCGCCGACTGCCTGTTCCAGATCATCAGCCACCGCTACGAGCGCGGCGCCACGCTGGTGACGACCAATCGCATCTACAAGCACTGGGCCAGCATCTTCGACAACGACGCCGTGCTCACCTCGGCGCTGCTGGACCGGCTGCTGCACCACGCCGAGACCGTCCTCATCGAGGGCAAGAGCTATCGCTCAAAGGACCAAGTCGAGGTCTGAGGACGCAGCCCGCTTCGGCGCCGCCAACCCGCGCGAATCAGCGCGCGCCGACTATCAAACCGTCGGCATTTTCAGACCGGCTGATTCCAGGCAACTTCGCACCGGCGCCCACAAAAACCCAGGATCTCGAACGGGAACTGCGCCAGCATTTCCTCGATCACGCTGAGCAGGTGCGCCTCAGAGATCGCCTGCACGCTGGCCACCACCTGCCATTGG
>JBEGTX010000172.1:0-4351 GCA_041179165.1 Pseudomonadota bacterium | reverse complement strand
CCCATGCGATGGTGTTCGGTCAGGCGCTGGAGGATGGTTCGGCGCCACGCCTTGAATGCTGCTGACTTGTTGGTGACTTGCTCGGCGAGGTTGGAGACGTTCACCGCCTCCATCGAACCGTCGTTGACGGGCGTCGTGACGTCGACGATCAGTTCGATCAGGTACAGGGCGACGAACTGCGGGCCTTTTAACCGGTCGAGCGTTTGTCCAGGCTGCCACAGGTCTTCGGCGGTGCCGACGCCAGGAGGAAGCTCATAGAACTCTCCGGCCTGGAACGGAAACTCGGACGAGGCGTGCCGCAGGTAGCGGCGATCGACGACCGCGGCCCAGCAGGCTTCGATGTAGTCGGTGAACAGCGGGTCCTTGCCGTGAGACAGCGGCCAGATCACCCACTCGGCCATGGCTGTGGCCAGCGCCAGGATGGCGCGGCCGAACAGCGGGCTGATGTCCTTCTCCAGGCGCGGCACTTCGCGCTGGCATTCGAACGGATCGTCACCCCATTCGAATGCGGACGACTGAGCCATCAACCCGCTGGCTTCGATGTGATGGGGAACGGAAAGTGCCATGAACGAAATGAATGGTGGGAGAGGAAGGCAGCCTGCCGTGATGATCGACTTCAGAACTCGTAGGGTGTGCCAGGAAACCCCAACTGCGTCATTTCTGCCGCAGGGGTCAGGAAGCGGTTCTTCGAGGGGTCCAGGCCTTTGAGGAACGCGCGGATCAGACCCGGGGCCTGGCTCGGGTCGTAAGGAAATGCCGGGTCCATGGCCTCGCGAGGCACGGGGATGCCCAGCAGGTTTTCATCAGACAAGTCCAGGCGATGGTGTTCAAGCAATCGCTTGAAGATCTCCTTGCGCCAGCTCTTGAATGCGGGCGCCTTCTTGGTGACCTGCTCCACCAAGTTGGAGAGATAGACCGTCTCTTTTGCACCGCAATCGTTGGGCAGCGTGAGGTCGACCACCTGCTCGAGCAGGTACAGCGCCACGAACTGCGGACCGCGCACCCGATCCTCCAACTCGCCGGGCTGCCACAGGTCCTGCGCCGATCCGGCGTTCGATGGCAGTTCGTAGAAATCACTCGCGCGGTAGGCGAATTTGCGCGACGCATGGCGAAGATAACGGCGATCCATCGTGGCGGCCCAGCAGGCCTCAAGGAAGTCGACAAAGACCGGGTCTTTGCCGTTCGACAAGGGCCAGATCACCCACTCCGCCATGGCGCTTGCCAGGGCAAGAATGGGCCGCGAGAAAAAGGCGGTGATGTCGTTCTCCAGGCGTGGCACCTCGAACTTGCAGTCCAACGGTTCGTCATCCCACTTGTAGGCAGGGAGCTGGGACATCAACGCGGAGTTGAGGAGGTACTTCGGAGCTGAAAGTGCCATGGCTGAATTCTTGGATTGAAAGTGAGATTTCGACAGATGCGCTGACCGGGCCTACACGCAATCGGGTTCCTGCTTTTCCTGCTTGTCCTTCTTGGTCACGCAAAGAAAGATCTTGAGCCCACATTTCTTGGCATGACAGATGACTTTCTCACATTGGGCACAGGGGCCTTCGCGAGCGGGCCTGGATTTGTATCCCTTGATGTTCCCTTTGGCCGTTTTCACCGCGGTGCGCTGCCGCCACTTGATCTTCATGGTGAGTTCACACCCGCTCGGAACCGTGCCGCCGCTACCTTGTTTCTTGAACAGGTCTTCGATCAACCGGCCTTCAGTGTGGTTGCAACTGGAACGGAAGTTGTCGGGTGAATGCTTGAAGGGCTTTCCATTGGCCTTGGGGCACATGTTCGACTTCTTGCCCTTGGTCCCTTGAGCGTAATTCTTCTGCGCTGATTTGGGCAAGCGGCTCAGGCTGCTGTAGGCCTTTTGTTTCTGCACGGTGCCGCCGCAACTCGACTTGGACGAGGTCACGGTCGATGCCTTGTGGGCGTCGAGCTTTCGCTTCTCGGTCTTTTTATTGGCGCTGCCCTTCTTGATGTCGCGCTGCACCTGGGCATCGGCCTTCTCCACGTCCTCTTTCAGTTCATCGCAGTCGCTCTTGATCACGCCGGGTGGCGCGACACCGCCGGTGCTGACGGTGGTGTTGACGGAATTTCCCATGGTCGGGTGTGTTTGTTGGAGGTGGATGTCGCGTGGGCTGTGGCGTCAGCTCATGTCGTTGCCGCTGGTCATGTCGAGCAGGCGGATCGCATTGGCACCTTCGAACTTCACGTCGAACGACCAGGCGCTGAAGTACACGGTGTTGCTGATCTGGTGGCTCGTGAGGCCCATGCCGAGCGACTTGGTGGCGGCCTCGTCACCGTTGCTCGACTTGTACTTGGAGCTGCTTTTCATGCCCGCCTCGCCGCCACCGATGGAGACCGAGCCCGTGCCGCCGGTCGTGTCAGAGGCCTTCGAAAAGTTGGGGTAGGGGATGGGGATGGGCCCTGCTGGGGGCGTGGGTGGCGACAGGCACACGTCGGGCATGCCGCCCATCGACGCATTGCTGTCCTTCTTGGCGGACACCTCGCGCCCGTTGGCGAACACGTTCTTGCTCATGCGCTGGCCTCCGACACACCCAACACCAGCGCCGCGCGCTCGCCATCGTCGCTGCCCACGTGGCACAGCGCGAGCGCACTCGGCGCGTAGCCGTCCAGTCCCGCATGCAAGGCCTGGGCGAGCAGGCAGGGCAGCACCGCCGCACCGATAGCGCCGAGGTACTCGATCGGGTGCCACACCTGCTGGGGCGCCGGGCGCGGGCCGGTGTCGAGGCGGCCGGTGGCGAAGGCCGCTTCCTTGAAACGGTAGTGCTCGCCGGTCAGGTCGCAGAGCCGGTAGCGGATGCTGTTGAACGGCGTGCCGGCCTGCTGCAGGGCCTGCTTCAAGGCGTCGGTCAGGCCACGGGCCCGCAGCGGCTTCGTGCTGTCGATGGTGGCGTCTTCGATGCCTTGGCCGATGCCGAGCACGCGCAGCTCGCGCCCCGGCTGCTGACCTGCGAGGCCGACCAGCACAGAGGTGCCGGCCTCGCCCGGGAAAAATCCGTTGGAGTTGCTCTCGGTCATGAGGCGGCGTTTGGCCAGATAGACATCGAGTGTGGACTGGTGCAGAAAGCTGTCGACACCGGCCACGATGACACGCCGCGCGCGGTGTTCTGCCAACAGCTGCTGCGCGCGCAGCAGCGCGTGCACGCAGCCGGTTTCATCCGCGGGGAACAGGGCGCTGTCCGGATGCAGCCTGGCACCCAGACGCGCTTCGACTTCGTCGAGCAAGGTGTCGTCCAGACCGGGTGTGCGGTGGGCGCGGCCCGGGTGCGCGATGCCGATCAACACGGGGATGTCGGTCAGTGCTTCGGGTGCTGCGTGTTGCAGGCATTCGTGAATGGCCGGGGCCACGAGATCGGCGAGCTTGTCCACGCCGTTGCTCCATTGCGGCAGCGACACGCGTGCACCGCGCAGTGGCTCGCCCGATTCGCCGTCGAGCCAGGCCGTCAGCTCGACACCGCTGACACCGGCACGCAGTGCCGCCAGCGTGGCCGGTGCGTTGTAGCCGAGCACGGTCACCATGCCGCTGCCCAGGACAGCCAGCGTGCTCATGCGCCTTTCCTTGCCGCCACCAGCTCCGACAGGCTGGCGTAGTAGGTCTTGCCGGGGAAGCGCCGGGCGCGGTGCCAGGCGGCCGACATCTCGCCCACGATGGTCTCCTTCACGTCGAACACGCTGCGGCCGAGCCGAAGGCTGGCGCGCCAGGTGACGGTGAAATGGCCGGCATCGGGCTCGAACACGAGCGTGTCGATGACGGCCTGCACGGTGAGGTCGCGCCCGGTGTGCGGAATGAAGGTGACCGGCATGCTGCGCTGGGGCAGGGCGAAAGACCGCTGTCCGTCGGGCGTGAGGTGGTGCAGCAGCACCTCTTCGCCGCCCACGGGGTAGGGGATGACCTGGTCGGGTGGGGCGGCCTGGAAATAGCGGTGGTCGAAGTCGTCGGGCCAGAAGGGCGCGTGGTTCTCCACCCAGTCGCTGTCGTAGCTGCCGGCGTGGCCGATGCGGGGCACCCAGTTGCGCCCGATGGGTGACAAGGCCATGGGCGCGTAGTTGCCATCGGGCGCCGTGACGGGCTTGTCGCGGGCTTCGGTGTGGGGCAGGGGCTGGCCGTCGATCTCGGCGGTATGGCGCCAGTAGCCGCGGCCCACCGGGTTGGCACAGTAGGTGTCGGTGCGGCCCTCGGCTTCTTCGGTGCGGTCGGTGCCGCCATAGGCCACGTCGTAGCTCAGAGGCTGACGCACGAAGGGCTGTGGCTCGCTGGCCGCCACGTGGCCGATGCGCTTTTGCCAATGCCGTTCGCCGGTGACGATGAAGGATTTGCTCATGCTCCCCACCCGCA
>JBEGTX010000171.1:0-13977 GCA_041179165.1 Pseudomonadota bacterium | reverse complement strand
CGCGCCTGCTGGATGCCCGCATGCACACGCAGCTTGGCCTCGACCGCTGCATCCATCACGCCCCAGCCCTGCGCCATGGCGCCGGCCATCGCTGCCGAGAACACGCAGCCGGTGCCGTGGGCAGGCACACGCAAGCGCGGCGCCGACAACAAGGCCGTGCGCTGCCCGTCGGCCACCCAGTCGATGCTGCAATCGGGGCCGCCAGAAGACGCTTCGTCACCGGCATCGTGCCCACCTTTGAGCACCACCGCACCGCGGCACAGCGCACGCAGGGCGTCGAGCGTGACCGGTGTGTCGTCGAGCAACGTGAGCGCTTCAGGCAGGTTGGGCGTGATGACGTCGACATGCTGCATCAGGCCACGCAGCGCCGGCAAAAAGCCCGGCAGGCCATCGTGTGCCGCCTGGCCGTTGGAGGCTGCGAGCACGGGGTCGAGCACCACCGAACACCGCCGCGCTGCCACGAACTCGGTCACCTCGCGCACCACCGAGGCCGAGCCCAGCAGACCGATCTTGATGGCGGCAGGTTCACCATCGCGCAAAACCGCCTGCAAGGCATCACGCACCAGGGTGGCGGCCACCGGCTCCACGCGGGTCAGGCCACGCGAGTTCTGCACGGTGAGGGCACTCACAACACTCGCGCCGTCCAGCCCCATGGCGGCCCAGGTGGCAAGGTCGGCGGTGATGCCGGCGCCATGCACCGGGTCGTGCCCGGCGATCGTCAGCATCACACTCATGGTGCCGCCTTCTCGCCGTGCCAGAACGGCATGCCCACGGGCGAGGTGGATGCCTGCGCAGTTTGCTGCGGTGACATTGGCGTGGCCTTGTAGGCCAGGCGCCCCGACTCCACGGCCAAGGCAAACGCGCGTGCCATCGCGACAGGGTCCCCCGCCTGTGCGACGGCCGTGTTCAACAGCACGGCATCGAAGCCGAGCTCCATGACCTGCGCCGCGTGTGAGGGCCGTCCGAGCCCGGCATCGACCACCAGCGTGGTGTCGGGAAGCCGATGGCGCAAGGTGGCGAGCGCCTGCGGGTTCAGCGGCCCCCGGCCGGTGCCGATGGGTGCTGCCCAGGGCATGACGGCGGCCACACCGGCGTCCCGCAGGCGCAAGGCCACGACGAGGTCGTCCGTGGTGTAGGCCAGCACCTGGAAGCCCTCGCGCACCAGCGTGCGTGCGGCCTCCACGGTGGCGAACGGGTCGGGCTGCAGCGTGTAGTCGTCGCCGATCACTTCGAGCTTGATCCAGGCGGTGCCGAAGATCTCGCGCGCCATGTGCGCCAGCGTGACGGCCTCTTGGGCACTCTGGCAGCCGGCCGTGTTGGGCAGCAGACGGCAGCCCCACGACTGCAGGCGTTGCCAGAACGGCGTGCCGCCGCCGGTTTCGGGTTGCAGCCGCCGCAAGCCGACGGTGAGCACATCGGACCCGCTGGCCTGCACCGACTCACCCAGACAGGCCAGCGACGGGTAGTGCGAGGTGCCCAGCATGAGCCGGCTCTTCAGGGGCACACCGCAGAGCATGAAGGGATCTTTGGTCATCGGGTTCTTTTCTGAGGTCTGGAGATGACGGTTGAGGCGCAGCAACTCAGCCCCCCGTGACCGGTGTGACCACATCGATGCGGTCACCGGCCTGCAGCGGGTGCTGGCTCCAGCGGGCCCGGGGCACGAAGTCCTTGTTCACCGCGCAGGCCACGGGCGTGTTGAGCACGCCTTGCAGCTGCAGCAACTGGCCGAGCGTGGCCGCCGCGGTGTTCACGGGGCGCCCGTTGAAGGACACGTTGATCAGGACATCGCTCACATCACCTCCAAAGGCGCAGGTTGTTCGAGTTGACCCACCAGCGAGGCCACCAGCGCTGGCGCGCACAGGTAGCCATGGCGGAACAGGCCGTTGAGCTGCCACACGCCGCGCTGGCAACGCAGCACCGGTCGGTGGTTGTCGAACGCGGGGCGCAGCGACGCAGAGGTGCTGAGCACACGCGCTTCGCCAAAGCCCGGGTGCAGGCTGTACAAGGCACTGCCGAGCTCGAGCACCGAGCGCAGCGTGATGGGACCGTCATCCTGCGACTCCAGCTCGGTCGCCCCGATCACGAAGCGGTGCTGCCGGCGTGGAACCACATACAACGGATAACGCGGGTGCATCAAGCGCACGGGCCGGCGCAGGCTCACGGCCTCGCAGGCCACGGTGATGACCTCGCCGCGCACACCGCGCAGGCCGGGCCAATCGGGCAATGCGCCGAGGCCACGCGTGTCCACCACCAGGTCGGCCTCGCACACGCCCTGGGCATGGGCGATGCGCCGAGCCTTCACCGACAGCACCTCACAGCGTTCGTGCCACACATGCGGCGCACGGGTGAGCACGGTTTCGAGCGCGAGCAGCAGTTCGTCGTTGGCGAGCTGGCCCTCACCTTCGAGCAGCAGGCCCTGGGTGAAGCGGCCGGCCAAAGCAGGCTCGAGCACTGCGAGCGCGGATGCATCCAGCGCCTTCAAGGGGGAGAGTTGCGACGGGGTGAGCCCATGGCGCAAGCGCCCTTCGAACTGCGCGCGTGTGCCCGCATCGGCCGCATGCGCCACCACCAGCGTGCCCTCGCGGCGGAAGTACACCGAACGCCCGCTGTCGGCCTGCAGCTCGTCGATCCAGCCGGGCCACAGGTCCATCGATTGCTGCCCCAGGGCGAACACCGCATCGTCGGCCGAGGCCCGCTCGGCCAACGGCGACAACATCGCCGCCGCCACATGCGAGGCCGAACGTGTGTCGCTGCGAGAGCGCGCATCGAACAGGCTCACGCGCCAGCCCGCACGGGCCAGGCGCCAGGCCACGAGCCGGCCGGCGAGGCCGGCGCCGGCGATGGCCGCGTGCGGTGCCGACAGGCTCACAGGTACAGCTCGTTGCCACGCTCGCGGAACTCGCTGGCCTTGCCCTCCAGCGAGCGATGCACTTCGATCACGGCCGGTTGCGGCGACTGGGGGGCCGCGGCCGATTTCAGACGGGCGAACTCGCGCACCTCCTGCGAGATCTTCATCGAGCAGAACTTGGGGCCGCACATCGAACAGAAGTGCGCCACCTTGGCGTTCTCTTTCGGCAGTGTCTGGTCGTGGTACGCCATGGCCGTGTCGGGGTCGATGGCCAGGCGGAACTGGTCTTCCCAGCGGAACTCGAACCGGGCCTTCGACACGGCGTTGTCCCACATCTGAGCACCCGCAAAGCCCTTGGCCAGGTCGGCCGAGTGGGCGGCGATCTTGTAGGCGATGAGACCTTGTTTCACGTCGTCGCGGTCGGGCAGGCCCAGATGTTCCTTGGGCGTCACGTAGCAGAGCATGGCCGTGCCGTACCAGCCGATGTTGGCCGCGCCCATGGCCGACGAGATGTGGTCGTAGCCGGGCGAGATGTCGGTGATCAGGGGCCCCAGCGTGTAGAACGGCGCCTCGTCGCAGGCTTCGAGTTGCTTGTCGACGTTTTCTTTCACGAGGTGGAGCGGCACGTGGCCCGGGCCTTCGATCATCACCTGCACATCGTGCTTCCAGGCGATCTGCGTGAGCTCACCGAGCGTGTGCAGTTCGGCGAACTGCGCCTCGTCGTTGGCATCGGCAATCGAGCCCGGCCGCAGGCCGTCGCCCAGCGAGAAGCAGACGTCGTAGGTTTTCATGATCTCGCAGATGTCTTCGAAATGCTCGTACAAGAAGCTCTCGCGGTGGTGCGACAGACACCACTTGGCCATGATCGAGCCGCCGCGCGACACGATGCCGGTGAGCCGGTTGGCCGTGAGCGGCACATAGGCCAGGCGCACGCCGGCGTGGATGGTGAAGTAGTCGACCCCCTGCTCGGCTTGCTCGATCAGGGTGTCGCGAAACAGCGGCCAGCTCAGGTCTTCGGCGCGGCCGTTGACCTTCTCCAGCGCCTGGTAGATGGGCACGGTGCCGATGGGCACGGGAGAGTTGCGCAGGATCCATTCGCGCGTTTCGTGGATGTTGTCGCCGGTCGAGAGGTCCATCACCGTGTCGGCGCCCCAGCGAATGGACCACACCAGCTTGTCGACCTCTTCTTCGATGCTCGAGGTGACGGCCGAGTTGCCGATGTTGGCGTTGACCTTCACCAAGAAGTTGCGGCCAATGATCATCGGCTCGCTCTCGGGGTGGTTGATGTTGTTCGGAATCACCGCGCGACCACGGGCCACTTCGCTGCGCACGAACTCGGGGGTGATGTCGGCGACAAGGCCCGCGCCGAACGAATGGCCGCGGTGGGGCACTCGCTCCTGCGCCAGGCGCTCGGCCAGCTGGGCGCGCACGAGGTTCTCGCGCACGGCCACGTACTCCATTTCGGGCGTGATGATGCCCTGGCGCGCCAGGTGCATCTGCGTCACGTTGCGGCCGGGCAGCCCACGGCGCGGCAGCGGCGACTGCGCCATGCGCAAAGCGGCCAGCGTCGGGTCGTTCAGGCGGCTGCGGCCGTGGTCGCTCGTGATGCCGGCCAGCAGTTCGGTGTCGGCGCGGTCGGCGATCCAGGCCCCTCGCAATGGCGGCAGGCCGCGGGTCACGTCGATGGCGGCGGCGGGATCGGTGTAGGGGCCGGAGCTGTCGTACACGCGCAGCGGCGGGTTGGGCTCACGGCGTGTGCTGCGCGAGTCGGGGCCGTCTTGCACCAGCGTGTCGCTCAGCGTGATCTCGCGGAAGGGGACCTGGATGTCAGGGCGCGAGCCCGCCACAAAACACTTGGCCGAGCCAGGGAATGGAGTGCGCGTGATGCCTTGCGACAGCCGGTCGGAATTGACGGCGGCGCCGTGACGGGGGTGGGCCATGTGAGTCTCCAGAAGGGGGTGCCTGCCTGGAGACCCAACGCGGGATGCGTCGGGGCCGAGTGCATTGTTTCCTACGCGGGGGTTATCCCAATCAGGTTCAACGGGTTTGGCACTGCGCGATCAGCACAGCAAGCCATCTCAGCCACGAACCGATGAAAGGTTCAGGCACCCCGACAAGCAGGGGGATTTTAAGCACAGGTCGGCGGCCAGGGGAAGTCCTGCGTGTCTGTCGCACTCGTCACCCCATCTTGGGACAGGTCACTTCGCATCGCCAATGGGGGCCGCGATGCACACGCTGACACTTGGCTTGTGGCGCTCCGCCGGCTCAACGGGCGCGTGGGCGAACATCTGCGTAGCGTTGCAACTCCATGATGCGCTCCAGCAGTGTCCTCAACGCGGATTTCGGCCTGATCAAGTGGACGGCTGCACGGGCAGTTGCACACTCATGTGCAGCTCATCATGCAACACGCGCTCGATGCACATGGCACCGGGCTCTCGCCCAAAGGCCACGAATCCTGCCGACGCGTACAGACGAATCGCGCCCTGGTTGGCCGCATTGACACTCAGGTTCACCTGCATCAACCCGCTCACCGAGCGCGCCAAATTCAGGGCTTCGCCCAGAAGCATGCCGGCAAGTCCATGGCGCCTGAACGCGGGCGCCACATACAGGCCCCAGACCATCGCCTTGTGTTTGAGCTTGAGCTTGTCCTCCCGGCCCAGGGCCACGAAGCCGATGAGACGCTCGCCATCAAAGGCGCCGAATACGCCCCGGTCGGCACGAGGCGCCAGACGCGACTCGATGACCGCGGGCGGGAAATCTTTCTCCTCCTCGTGACTCGACCCGAATGCATCAGGCGATTCGATCAGCGCTTTCAGCCGCAGCGCTTGAAAAGCGTCGGCATCGGCAGGGGTGAGGCGGCGTGTGTGCATGAATGAAGGTCGAATTGACTCACGGACGTGGCGCAGCGGCTGTGCGAGGAACTGAAAACGGGCGCCTGTGCGTGGTGGCAAGCCGAGTCAACCACGCGGCATCGTCATTCGGTGATCAGGCTAAGACGATGCCATGACACCACCCACCACGATCAGGGCGATGCCGAGGTACCAGGCACGAAGCATCCAGATCCCCACCTTGTGTTTGCGGGCGTAGACGAACACGTACAGCGGGATGACGAAGCAGAGGATGCCATGCAACGGGGCGCCGGCAAATGCGTGGATGGCGATCGCCCATTGGGCGGCGACCGTGATCAAAAGACCAGCAATCAGAAGGATGGAACCGAGCGATGAAGACATGGAATGACGCCGTTAGACGAACGTGGTGAAACAGGACCCGGGAAGGGCACCCCGGTATTTTCCACGCTCGACCATGCCGTTCGCTTCAAGACTCCAGGCAAGCGCCTTCGTGGGGCTGCCTCCACACAGTTCCATCCTTCAAGCCCAACGTTTTCAGCCGCGGCGCACGATGCGCTCGGCCAGAAACGGCAACCAGCGGGAGAGCAGCCTCAGGGCCTTGGCCTTGCCCACGGCGATCTCGAATCGGTCGGCCTGGAAGCCGGCCCAGAATTCGCGCGCCAGTTCATCGGGCGTGATCTTGCCGCTGTCGCGGCCGGCGGTCATGCCGGTGTCGACCAGCGGCGGGATGAGGTCGAACACGCGGACCGACGAGCCCTCCAGCTGCCATCGCAACGACCGCGTGAAGCTGTGCAGGGCCGCCTTAGTTGCGCAATAGACGCTGGCCGACTGCTTGGGCACGAAGGCCAGGGCCGACGACACATTGACCACCGCCGCCTGCGCACGGGTTTGCAGCAGCGGCAGGAAAGCACGCGTGAGCAGCACCGGAGCCACGAGGTTGAGCGCCATTTCGTTCTCGATGTCGGCGGGGGCCGTCTGCGCCAGATCTCCGTTGACCTGCACGCCGGCGTTGTTCACGAGCACGGTGATGTCGCTGAACTGCGCGACCAGCCGCGCACGGTCGTCGGCCCGCGTGATGTCGGCCACGGCCACCACCGCGCCAGGCAGAGAGCGCTGCGCTGCCGCCAACGCGGCCTCATTGCGCCCGACCAAGATGACGGTGTTGCCTGCGCTGTGAAACAGCCTGGCCAGCGCAAGGCCGATGCCTTTGCTGCCACCCGTGATGAGGACGCGATGACCGGTGGTGTTCATGAACAAAGAGGTTTCAGTTCAATCAAGTGGGGCGGGATGCCGGCTGACGGAAGGGTCGGCGAACCGGGCAGGTTCGCGTGACAAGATACTTCAAACCTGATTCGAATTCGACGACGCGTCGCGCAATTCACCTCCACCCTCCTGGAACATCACGAGATGACCACCCTGCCCCAGTCGCGGCCGGCCCGCCCAGGCGACGCCGAAGCCATCGCCCGACTGCACATCGCCAGCTGGCGTCAGACCTACCGCAACGCCTTGAGCGAAGACTACCTGGCCGAGGCTGTGGTGCCCGACCGCATGAGCCTGTGGGAAAAGCGTCTGACGGCACACGATCCCCTTCAACACGTGCTGTTGGCTGAGGAGGACGGTGTTCTGCTCGGCTTCGCTTGCGCATTCATTCATGCCGATCCGGCGTGGGGGGCCCTGCTCGACAACATCCACGTCGCGCAAGAGGCGCAAGGGAGTGGGGTGGGCTCTCACTTGCTGAGGGCCATCGCGCGCCACTGCACGATGCGGGCGCCTCACTCAGGGCTGTTCTTGTGGGTGCTGCAGCAGAATGTGGCGGCGCAGCGGTTCTACCTGCGGCACGGAGCGCGGAACGCCGGGGCGGATGTGTGGGATGCCCCTGGGGGGAATCGGGTGCCGCGGTTCAGGTTGGCCTGGCCCCCGGGGACGACACCAAACGACGTAAGTCGTTGATCTGTATGGGCGCAAGCCCTTCCGGCTTCCGCTGCAACAAGGACATTCGAGGCTCTTGGCTTGGCGGTCCGAGGCAGACAAGCCGTGTGACCGCGGCACCTTGCCCTCACCATCCGCAGCCAGGGGAACCCCCTGGCTTCCTATAATCAGCCGACTCCCTTCGAGCGCAACGCGCCACCCCATGAGCCCCGACTTCAAACCGACCGAGATCGAGCGCGCCGCCCAGGCCGCTTGGACTGCCGCTGACGCCTACCGTGTGACGGAGGACACAAGCCGTCCGAAGTTCTACGCCTGCTCCATGCTGCCCTACCCGAGTGGCAAGCTGCACATGGGCCACGTGCGCAACTACACGATCAACGACATGCTCACGCGACAGCTGCGCATGAAGGGCATGAACGTGCTGATGCCCATGGGCTGGGATGCCTTCGGCCTGCCAGCCGAAAACGCGGCCATCAAGAACAAGGTGCCGCCGGCCAAGTGGACCTACGACAACATCGCCTACATGAAGCAGCAGATGCAGGCGATGGGGCTGGCCATCGACTGGAGCCGCGAGGTGGCGACCTGCTCGCCCGACTACTACCGCTGGAACCAGTGGCTGTTCCTCAAGATGCTGGAGGCCGGCATCGCCGAGCGCCGCACGCAGATGGTCAACTGGGACCCGGTCGACCAGACCGTGCTCGCCAACGAGCAGGTGATCGACGGCCGCGGCTGGCGTTCGGGTGCGCCGGTGGAGAAGCGCGAAATCCCCGGCTACTACCTCAACATCACCAAGTACGCCGACGAGCTCCTCGACCACGTGCAGAACCAGCTGCCCGGCTGGCCCGAGCGCGTGAAGCTGATGCAGGAGAACTGGATCGGCAAGAGCGAAGGCGTGCGCTTTGCATTTCCGCACCAGATCGCGGGGGCCGACGGCCAACCGCTGCAAGACGGCAAGCTCTATGTGTTCACCACCCGCGCCGACACGGTGATGGGCGTGACCTTCTGTGCCGTGGCACCCGAGCATCCGCTGGCTCAACACGCTGCACGCAGCAACCCGGCCGTGGCCGCGTTCATCGAAGACTGCAAGACCGGCGGCACGACCGAAGCCGAACTCGCGACACAAGAGAAGAAGGGCGTGCCCACCGGATTGGTGGTCGACCACCCGCTCACCCACGAGAAGATTCCGGTGTGGGTGGGCAACTACGTGCTGATGAGCTACGGCGACGGCGCGGTGATGGGTGTGCCAGCGCACGACGAACGCGACTTCGCGTTCGCCAAGAAGTACGGCATCGACATCAAGCAGGTCGTGACCATCGACGGCGAGCACTTCTCGTACGACCAGTGGCAAGACTGGTACGGCGACAAGCAGCGCGGCGTGACCATCAACTCCGACTACTTCAGCGGCCTGTCGCACAAGGCGGCGGTCGATGCGGTGGCCACGGCACTCGCCCACAAGAACCTCGGCGAGAAGAAAACCACCTGGCGCCTGCGCGACTGGGGCATCAGCCGCCAGCGCTACTGGGGCACGCCGATCCCGATCATCCATTGCGATGAACACGGCCCGGTGCCCGTGCCACTGCGCGACCTGCCCGTGGTGCTGCCCGAAGACGTGGTGCCCGATGGCAGCGGCAACCCGCTGAACAAGCACGCGGCGTTTCTCAACGTGCCCTGCCCCACCTGCGGCAAGCCGGCACGCCGCGAGACCGACACGATGGACACCTTCGTGGACAGCTCGTGGTACTTCATGCGCTACTGCGACGCCAAGAACGACAAGGCCATGGTGGGCGCCGGCACGCAGTATTGGATGCCGATGGACCAGTACATCGGTGGCATCGAACACGCCATCCTGCACCTGCTGTACGCGCGCTTCTGGACCAAGGTGATGCGCGACCTCGGCCTCGTGAAGATCGACGAACCCTTCACCAAGCTGCTCACGCAAGGCATGGTGCTGAACGAAGCCTTCGTGCGCACGAACGACAAGGGCGGCAAGGACTACTACTGGGCGCACGACCTGAACATCGTTCGCGACGAGCACGCCAACGTGACCTCGGCCGTGGCCAAGGCCGACGGCCTGCCGGTGTCGTACGAAGGCTGGACCACGATGTCCAAGTCGAAGAACAACGGCGTGGACCCTCAAGACCTGATCGAGCGCTACGGTGCCGACACGGCCCGCCTGTTTGTGATGTTCGCGTCGCCCCCTGAGCAGACGCTCGAGTGGAACGACGCGGGTGTCGAAGGCGCCAACCGCTTCCTGCGCCGCGTGTGGAACTTCGGCACGCGCAACGCTGAAGCGCTCACGGCCGCCAGCGAGCGCATGCCCGCGACGCTCGACGACACCGCCAAGACGCTGCGCCGCGAAGTGCACACCGTGCTGCGCCAGATCAGCTACGACTTCGAACGCATGCAGTACAACACCGTGGTGTCGGGCACCATGAAGCTGCTCAACGCGCTCGAGGGCTTCAAGGGCCAGGCGCCCGAGGTGCTGCGCGAGGCCTACGGCATTCTGCTGCGCAGCCTGTACCCTGCCTGCCCGCACAGCACCTGGAACCTCTGGAACGATCTCGGCTATGCCAAGGTGCATGGTGACCTGCTCGACGCGCCATGGCCTGTGGTCGACGAGGGCGCGCTGGTGCAAGACGAGATCGAGCTGATGCTGCAGGTCAACGGCAAGCTGCGTGGTGCCCTCAAGGTGCCGGCGGCGGCCGACAAGGCGGCCATCGAACAGATGGCGCTGGCGCATCCGGAGTTCATCCGTTTCTCCGAAGGCCAGGCGGTGAAGCGCGTGATCGTGGTGCCGGGCCGCCTGGTGAACGTGGTCGTCGGATGACGGACACGCTGAACGGGTTCTCGCTGGCGCGCCGCCTGCTGGTGGTGGGTGGCGCCGCTGCGCTCGCGGGCTGCGGCTTTCAGCTGCGGCGTGCGCCGGAGCTTGCGTTTCAGCGCCTGTACCTCAACGGCTTCAAGTTCAACTCGCCGATGGCCGACAACCTGCGCCAGGTGCTGCGCAGCGGCACCAATGCGCGCGTGGTGCCGACGCCAGAGGGTGCCGAGGTCATTCTGGAAGCACTCACCGAAGCCAGCGAAAAGAGCGTGGTGCACAAGTCGGTGTCGAGCCAGGTGCTCGAAGTGCAGATCCGCGCGCGGCTGCGCTTCCAGGTGCGCACGCCGGCGGGCAAAGAGCTGATCGGGCCCACTGAGCTGCTGCTGTCGCGCGACATGACCTACAACGAAAAAGACGCGCTGGCCAAGGAGCAGGAAGAAGACCTGCTGACCCGCGCCATGCTGAGCGACATCGCCATGCAGGTGCTGCACCGGCTGGCGGCCCTGCGGAACATCTGATGCAACTGCGCGCCGATCAACTTGCGGGCCACCTGAAACAGGCCGTCGACAAAGGCCTGCGACCGGTCTACACCGTCTATGGCGACGAGCCGCTGCTGACGCAGGAAGCCACCGATGCCTTGCGCGCCGCGGCCCGTGCGGCCGGCCACACCGAGCGCCAGGTGCACACGGTCGCAGGCTCGCACTTCGACTGGAGCGGCCTGCTGGGGGCCTCGCAGGCCATGAGCCTCTTCGGCGACAAGCAGGTGATCGAGATCCGCATTCCCTCGGGCAAGCCCGGCAAGGACGGCTCCGACGCCTTGCAGCGCTACTGCACCCATGTGTCGCCCGACGTGGTGACGCTGCTGCTGCTGCCCAAGCTCGACCGCACGCAACAAAGCAGCGCCTGGTTCACCGCGCTCGATGGGGCGGGTGTGACGGTCCGGGTCGATGCCGTGGAACGCAAGTCCCTGCCCACCTGGATCGCGCAGCGCCTGTCGGCGCAAGGCCAGCGTGTGCAAGGTGGCGAGGCGGGCCAGAACACACTCGCCTTCTTCTCGGACCGAGTGGAAGGCAACCTCATGGCCGCCCACCAGGAAATCCAGAAACTCGGCCTGCTGTACCCGCAAGGCGAGCTGAGCTTCGAGCAGATCGAGGCGGCGGTGCTGAACGTGGCCCGCTACGACGTGTTCAAGCTCGGCGAGGCCGTGCTGGCCGGCCAGGTGGCACGCGCCCTGCGCATGCTCGACGGCTTGCAGGCCGAGGGCGAAGCCGCCGTGCTGGTGCACTGGACGCTCGCCAACGACGTGCTCGCGTTGAAGCGCGTGAAAGACGCGATGAACCACGGCAAGCCGCTGCCCATGGCCTTGCGCGAAGCCCGGGTGTGGGGCGCGAAAGAACGTTTGTTCGAGCGCGCCGTGCCCGTGCTCACCGACATCGGCATGGCCGAACTGGTGGAGGCCGCGCAAATCTGCGACGGCCTGGCCAAAGGCCTGCGACATCCCGGCTGGCCGGTCGACGCGTGGGAAGGCCTGCGCCGGCTCACGCTGATGATGTGCGAGCGCTTCGCGGCGTCGCCCACACGCCGCCCCGGTGGCAAAGGACTGCGTCTGGCCCTGACGTCCTGACGTCCTGCCTGGGCTGGCAGATCAGCGTTCGGTCGGTTGGGCGGGTTCGGCCCGCACCGACGCTTTGCCGGAAAACATCTTTTTGTCGCTCTCCATCTGGGCGACCCGGTAGGGCCCGTTCGGCAGCGTCGCGCCCCCTGTCCCGAACACCTTCTGGTTGGCCTGCTGCACCAAGGGGAGGTACTCGGGCGCTGCACGTGTCGCTGCCGCGTTGACGGCCGCGACGAGGATGTTGCCGATCAGACCATTTCCGCTGGGCTTCTCGGGGGTGTACTCCATCACCTGATTGGCCGCCCAGATCTCGACCCCGTGTTTGGAGTAGATCCGGTAAGAGAAGTCGACCGTGACGGTGGTGGTGAAGACGATGTAGCGGGCTTCCCAACGGTTGATGGTGACGTAGAGCACGGCATCGGCGCCGAACAGTCTTGCCAGCGCTTGTGGCGGCTGGCTGTGCACCTGCTCGGCCTCGTAGAAACCTTCCTGCTCCAGCACGATCTTGGTGGTGTTGACCGGGAACACATAGAAGCCCTTTTCACCCACGGGCCGGCTGAGCGTGGACAACAGGACGTCGGGGGCCTCGACATCGAGGCTCTTGTTGACGGGCGGCACCACCAGAATGGACCGGGGCGCCGCGGTGGTGAACGACGGATATCGATCGGGTTCAGGCATGGCGGCACAACCGCTCAGAACGGCCACCGTCAGGCCCATCAGCCGAATACGGATTGTCATGGCTTCACCTCGGCTTTCCGTGGTCGAGCGTCGATGCGCGCAATCAAGGCGTCCATCAGCACCCGGCTTTCAGGCCATGCTTGACGCTCTTTCACATAGAAGCGCCGCGCGGTCACTGAATCGTTGGACTGAAGGTACAAGGTGCCCAGCTCGGCATAGAGACCCGGCGCGACCTGCAGCATCGTGCTCTCGAGGAGTGCAATGTGGTCTTCGAGCCCTTGGCGCAGTGCAGCGGTTCGCTCCGGGTGCTTGTACGACTCGTAGAGCAGGGTGTCGTAGGTGCCCCATTGGTACAGGCCCCGGTCGGCGCACCCGCTCAACAGGCAGGCTGCCAGCACGGCCCAGACGGGCGCCATGAACAGGCGGCTCACTTGACGATGAACGGCCGCGAAACACCGTCCCCCAGGTACGCACGCTCTTCGAAGAGCACCGTGGACCCGCTGACCACCCTCACGGTGTGGCTCCCGGAGATGACACGCAGCGCGCCCCGACCGTCCACGAAATCAGCCAGGTTGCCGGCGTCGATGCCATCGACCTGCACCCGCGCTTGGGCAAACCGTTCGTCCGATGCGTTGAACCTGAAAGACACCTGAGGACGGAGGTCCACCACGCTTTGACGCTCCGTGGGATAGGGGGCGCACGCCTGCAAGGTCCACAGCACACCGGACATCACCAGCCCTGTCAGCAGCCGAGTCGCTTTCATGGCGCACCTCCCATCGGGCGCACCACGAGTTGATCGGGTGTGTGGCCTTGCAGCGATCCCATCACGATGCTCGCGACAGAACCCTCACTGACCTCCGTGTCGCCAAAGGTGGAGTCAATGCGGAGCTGGGCCAATTCCAGACCCGGCAACGTGATGTCGAAACCCGTTTGCGGCGACTTGATGGTTTCCCCAACGGTCTGAACCGAAAACACCATGCCGGGTTTCAGACCTTGAGACTTGCCCCCTGCAATGAAATACCGGCCCCGATCGATCGAGATCACCTGGGTCTGCCACGGACGTGATGCAAGACCCACCGACAAGCGGTTCACGGCTTCCGACACCGCCTGACGGATGGCGGCATCGTTCAAGGTGCCGTCGTAGGCCGCCTGGGATCCAAACCCGAAGGTCGATCCCGACTCCGTCGACGACTCACCCGCACCTGATGCGGCCGAAATCACGTGCCCGGTCTTGACG
>JBEGTX010000170.1:0-36605 GCA_041179165.1 Pseudomonadota bacterium | reverse complement strand
TCAACCGCACCGGCGAGATGGCCTGCGGCACGACCAACATCGACTACTCGGCCAGCCTGTTCGAGGAGTTCCAGAAGATTCGCAGCTACAAGGACACGCGCTTTCAGGTCGACCCCACCGGCTTCACCGTGGCCACGGGCGACGACCCAGCGTTTGTCGAAGAAAAGATCGACCTGCCCGACAGCTGGGTGCGCGGTTTTCTGCAGGTGTCGAGCGCCATGACGCTGCCCGCCACGATCGTGGAGCTCCACCCCATGGACCTGCACAACATCTGCGCCACGCTGCGCCAGCACAAGGAGCGCGCCGGCCCTCGCTCGCTGCGCTTCGAGCTGAAGCCGGGCCAGCCGGCCACGCTCGTGTTCGAGCCCTGGAACATCACGCTGCAGGCGCCACGCAGCCAGGTGCTGGGCGAGCCGCTCACCGAAGCGCGCAGCGTGCGCATCTGGGGCAGGCGCCGGCTGCTCACGCTCGAGCGGCTCATTGCGCTGGCCACGCGCGTGCGCGTGAGCCTGCTCGGCACGGGGCTGCCGAGCTTCTGGGTCATCGACATCAACGACATCACGGTCACGCTCGGCCTGTCGGGCTGGACAGCAAACGACTGGTCGGCCTCGGGGCGCTTCGATCTGCTGCAGCCGCGCCATGCGGTGTCGGCGGAATCGCAGCAGGCCGTGGCCGTAGCGCTGCAGCGCGACTGGCTGGCCACTCCCGCGGAACTGGCCCAGCGCACCGGCCTGCCGGCTGCCGACGTGCGCGCCGCCTTGTCGCTGTGGGTGCAGGCGGGCCGGGCCGTCTACGACCTGCCCACCGAGCAGTACGCGTGGCGCGAGCTGGCCCGCGAGCCCCTGCCCATCGAGGCCCTGCGCTTCGCGAGCCCCGAAGAAGCACAGGCCGTGGCCCTCGTGCACACCGGCCAGGTGAAAGTCAGCGGCATCACCACCGAGACCACCGAACAAGGCCAGACGCTTCGGGTGGTGAGCGGCACGGTGCGTGAAGGCAAGAAGAATGGCGGCAAGAGCAAGCGCGTATTCGAACCCGTGCTGCGCCTGAACGCCGATGAACAGCTGAAAGATGCCGAATGCAGCTGCAACTTCTTCTCGCAGAACAAGCTGCGCCGCGGCCCCTGCGCCCACATGCTGGCGTTGCGCCAGCTGGCCCAGCCCCAACTCAATGCCCAGCGCGCACCGGTGGCACCGATGCCCGATGCCGCCACCACGAATGCCGGAACGTCCTGATGTTTTCGCTTAAACTGATCTGGAGTGCAGTGAGCCGGCTCTTGCAACCCGGGTGGTGTTTCGCCATCCCTGTTTCCTGCTTGCCTATGCAACACGGGTGCCGTCTTCACTGTGCCGCGCCCGCCACCTATGCGCAATACCGGTATGGCTTGTTTCAAGCATATTGGCGCATAGGTGGCGGCGCGGCGTCGAGTGGACAGCCCCCGTCCCCGAAGCCCTTCAGGCTCTTCGATGAGAGGCTTGCTGCACTCCCCTTCGGGCTGTCCCCTGCAGTGCTTTCACATGCAGTGCGTTCACACGGAGTGACCGCCCCATGAGCGAACGCCAAGCCACCCGCGCCGAACTCATCGAGCGCCTGCGCAACAGCTCCAAAGACGCGGTCGTGATGGCCGAAATGAAGCGCCTGGGCTTCTGGCCGGCCGACCAGGGCAAACCCGACCTCGAAGCCGCGCTCATCGCGCGCGAAGACGAACTCCGCAAGACGCTGCAGCGGCTGCACACGCTGATCCAGGGTCGGGTGGACCCGGCCTCCGCGCTCAAACAAATGCGTCGCGAGCGCATGGAGGCGTCCCTCGTGCGGCGCGAGGCCAACGCACAAGCACGCGAGAAGGCGCGCCACGATCGGGCGCTGCGGTGGCACGCCAACCGCGACACACACACCGGCTTTCTGGGTCGGGGAGTGTCGGGCGGATTGCAGGCGACGGCCACTGAGGCCACTGCATCCACCGTCCCGTCCACGACAGCGAACCCCACCACCCTCAGCACGCCCGGCCTGCCCGCCATCGAGTCGCCGCAGGCCCTGGCCGCGGCCATGGGCATTGCCAGCAGCGAACTCAAGTTCCTGTGTTTCCACCGCGAGGTGGCGCGCATCAGCCACTACCGGCGCTTTGCGCTGCCCAAGAAGACGGGCGGCGAGCGCATCATCTCCGCGCCCATGCCGCGGCTCAAGCGTGCGCAGTACTGGGTGCTCGACAACGTGCTGGCCAAGGTGCCCTGCCATGAGGCCGCGCACGGTTTTCTGCCGGGCCGTTCGATCGTCACCAATGCCGCACCGCATTGCGGGCAAGCGGTGGTGATCAACCTCGACCTGAAGAACTTCTTTCCGAGCGTGGCCTACCCGCGCATCAAGGGCGTGTTCCGCGGGCTCGGGTACAGCGAGCCGGTGGCCACGGTGCTGGCCTTGCTGTGCAGTGAGAACGCGAGCGACGAACTCGAGGTCGATGGCGAACACTACTTCGTGGGCGGCAAAGCGCGCGACCGCGTGCTGCCGCAAGGCGCGCCCACGAGCCCCATGCTCACCAACGTGCTGTGCCGACAGCTCGACCGCCGCCTCACGGGCGCGGCGCGCAAGCTCGGTTTCGTCTACACCCGCTATGCCGACGATCTGACCTTCTCTCTGCCCGCCGTGCTGCCAGACCTCACGGTCGACCGCCAGGCGCTGTGCGGCAAGCTGTTGCGCCAGGTGCACTTCATCGTGCGCGACGAAGGCTTCACGCCCCACCCCGACAAACAGCACGTGATGCGCGCCGGCGCCCGCCAGGAGGTGACCGGTATCGTGGTCAACGACACGCCGTCGGTGTCGCGCACCCAGCGCCGCGCCTTGCGCGCCGCCCTGCACCGCGCGCGCACCCAAGGCCTGGCCAGCACCACCTGGCAAGGCCATGCCGCCACGCCGTCGGTGCTTGTGGGCTTTGCGCAGTTCGTGCAGATGGTGAATGCCCGCCAGGGTGCAGGCCTGCTGCGCCAGGCCCGCGCGTTGGCAGGGCAGTCCGCCCCATCAAGCGCCATCCCCGACACCTTCCGTTTGCAAGCCGCGCGCGGCGAGGCTCCTGCGCGGGCTGCAGGCCCGTGGTGGACGCCCGCTCAGCGTCCGCTGCCCGAACTCCAGCTCACGGCCGGTCAACAGCGCGCCGAGCGGCAAGCCCGCTTGAATGCTCAACGTGCGGAGCGCCGTGCCACCCGGCTCGGCCTGCCTGTGCCGCCACGTGCCAACCGTGACAGCGGCCCGAGCGCGGCAGGCGATCCGTCTGGCCTGGACACCAACGACACGCCGGATTCGGCCTCGACCCGCAAACCGCCGCTGACCAGCGACGACGCGTGGCGCCTGATCGGCCAATCGGCCTTGCTGCTGTGGGGCGCTTCCCGCGCCAGCAGCACGACCGCGTTGATCATGGGCTGCGCGTGGATGGCCTATGCGATGTACACACGCCGCCTGGGCTGGGGCCGTTACTTCGTGGCGCTGTTCGTCATTCTGTGGCTGGCGCGACACTTGAAGTGAGCGTCGCCTGCATGGGAATCGCGAGGTCTGCCTCCACCGGCTGCCCGGGGTCGGGCTCCGCGCCGGGCAGCAGCGGCAAGGTCATCACGAAGCGGCTGCCCCGGCCCACCTCGCTGCTCACATCGAGCGTGCCGCCCATCATCTTCACCAGCTGCTGGGTGATGACGAGGCCCAGCCCGCTGCCCGCCACGCGGCTGTATTCAGCGCCCAAGCGGTTGAAGGGCTGAAACAGCTGCGTGAGCTGCTCGGCCGTGAGCCCGGGGCCGGTGTCGACCACCGACACGCGCGCATGGCCGTTCTCGCGGCGGCATTCCACGAGCACCTCGCCCTTGGGCCGGTTGTACTTCACCGCATTGGACAGCAGGTGGACAAACACTTGCTGCAGGCGGCGCGGGTCGGCATGCACGGGTACCAGGCCCTCCGGGCCTTCGAAGCGGATGCGCACGCCGTGCGCTTGCGCCAGGCTTTCCATTTGCCTGCGGCTCGTGTGCAGCAAGGGCAGCAGGTCGACGTCGCGCGCGGTCAGGCTCAGGCTGCCCTCGTCGATGGTGGTCACATCGAGCATGTCGTTGATGAGATCGAGCAGCTGGCGCGAGCTGTCGATGACATGCTGAACCCGGTCCGACTGAACGGGTGAGAGCGGCGAGGTGGTGTCGAGCTGCAGCAGCTGGGTGAAGCCCAGCACCGCGTTGAGCGGCGTGCGCAACTCATGGCTCACGCGGGAGAGGAAGGCCCCCTTCTCGCGGTTGGCACGCTCGGCCGTTTCTTTGTCACGCTGGAGTTTCTCGGCCAGGAAATCGTCGCTCACGTCGCGCAGGATGCCCACCATGCGCCGCTGCCGGTGCTCTTCGGTGACGTGGCCGTTGAGCTCGATGTGGCGCAACCCGGCATCGGCGTGAACGATGCGATAGCGCATGACCACAGGCTTGCGGCGGTCGAGCGCTTCATGCAAGGCCCTTTGCAGGGCGGGCGCGTCTTCGGGCATCACGGTACCGCCCGTGAGCTGCGTGGCAGGCAGGTCCATGTCGCCATCGCCAAAGCCCATCAGCCGCGCGGCATGCGCATCGAGGCGGACCCGGTCGCGCGACACGTCCCAGTCGAACACGCCGATGCTCGCCGCATTGGCGGCCAGGCTCCAACGCTCGTTGCTGGCCCGCAGCGCCTGCTCTGCCCGGTGCTGCCGGCGCATGAGCAGCACCAGCACCCACAGGCCGGTGCCGCCCAGCAAGGCGGCGAGCAGCAAGGTGGCCGCCAGCACGACGAACCGCGAGTCGCGCGATGACACGCCCAGTGTGGCCGAGAAGTCGCGCCCCAGCACCGCGAGCCGCTTGTTGAGTGGCGGCAGTTGGTCCAGCAGGGCTTGCATGTCGGCCGAGCCCCCCTGCCCGGCCTGGACCCGGAAGCGGATTTGCTCGCCGAGCGCACGCAGTTCTTCGATCGCATCATCGGCCTCGGTCCAGATGCGGATGGCCTCGGCGAAGGTGGGCACATCGCGGAACCGAAGGTAGAGGTCGATCATGCCCTCGATGTCGTCCGGGTGATTGCCCCCTTGCAGGAAGCCGCGGCGTATCAGCTCCCGGTTGGGACGAGGCCGTTCGAGCTCGGTGCGTGCGATGCGGTCGCCCAGGGGTACCGACAGCGCAGCCTGGAACAGCTGATAGTCTTCAGGGCGCTGTGTGATCGCGTAATGTTCCAGGTGGGTCTGGGCGTCTTTCTGACCCTTCGACCACAGGCTCTCACCCCCGACGAAAGCCCGCACCGACGACAGCACGTTCACGCTGAACACGCCGAGCGCCGTCATCAGCACCAGCCCGATCAAGAAGGGGGCCAGCATCCACCAGCGACGGATCGAGGGGTGGGGCTCTTCGCTCGCGGTCTCCAGCGGCGCTGGTGCTGGTGCTGGTGCTGGTGCTGGTGCTGGTGCTGGTGCTGGTGCGGATGCGGATGCGGATGCGGATGCGGAGTAGATGCCTCCGGCAAGGGCCTCAGGGTGGACCTGCTTGGCGCCCTGCGCCGTGGCTTGCGGATGTCCGGCCTCGATGTCCATGGGGCGAATGAGCGTGGGCTACCGGTGGTTGCGATGAAGCCCCGGGAATCACCCCGATGCCAGATCCCTGTTTTACTCGCTGTGCGCCGCGCTGTCACTTGTCGAACCTGACAGGTTGGGTACATCGCGCCTCATCATTTCGATGGATGCTCGGAAACCCTGAGATCGCCCGACCCTGCGTATCCATCGCCATCGCCGGCCTGGAGTGGCCACATTCGGGCGGCAACTGACGAAAGAAGTCAGGTCTGTAACACCGACCTTACGGCAGTGTCCGAATTCGGTGGCATTTTTTGTCTGCTGAACGGCGAACGGCCATAAATCACATTGGCATGGAAGCTGCGCCTCACTCCGCGTCCGAGGCCTGGATCGACCTTCCAGACCGGCCTCGAAGTTGCCAAGGAAGTACGCCATGCCGCTGTTTCAATCCCGCACGCCCACCCGCACGCTGGCCACGGCCGAGAAGCCGCACAAGCTGCGTCGTTCGTCTCCGAGCTGCCGCGGCGGTGCGTCTTCGCTGCTTCGATTGGCCCAACCCGCCCCCGCCCCGTCCCGATTCGACGGCACGCCGGTGTCGGCCTGGCTGGCCCGTGCAGCCAGTGTGTTGTCGCCGGCAGCGCCGCCCATGCTGATGGTCCGCCCCAGCGAATTCGCGCCCAGCCAATGGCTGGTCGGCCACTGAGCACCGCTGTCATGGTTCGCCCATCTTCCACCCCCCATGTCCTGCGTGTCGTGGCCACGGCCACCCCGCGCACGCCGGTGATGCCCACCACCACGGCAGCACGCAGCGCGTCGGTGCTGCAGCTGCACCGGGCCCCGGCGCAGTTGCCCTTGTTTCCTCCTCCAGGCGCCTTGCGCAACGCCCGCTGAGTTCCATGCCCGCGCTGCATGCACACCGAATCGATTTCCTGACGCTGTGACGTCCACAGGGGAGCGGGCACGCCGGGGCGGATGAGAGCGAGTCCCCGGTTCACTGTCCCGCTTCCCTTCTTTTTGGGCCCGCGTCTCGGAGCTGCAAACCTCTGCCGGGTAGACTGCGTGTCCTCTCGCCGCAGCCCGCATGACCCAGCCGTCCCGATCCCTGCCGTCCTTGTTTCCCGTCGCCGCGGCGCCGTGGATGGCCCTGGCGTGCGTGGCCGCCTGGGTGCTGTTCGGCGGCGCGCTCGACCAAGCCCAGCATGGCGACAACTTCGAGCAGTTCAACTGGGCGCACAGCCTGGAGTGGGGCTATCACAAGCACCCACCGCTGCCCACCTGGCTGCTCGGGCTCTGGCAGCGGGTGTGGGGCGAGTCGCCCAGCGCCACCTTGTTCGTGGCCGGCCTGTGCGGCCTGGCCACGGGGGCCTGCACCTGGTTGATCGGCCGCGCGTTGATGGGCCCGCGGCTCGCCGGCATCGCGGTGCTGCTGTGGGGCCTGCACCATGCCTACTCATGGAAAGCGCAGGTGCTCAACCACAACACGGTGATGATGACCTGCATCGCCGCCTGCGCCTTTGCGGCCATCACCGCGCTGCGCACACAGGGGCGTGCTTCCACACTGGCCTGGGTGGGGGTGGGCCTGGCCGGCGGGCTGGCGTTGCTGGCGAAGTACCAGTCGGCGATTGCGCTGGCGGGCATCCTGCTCGCACTCGGCCATGGTGGCGCCTGGCGCCAGAGACGCCATGTCGTGGGGACGGTGGGCGCGGTGCTGCTGGCGCTCGGGCTGTTCGCCCCCCACCTCGTATGGCTGGTGCAGCACGACTTCATCACCCTGAAGTACGCGTCGCAAAGCGCGCAGAACCTCGACCTCGGTGACCGCCTCTGGCGCATCACCGTATTCCTGCTGCTGCAGGCACGGGTCATGGTGGCCTTGCTGGCCTGCGCCGGTCTGTGGTGGCTGTGGCAACGCCTTGCCCAGGCCGGCCCGCTGCCGGCAGACGAGGTGGTCGTTGACACCGCGGTGCCGCGCCGCTCCTGGCTGTTCGGGCTGGTGGTGTTTCCGCTCGGCACGGTCTTGCTTGTCTGCCTGCTCGGCGGCGTGAAGCTGCAAGACCACTGGGGCTTCCAGCCGCTGCAGTTCATCAGCCTGTTGCTGGCCTGGCAGTTGCGCGGGGTGGCCGCCGGCGGCCTGGGCCGGCTCGCCCTGCTGGCGCTGGTGGCCCATGGGGCTCTGGCCGCCACCTGGTCGCGGCCGGTGTGGTCGGCCCACTCCAGCCAACACGCATCGCGAACGAACCAGTACTTCTTTCCCGCTCAACCCTTGACCGATGCCGTGATGGCCGACTGGCGTGCCGTGACCTCGTGCCCGCTGCGCTATGTGGTGGGCCCGCCGTTCGAAGCGGGCATCGTGTCGGTGTACTCGCGCACCGGCGCGGTGGTGTTCGAGAACGGCGCGCCTGCCAAGTCCCCCTGGGTGGACCCAGTTGCGCTGGCCAGCGCAGGTGCCGTGGTCATCGAACGCGATGTGCCGCCCGCAGCACCCGGTGCGGTGAAACGCGGCCAGGCCGATCCGGCCCGGCGTGGCGAGGTCACGCACTGGGCCATCGTGCCGCCTCAGCGGCCATGCCCGCCGTGAGCAAGACCCCACGCTGGGGCGACCTCGGCACCCTGTGGCGCTACGGGGCCGTGGGGGTGGCCGCCACGCTCAGCCACTACATGGTGCTGGTGGCAGGGGTAGAACTCGCCCACTGGCCGGCTTGGGTGGCCTCGGGCGTGGGGGCCGTCGTGGGAGCGCAGGTGGCCTATGCCGGCAACCGCTGGTTCACCTTCGGTCACACCGGCACGCTGGGCGCCTCGTGGGGCAAGTTCCAGTTCATCTCGCTCGTCGGTGCAGGCGTTGGCATGGCGATCGTCGCAGCGCTCGTCGCCCTGCACCTTCACTACCTGCTGGCCCAGGTCACGGCCACCGTGCTGACCATGCTGCTGACCTACCAGCTCAACCGGCTGTGGACCTTCCGCTAGGAGCCCTCAGGCCTGACGCCAGGCCCGGCCCAGGGTGACCCCGGCACGCGCCAGGTCGAGCGCGAAGTCGGAACTGCCGAGGTAGGCCCGTTCACGCAGCCGCGCTTCGCCGATCACATCGCCGGCATCGGCCACCCCGGGATGGCAGAACAGCAGCGCGCCTTCGGGCGGCACCTGGCTCAGCCACTGCTGCATCAGGCCGCGGTAGTCGGCCGTCTTGAAATCGTAGGCACCCAGCAGCACGGCGTTGTGGCGCATCCGGCGCTGCACCAGCTCAGCCTGCAAGGCCCGGCCTCCGGTGTGGCGAATGGCCCAGCGCTTGAACCCGAAACCCGGCCCGGGCAGCAGTGCCGTACTGCGCACGGCCGGCGACTCGGGCATCACAGAGAGCGCGGCCAGCATGACGTCGCGCACGCCCGGCAGGTGGTGCACGTGCTGGTGACCGTCCACGAACGCTGGCGCCGCGCCCATCTGATCGGTGAAAGCCTGCCACTGGGCGGCCCACTCGGCACACAGCGCAGACAGCGGCAAACGGCGCAGATGGGCATCCCGGATCAGCGCGGTGAGCGACGGCAGGCGCGGCCACACGGCCGCGAGCTCACGGCTCAGCGGCGCGCCATCGGTGAGGTTGAAATGCAGCCCGGCCTCAACCCCAGCGGTGACAGGCCGCACCAGCGGCCCCAGCAAGGGCGCGGCCTGGCGCCAATGGGTGCCGTTGGTGAGGCAAGAGATGTGGGTGAGCCGCGAGCGTGACGCCAGATCGGCAATGACCGCTGACACACCCATCGACATGCCGAAGTCGTCGGCACAGACCGACAACAGGCGCGCAGGCGGGGGTGTCATGTGGACGGGCCGCTCGTGACCGGTGGGAGCACGGACGCAGCCGCGGACGCCAACGCAGGGGCGGGCGAAGCCCCCATCGCCCCCGTGCCGCTTTCGCTTTGCACCAGGTACACCGGGCGCTGCTTGACCTCATCGAAGATGCGGCCGATGTACTCGCCCAGCATGCCGATGGACAGCAGCTGCACGCCACTGAAGAACATCATGCCGGTGACCAGCGTGGCCCAGCCCGGCACGTCATGGCCTTGCACGAAGTGCTGCACGATGATCCAGCTGCCGAAACACATGGCGCCCAGCGCCACCAGGGCGCCCACGCCGCTCCACAAGCGCAGCGGCGCGTTGGTGAAAGCCGTGACACCGGTGAATGCCAGCCGGGCCAGGCGGCGGGTGGAGAAGCTGCTCTTGCCCGCGAAGCGTTCGTTGGGCGTGTAGTGAACGACCTCGGTGCGAAACCCCACCCAGGCGTACAAACCCTTCATGAAGCGGTTGCGCTCGGGCAGCGACTTGAGTGCGTCGATCACGCCGCGGTCCATCAAGCGGAAGTCGCCCGCGTCGGGGGGGATCTGCACGGCTGACTGCGCGTTGACCAGCCAATAGAAGAGCTTGGTACCGAGCCGCTTGATGAGGGTTTCATCGGCCCGCGTGGCGCGCACGGCGCAGACCATGTCGGTGCCCTGGCGCCAGCTGGCCAGCATGGCCGGCAGCATTTCCACCGGGTGCTGCAGGTCGGCGTCGATCAGCACGACCACATCGCCCCGTGCGTGTTCGATGCCCGCGGTGAGCGCGGCCTCCTTGCCGAAGTTGCGCGACAGGCGCAGGTAGCGCACGCCCGGCTGGCGCACCCACGGCAGCATGGCCAGCGGCGTGTGATCGCGGCTGCCGTCGTCCACCACCACCACCTCCCAGCGGGTGCTCATCAACGGCAACTGGGCCACGAGCTGCTCCAGCAGGGCCGGCAGGTTGCCGGCCTCGTTGAAGGCAGGCACCACGCAGCTGATGGAAGGCGTGGCGAGAGCGCGTTCGGGAGTGGGGGGAGCGTTCACGTGAAACAAGCCGGTTGCACAAGCCCCAGGAAGCAGGGCCGACGGGCCGTACTATAGCCAGACGCGCTGTGAAGACGAGCGCTGCAGCGTGTGCGCCAGCGTCCTTGCTGCATTTGTCGTCGTTTCTGTTGTCCTCTCTGCGTCACTTCATGCCCCTCCTCCGCCCGTTCACCTTGGCCCGCTTGCATTACCCGCGCGAGGTGTGGCGCGACGACCTGCTCGCCGCGCTCATCGTGTCCGTGCTGCTGGTGCCGCAAGCACTGGCCTATGCGCTGGTGGCAGGGCTGCCGCCCGCCGTCGGCGTCTGCGCGAGCCTCTTGCCGCTGCTCGCGTACGCGGCACTGGGCTCCAGCCCGGTCAATGCCGTGGGCCCGGCCGCCGTGCTAGCCCTCATGACCGGCCAAGCGCTGTCCGCCGTGGACCCCCTCCTCGCCAGCCACGCCGATGCCGCCCTGGTGCTGGCGCTCGAGACCGGCCTGCTGTTGGCCGCCGCCGCCCTGCTCAAGCTTGATGCGCTGTCGTCGCTGTTGAGCGTGCCGGTGATGCAGGGCTTCAATGCGGGGGCGGCCGTGTCCATCGTGGTCTCGCAAGGCCCGACGCTGCTGGGCAGTCCGGCCAAGGGCTTCAACGCGCCCTCGGTGGTGCGGGCCTGGTGGCAAGCCGGCACGACGGGCATGGGTCTCGCCGCAGTCTTCGGGCTGGCCGCGCTGGCCATGCTGTGGTGGGCACGCCGGCACGGCAAGGCGTTTGCCGCGCGCTGGCTGTCACCGACACAAGCCGCCATGACCGTTCGGGCTGCGCCCTTGATCGTGCTGATGCTGGCCATCGTGGTGGCCTGGGCGGTGTCGGCGCCCAGCCATGGCGTAGTGCTCACCGGGCCGCTGCCCGCCCTCGCCCTGCAGATCACCTGGCCGGTGAACGCGCCTGCGCTGTGGTGGCAGCTGCTTCCCGCAGCGGGGGCCATGGCCCTGGTGGCCTTCGTGAGCAGCCTGGCCGTCACCGAGCGCCTGGGGCTGCAGCGCGGTGAACACATTCAACCTCGGCGCGAATTGGCCGGTCTGGCCGCCGCCAACCTGGCGGCCGGACTCGGCGGCGGCATGCCGGTGGGCGGCAGCCTCGCGCGCACGGCCCTCAACGCCGATGCCGGCGTGCGCACCCGCATGGCCGGAGTCTGGACGGCGCTGGTGATGGCCCTCGTCATGGCCTTGCTGGCGGCACCACTCGCATGGCTGCCCAAGTCGGTGCTCGCCGCCACCATCATCCTGGCGGTGGCCAGCACCATCGAATGGCGCGCCTTCGGCGAGGCCTGGCGCTACGCCCGCAGTGAAGCGAGCTTGATGGTGGCCGTGGCCGTGCTGGTGGTGCTGCGCGACGCGCAGTGGGCGCTGGCCGTGGGCGTGGGCGCGTCCATCGCCCTGCTGCTGCAGCGCAGCTCGCAGCCGCATGCCGTGCTGGTGGGGCGAATGCCCGGCACCGAGCACTACCGCAATGTGCGGCGCTACACCGCCGAGCTGACCGCTGGCGTGGTGGGCATCCGCATAGACGAAAGCCTGTTGTTCACCAACGCCCGGCAACTCTCGGGTGTGGTGGTGGACTATCTGGAGCAGTTCCCGGGCAGCACGCGGGTGCTGCTGCAGATGTCGCCGGTGAACCGCATCGACTTCAGCGGCCTGGAGGCCTTGCACGCGCTGCAGGACATCCTCGCTGCACGGGGCGTGCGGCTGGACCTGTCGGAGGTCAAGGGCCCGGTGCTCGACCGGCTGCGTGCCGGCGGTTGGCACACCTGGTTCACGGGCCGGCTGTTCCTGAGCCACCACCAGGGCGTGCTCGGCCGCGAGCCCATGGCCGCGGCCTCGGCTTCAGCCTGACAACGCGCCTCACTCCACCTTCACGCCCTTCCAGAAGGCCACTCGGCCCTTGATTTCGGCCGCGGCCTCCAGCGGCTCCGGGTAGTACCAGACGGCGTCGGGGTTCATCTCGCCGTTCACGAACAGGCTGTAGTAGTGCGCCTGGCCCTTCCAGACGCAGCCCGTGCGGTGGTTGCTGAAGCTCACGTACTCGCGCTTGAGCGAGGCCTCGGGGAAATAGTGGTTGCCTTCGACCACCACGGTGTCATCGCTCTCGGCGATGACCACGCCGTTCCAGCTTGCTTTCATGTCTTGTTCCTTCCGCGCCAAGGCACCCACCCTGCGGGGCGCCAGCGGCCATCGTACCAAGCACGGGTTTGACCTCTGCACCATCCATATGGATGGCACTAGGATGGGATCCATGTCAGGAAAATCCATCTCTCGCATCGACCGGGGCACGCCTGAGGCCGAAAAAGTCACCGTCAACCTCGGGTTCGTGGACCTGGGCCAGGTCGACCTGCTGGTGGCGGAGGGGTTCTATTCCAACCGCACCGACTTCATCCGCTCGGCCGTCCGGCAGCAGATCGCCCAGCACAGCGAGGCCGTCAAACAGGTCGTGAGCCGAAAAACGCTCACGCTGGGCCTGCAGCACTACTCGCGTGCCGACCTCGAAGGCGTGCGCCAAGCTGGGCAGCGCCTGAAGGTACGCGTGCTGGGCCTGGCCAGCATCGACCCCGACGTGCCCCCCGATTTGGTGCGCGACACCATCGAATCGATCGTTGTGCTTGGCGCGCTTTATGCCAGTCCTGAAGTGAAAGCCGCACTGGCAGACCGCATGCGCGCACCCTAGGAGCCTGTCGGACTTGGAACGTCGAAAGCGAAAATCGGCCCCAGCGAGGACAGTTTTTGCCGGATTTGCAGGCCCATAGCCCCGCTATGGGACAAAAAGACGGTCAAAAATGGACCGCTGCGGTCGATTTGCAGCCGACGCTTTCCAAGTCCGACAGGCTCCTAGACACAACGACAAGCAGAGAGACAGCGAGGAGCAGTACCGATGAGAAAACCCCAGCCATTGTTTGCCAAATGGGTCAGCCAGAGCATCCAATGGAATCTGACTGGCGCGTCTTACGACGCTGCCGCCGCCATCAAGGAAGCGCTCAAGGTGCTTCAGCCCCAGGGCAGCCCCGCCGCAGCCACGGCGCCGCCCCCCGGGCTGGACGAGCTGATGCGCGAGGCCAAGGCCAAGCGAGAGAGCGCGCTCGAGAAGGCCACCGGCCAGGTCAGCGCCGGCGAGTTCAGCACCCGCACCCACACCGGCCTCACTGGCCGCCGGGCCTACAAACTCTACGTACCGCCCAACGCCAACAACAGCACGCCGCTGCCATTAGTGCTCATGCTGCACGGCTGCAAGCAAGACCCCGACGACTTCGCCGCGGGCACCCGCATGAACGAGCTCGCCAGCGAGCTGGGTTTCCTGGTGCTTTATCCGGCACAGCCGCCGCGCTCCAACCAGGCCAAATGCTGGAACTGGTTCCAGCCGTCCGACCAGCGCCGCGGCAACGGCGAGTGCGCTTTCCTGGCCGATCTCACCCGCCACGTGATCGCCACGCAAGGGGTGGACCCCGAGCAGGTGTATGTGGCCGGCCTGTCCGCCGGCGGAGCCATGACGGCCATTCTCGGCCGCGAGTACCCCGACATCTTCGCTGCCATCGGCGTGCACTCGGGGCTGCCGCGGGGCGCGGCGCACGACATTCCCTCGGCCTTCGCCGCCATGCGGGGCAGCGCCCCGCTGTCGCCAGCGCGTGCCAAGGCGGCGCCCTATAACTTCCATGTCCCGGCCATCGTCTTTCACGGCGACGCCGACGCCACCGTGCATGCGTCCAACGGCGACGAGCTGATCGCCGACGCCACGAGCGCCTGGCCGCAGATCAACCTCGTGCACACCACGAAGGGTGAACAGGGCGGGCGGCAGTTCACGATGACCGCTTATGACGACTCACATGGTCTCACCCAGGCCGAGCACTGGGTGCTCCACGGCGCCGGGCATGCCTGGTCGGGTGGCAGCGCTGATGGCAGCTACACGGATGCCGACGGACCCGACGCCTCACGCGAGATGCTGCGGTTTTTTCTGGAGCACCGCCGGCTGATCCTCACGAACTCTCACGCGTAAGCGGCAAGCGCCCGGCCCAGGCGCATCTTGATGGCCGCGGCCAGCACCTTGTCGCCGGTGACGACCACGTTGTCGCCGTGGCGGAGGATGTCCATCACCAGCTCGGTGGGGTCGCTGTACGGCACCTGCAACTCATAGCGGCCGTCGGGCAGCCAGCGCGACTTCTGCTGGGCGTGCCACTCTTCCACGGCCACCCACTGCGCGGCATCGGCCTGGAACACAAGCGTCGCCCATTTGAGCTTGGCGCTGCTGCCACCGTAGATGCCGTAGCCAGTGTCGAGCTCGGCCTCCAGGTCTTTCACGGCCACGTTGCGGGCGCGGGTGTCGAGGGCCTTGGCCTCTTGCACGGCGTCGAGGGCGAAACGGCGCAGGCCGTCACTCGAGTGGCACCAGGCGTCGAGGTACCAGGTGTTGCGGTAGTTCACCAACCGCTGCGGTGAGACCTCGCGCTCACTGGTGCTGCGGTCGCTGCGCTTGAAGTAGCGCAGCCACACGCGGCGGCGCTTGACGAGCGCACTGCCCAGCAGCTCGAAGCTGTAGCTGGGCGTGCGCCGCCGCGCGGTGACGATCACTTTCACACGGCGCATCAGTTCGCGCGCCTCGCTCTCGTCGGCGCCCAGCATGCCTTGCAGCTTGTCCATCATCGGCTGCAGGTGGCGTGACAGCACGCCGTCGTCATCGAGCCCGGCCATCAGCTGATGCATGGTGAGCAGCGCGTGGATCTCTTTCTCGCTGAACCACAGACCGGGCAGCTCGTGCTGTGCATCGCCCGCCTCGGCCTGCGCAAAGCGATAGCCGTTGTCGAATCGGTCATAGGCGATGGGGGCGCTCAGCCGGTCTCGCAGGTACTGCAGGTCGCGTTTGAGCGTGGCGGGCGACACGGCCAGCTCCTCGATCAGGCTGGCAAAACTCACGCAACCACGGTTGCGCAGCAGGAGTTCGATCTTGTAGAAGCGTTCGGTGCGGTCCATGGGGGGGATCTTTCGATGCGGGCGACGAGTTCACCCATCTGCTGGCTCACCAAATGAGCCACCAAAGCAGAGCATACCCCCAGTTTGCAACCCGCAAACAATTCTGAGTAGCTCACGCCTTGAGCCAGCGACATCAGACACTGGATTCATCGCTGCAACGGTTGCAGTGAACCCGAACCAAGGCCCCCATCATGATCTCGGAACTGCACAACCCCGTCACCGCCCTCACCACCCACGAGCACATCGGCTTCGAGCTCGGCTGGGACTACGCCCACTACAGCGTCACCCCACCCGCCCCTTACGGCCAAGACCCATCGCCGTTGCGCAACGGCCTGCTCGCCGGTGCAGCCACCTTCGGCAACCGCACCATGCTAGCCACCCGCCACGTGCGCAAGTGGTTGCAGCTGCGCCTGCATGCCTGGCTGCGCGGCCGCAGCTTCGAGCTGGTTCAGGTCACGCCGCACTACCTGCAGCAGATCGACGTGAGCCACTGCCCCATCACCCGGGTCGAACTCAGCTCCGCAACCATGCAGGCGAGCGACACCTCCATCGACCGCGTTCGCAGCGATGCGGCCTACGCCGCCGGCAACCTGGCCGTCATGAGCGCCAAGGCCAACCATGCCAAGGCCGCACACGGTTTCCGCGCCGCACGGGCGCTCGTGCAGCAGATCGAAGCGGGCCAGCTGGGCGGCTTGCAGGGGCTGTCGGCCGAGCAGTGGTCGCGGGTGGCCGTGCTGTGCAGCTTCGTGGAGCCGCTGCCCCACGCCGAGGCCTGCACGCTGCCCCTGCTGGTGCTGCCGCCCAACCGGCTGCGGCTGTTCAACCCGGTGCAAGCGCTGCAGGCCTTCATCAGCCAGCAGCTCATGCGTCCGGGCTGGAGCCACCGGCTGGCCCGCATGGAAGACCTGCTGCCCGGCAAGTCCGTGCGCCGTGCTTTCCAGACCTTCTTCCACGCGCTGCTGCCGCGCGTGCTCGAAGCCGGCAAAACCGTGCAGGCCCATGAGCTGCGCTGGGCCATCGAAGACGCTTGGCGCAACCCGCTCGCGCTGCAGCGCTGGGTGGCGTTCGCGAGCCAGCTGACGGCCGCTCAATGCGAAGCCATCGTGGCCCGCGCCAGCGCCCGCCACCTGGGCACACTGCGGGTGGAGCAGGTGAGTGATGCACAAGCCACGGATGGCTGGCAACTCGACTCGCGCGGCTATGTGCCACACGCCGTGCTGACGCGCCGCAGGCTGCCGCGCACGCAGCCGCCGGTGAGCCCGCCGCCGATGCGTGTTCCGCAACAGGCCAGCTTGCGCTGGATGTAAAGTTCGTTCCCGGCCCCGAGAGAACGAGGGTGGCGCCTCATGCCAGGACCAACCACGTCAGGCAAGGCATGATGCGGGAGTTGCTGACCGATCGAGTCCGCCCGGACTGCGTACCGCAGTTCGTACCACCCCATCTAAAAGCGCCCATGATGATTCGCACCATCCATATCGACGGATTCAAGTCCATCCACGCAGAAACCGTGGAGCTTGGACGCGTGAACTGCTTCATTGGTGCCAACGGCGTGGGCAAGAGCAACCTGCTGGAAGCGATTGGCGTCCTGGGTGCCGCTGCGAATGGCGTGGTGGATGACGAATCCCTGTTGCGCCGCGGCGTGCGAGCTGGCCTGCCCAGGCTGTACAAGAGTTCCTTTGGCACCGAGCGAACACCGGGTCACATCGGCATCGGAGTACAAGGCGCTTCCGGCGAGGCCTACCGCGTATCGTTGTTGAACCCGCTCGATTCGCCAGAACCAGCATGGTCATACAAGACCGAGGTCTTGAGCGACGGCCAGATCGAGATTGTCTCCGACGGTGTGCGCAACAAGAAGAACCTCAACCCTCAGGCTGGTTTGGCCGCTCTGCGCCTGGTGGAGGTCGACAAAGACAACGCTGCTGCGCAACTGATGCAGCGCTTGCAGGAATACGCCATCTATTGCCCCAACACCCCCACGCTGAGGGGCACGGTGCCGGACACCCAGCCCCGGTCACCGGTGGGTTTGAGCGGCGGCCAGTTGGCGGAAGCGTTTGCCGAATTGAGCAAGTGCTATGGCGGCGATGACACGGGCATCCTTGACGGTGTGCTGGAGTTGATCGACTGGGTGGCCGACATCCAGGCCACGACCCATGGTGCCAGCCTGCTGTCGCCCAAAGTACCGCGCAGCAAATGGATGCTCAAGTTCACCGACCGCCACATGAACAAGAGCCGCAACGAGCTGACGGCCTACGATGCCAGCGAGGGGGCGCTGTACGTCATTTTTTGCGCCGCCCTCTGCCTGCTGCCGCAAGCGCCTCGACTGCTGGCGGTGGACAACCTCGATCAGGCGTTGAATCCCCGTTTGCTGTCACGTTTGACGTCGCACATTTCCGGCTGGCTGCGACGCAATGGCCCGGACCGCCAGATATTGTTCACCGCGCACAACCCGGCTGTCCTGGACGGACTTGACTTGTCAGATCCGGAGGTTCGCCTTTTCGTGGTGGAGCGAAACAGCCAGGGACTCACTCGTGTGCGCAGGTTCCACCTGACGCCTGAGCTGGCTGCGATGAATGCGGATTTTCCTCTGTCTCGCCTGTGGATGATGGGGCACCTGGGAGCGGTGCCGAATGTCTGAGCATCGAATTGCTTTGGTGGCGGAAGGCCCAACAGACTACGTGCTCATCGATGCAGCTTTGCGTGCCGTCTTGCCCGTGGCGTTCACACTGACGCTGTTGCAGCCGGAGAGGACCTTGCCAGACGCGACCAACGGCTGGGCTGGGGTACTCAAGTGGTGCCATGCCGCGGGGCGGCGCCATGCGGGGCCATTGAATGCCGACCCCACTCTGGGGCTCTTTGACATGTTGATCGTTCATCTCGACGCCGATGTGGCACTCAAGACATACGCCGACTGCGGCCAAGATGTCGAAGGCTTGGCTCTCGATTTTCACTGGCCACCCTTGCCTTGCAACCAAGCTTGCCCGCCCGCATCGGCGACTTGTTCAGAACTTCAAACCGTTCTGACGGGCTGGCTCGGGCTGGCCACGCCGGGGCCTCGAACGGTTTGGTGCTTGCCCTCGCAGTCGACTGGAACTTGGCTGGCTGCGGCCCTTTTGGGCCCTGATCACACGCTCTGTCAAAACGCAGAATGCAATCCAAGCGTTGAGGCCCGTTTGGCCCAATTGCCCAAGAAGCAACGGGTCTCGAAATCGGTTCGAGAGTACCGCTTGCATGCAAACGCCATTGTGCAGAATTGGGATCAGGTCAAGGCGATCTGCCCTCAGGCGCTGGCTTTCGAGCAGGCCGTGCTGGCGGTTTGAGACCGAGATGGCTCGCTGCAGCAATTGAGCCCACGTGGTCTTGCGCTTGCGTGGTGCTCACATGCCAAGAACTTTGCAGAGCGCCGCGTCGCAAGGACGAGCTGGGTTGAAAAACAGACGGGGCCACTTCAGCACTGGACGCAGACACGCCAACCGCCCAAAGCGTCGACAACCTCGTCGCACAGAGTCCCAACGCGGCCTCCCTGTGCTTCGTCACAGTTCATTCGGTACATTTGCAGACCGGGACCTTCATTGCGTTCCGCCGGCACGCCGACGTGCCACTGCCCGATCCGCCGCCCGTGAAAAGAGAACCCCACGTGACGACACCCCGACCGCTTGTTCTGTCCCTCATCGCCTCTGCTGCCCTGTTGGGCGGCTGCGCGAGGATGCCGCCCGAAGTCCGCATGCAGACTGCCCCCACGCAGTGGCAGGCACCGCTGCCCCATGCGGGTCAGCAAACCGACCTGGCCCGCTGGTGGCGCCAGTTCGACGACCCCTTGTTGGCCGAGCTGCTTGAAGCGGCGCAGCAGGTGAGCCCCAGTGTGGCGGCCGCCCGTTCGCGCATCGCACAGGCACGTGCCAACCGGGCGGCCGCCCGATCGGCCTTGCTGCCCCAGCTCGGCGCATCGGTCAGCGCCACACGCGGCCGCCAAGACATCAGCCTGCCCGTTGCCACCACTGAAACCGCCGGGCTGCAGGCGCAGTGGGAACTCGATGTGTTCGGCGCTGGCAGCAAAAATGCCCGGGCGGCCGACAGCCGCCTTGAAGGCGCGCAGGCCGGCTGGCACGAGGCCCGTGTGGCCGTGGCCGCCGAAGTGGCCACGGCCTATGTCGGTCTGCGCGCCTGCGAGGCCCGGCTCGTGGCGACCCAAGCCGATGCCACCTCGCGCGGGGAGACCTCCCGGCTCACCGAACTCAGCACCCGGGCCGGTTTCGAGGCCCCCGCCACAGCCGCACTCGCACGGGCGGGAGCCGCCCAGAGCAACAGCCTGTTTGTCGCGCAACGCACACAGTGCGACAACGCGGTGAAGGGCCTGGTGGCACTGACCGACATCGATGAACCCCGCCTGCGCAGCCGCCTGGCTGCCCGCCAGGCCACGCTGCCCCAGCCCGCGCCCTTGTCGCTCAGCGCCGTGCCCTGGGAGGTTCTGAACCAGCGCCCTGACCTGTACATCGCGCTGCGTGACGTGCATGCGGCCAGCAACGAGGTCTCCCAAGCCTGGGCCGCCAGGCTGCCACGGGTCACGCTGGCCGGCTCCATCGGACAGGTGCGCGTCACCACGGGTGCGGGCACGACCAGCGGCAGCACCTGGGCCATCGGTCCGGTGGCGATCACGCTGCCCCTGTTCGATGCTGGGGCGCGGCGCGCCAATGTCGATGCGGCCCAGGCGCGTTACGACGAGTCCATCCTCGCCTACCGCGCCAAGGTGCGCGGCGCCGTGAGCGAGGTCGAGCAGGCCCTGCTGCAACTGCATAGCACCGATGCCCGGCGCGACGACGCCCACACTGCCGCCGAAGGCTTCGACACCTCTTTCAAGGCCGTGGAGGCGCGCTACAAGGGCGGGTTGGCCAGCCTCTTCGAACTCGAAGACGCGCGGCGCAATGCACTCCAGTCCCAGATCGCCCTCGTCGAGCTGGAGCGCGAGCGTGTCACCGCCTGGATCACGCTCTACCGCGCCCTCGGTGGCGGCTGGACCCCTGGCGCCAGCGCTTCCGCCGACAGCCCGGTGGTCTCTCCTGCTGCTGCCTCCGCTGCTGCTTCTGCGCCCCCCTCTGCCACGGCGCCACGATGAAACCGTTTCGAGCATCCACCATGCATCCACGTCTTCGCCCCTACCTCCTGCCCCTCGCGGTCTCCGGCGTGCTCGCCGCCAGCATCGCCACCTTCAGCGTGATGGCCGCCGACAAGGCCGCCTCCAGCGCAGCACGCCCGGCTCTCACGGTCAACGTGACCCAGCAGCAGCGCATTGCCGTGCCGGTGCGCATTGCGGCCAACGGCAACCTGGCCGCCTGGCAGGAGGCCAGTGTCGGCACGCAGACGAACGGCTTGCGCCTGGCCGAAGTGCGTGTGAACGTGGGCGATGTGGTCAAGCGGGGCCAGGTGCTGGCCACGTTTGCTGCCGACACCGTGCTCGCCGAGCAGGCCCAGATCCGCGCGAGCGTGGCCGAGGCCGAAGCCGCGTTGGCCGAAGCCGCCGCCAACGCCCAGCGCGCCCGCGACCTGCAGAGCACCGGTGCCTTGAGCGCCCAGCAGATCAACCAGTACCTCACCGCCGAGCGCACGGCCAAGGCGCGGTTGCAAGCCCAGCAGGCCTCGGCCAAGTCTCAGCAGCTGCGCCTCGGCCAGACCCAGGTGGTGGCCCCTGATGCGGGTGTCATCTCGGCGCGCAGCGCCACCGTGGGTGCGGTGCTGCCCGCAGGTCAGGAGCTCTTCCGCCTGATCAGGCAGGGCCGCCTTGAATGGCGTGGCGAGGTGCCGGCGGCCGACCTGGCACGCGTGAAGCCCGGCATGGCGGTGGAGATCGCCGGTGCGTCGGGTGCCAAGCTGCCGGGCAAGGTGCGCATGGTGGCGCCCACGGTGGACGTGCAGACCCGCAACGGCCTCGTCTATGTCGACCTGGCGCTGTCCAGCGAAGCCCGCGCCGGCATGTTCGCGCGCGGCGAGATCGACCTGGGCAGCAGCGACGCGCTCACGCTGCCGCAAAGTGCGGTCAACCTGCGCGATGGCTTCACCTACGTGCAGCGCGTGGGCGCGGACTCCAAGGTCACCGAGCTCAAGGTGAAGGCCGGCCGCAGGCTGGGCGACCGCATCGAAATTCTCGAGGGTCTGCCCGCCGACGCCAAGGTCGTGGCCAGCGGTGGTGGCTTCCTGAGCGATGGGGACCTGGTGCGTGTGGTCGATGCGGCGCCCGCCAAAGCGCCAGCGCCAGCAGCCGCCGCGTCCACACCGAAACGCTGATCGGACGCCACCATGATCAACGTTTCATCCTGGTCCATCAAGAACCCGATCCCCAGCGTGCTGCTGTTCATCATGCTCACGCTGGTGGGTCTGGTGGCCTTCAAGGCGATGAAGATCCAGAACTTCCCGGACATCGAACTGCCCACCGTCTCGGTGGTGGCGGCCATGCCGGGCGCCTCGCCCGGGCAGCTCGAAACCGAGGTCGCACGCAAGATCGAGAACTCGCTGGCCACCGTGCAAGGCGTCAAGCACATCTACACCAAGGTGCAGGACGGCTCGGTCACCATCAGCGTGGAGTTCCGCCTCGAAAAGCCCGTGCAGTCGGCCGTGGACGATGTGCGCGATGCCATCTCGCGCGTGCGCTCCGACCTGCCGGCCGACCTGCGTGACCCCATCATCTCCAAGATGGAGCTGTCGGGTGCGCCCATCCTGACCTACACCGTCGCGTCGGCGCGCATGGACGAAGAAGCGCTGAGCTGGTTTGTCGACAACACCCTCGTGAAGTCGATGCTGAGCGTGCGGGGCGTGGGCGCCGTGGCGCGCGTGGGCGGTGTCTCGCGCGAGGTGCGCGTGGAGCTCGACCCGGCGAAGCTGCAAGCGCTCAATGCGAGTGCGGCCGACATCTCCCGCCAGCTGCGGCAGATCCAGACCGAGGCCTCGGGCGGCCGTGCCGATGTGGGCAGCGCCGAACAATCGGTGCGCATGATCGCGACGGTGCAGTCTGCCGACCAGCTGGCCCGCATGGACGTCACGCTGCAAGACGGCCGGCGCATCCGGCTCGACCAGGTGGCCAACGTGAGCGACACCGTGGCCGAACGGCGCTCGTCGGCCTTGCTCAATGGCAAACCGGTGGTGGGCTTCGAGATCACCCGCACCAAGGGCGGGGGCGAAACCGAAGTGGCCGCCGGCGTGCGCCAACGTCTCGACGAACTTCGCGCGGCCCACCCCGAGGTGACCTTCACCGAGGCCTTCAACTTTGTCGATCCCGTGCAAGAGAACTTTGACGGATCGATGATGCTGCTGCTCGAAGGCGCGCTGCTCGCCATCCTCGTCGTGTGGCTCTTCCTGCGCGACTGGCGTGCCACCCTCGTGGCCGCCACGGCCCTGCCGCTGTCGGTGATCCCGGCCTTCGGCGCGATGTACTTCTTCGGCTTCACGCTCAACGGCGTGACCTTGCTGTCGCTGTCGCTGGTGGTCGGCATCCTGGTCGACGACGCCATCGTGGAAATCGAAAACATCATGCGCCACCTGCGCATGGGCAAGTCGCCATTCCAGGCGGCCATGGAAGCGGCCGATGAAATCGGCCTCGCCGTGATTGCCACCACCTTCACGCTGATCGCGGTGTTCCTGCCCACGGCGTTCATGAGCGGCATCCCGGGCAAGTTCTTCGTGCAGTTCGGCTGGACCGCCGCCATCGCCGTGTTCTTCTCGCTGGTGGTGGCACGCATGCTGACACCGATGATGTCGGCCTACATGCTCAAGCTCCCCAAGAAGGAGCATGCCGAGGGCCGCTGGATCACCATCTACATGGGCTGGGCCCGCTGGTGCATGAACCACCGCTGGTGGACCACCCTCGCCACGGTCGTGTTTTTCGTCGGCTCGTTCATGCTCGTGCCGCTGCTGCCCACGGGCTTCATCCCGCCCGACGACCTGTCGCAGACGCAGGTCACCGTCACGCTGCCACCGGGCAGCACCTACGAGCAGACCCTGGCCAGCGCCGAGCGCGCCCGTGAGTTGATCGAAAAGAACACGCATGTGAAGCTCATCTACACCACGGTGGGTGGGGGCTCCACAGGCGCCGACCCCTTCGCGCCAGCCGGCGCGGCCGAGGTGCGGGTGGCCACGCTGACCCTCAACATGACCCCGCGCGGCCAACGCAGCGGCATCAGCAAGCAGGCCATCGAAAGCCAGCTGCGCGAGGCGCTGACGGTGTTGCCGGGCGCGCGTGTGAAGGTGGGCCTAGGGGCCTCGGCCGAGAAGTACATCCTCGTGCTGGCGGGTGAAGACGGCCGCGTGCTGTCCGAGCATGCGCAGCAGGTGGAACGCGAGCTGCGCACCATCGCCGGCATCGGCAACGTCACCTCCACCTCGAGCCTCGTGCGGCCCGAGCTGATCGTGCGTCCCGACTTCGCCCGCGCCGCCGACCTGGGTGTCACCTCCACCGCCATCGCCGACACGCTGCGCATCGCCACCTCGGGCGACTACGACCAGGCATTGCCCAAGCTCAACCTGTCTCAACGGCAGGTGCCCGTGGTGGTGAAGCTGGCTGCCAACGCCCGCTCCGACATCGAGCTGCTGTCGCGCCTGTCGGTGCCTGGCGCGCGCGGCCCGGTGATGCTGGGCAACGTGGCCACGCTGTCGATCGAAAGCGGCCCGGCGCAGATCGACCGCTACGACCGGCAGCGCAACATCAACTTCGAGATCGAGCTGAACCAGAAGCCGCTGGGCGAGGTTGAAAAAGAAGCGCTGGCACTTCCGAGCCTGCGCAACCTGCCGGCCGGCGTGATCCAGACCACCATCGGCGACGCCGAGGCCATGGGCGAGCTGTTCGCAAGCTTCGGCCTGGCCATGCTCACGGGCGTGCTGTGCATCTACATCGTGCTCGTGCTGCTCTTCAAGGATTTCGTGCAGCCGGTCACCATTCTGGCGGCGCTGGTGCTGTCCATCCCGGGGGCGTTTCTCGCGCTGTTCATCACGCACACGGCCTTGTCCATGCCGTCGATGATCGGGCTCATCATGCTGATGGGCATCGCGACCAAGAACTCCATCCTGCTGGTGGAGTACGCCATCATGGCGCGGCGCGAACACGGCATGACCCGCTGGGAAGCCCTGCTCGACGCCTGCCACAAGCGCGCGCGTCCCATCGTGATGACGACCATCGCCATGGGCGCGGGCATGTTGCCCATCGCCATCGGCCTGGGCACGGACCCGAGCTTTCGCGCCCCGATGGCCATCGTCGTGATCGGTGGCCTCATCACCTCCACCTTCCTGAGCCTGCTGGTGATTCCCGTGGTGTTCACCTTCGTGGACGACTTCGCGCAGTGGATCGGACGCTTGTTCTCACGAAGCCATCACCATGAACCGGCGGCCAGCGAGCGCCCCGCGGCAGACACCCACTAGTAGCCTGGCCGTAAACCGCCCAACAAAAAGCGCCGCAGATGCGGCGCTTTTTTCATGGGGCGGGGGTGCTGGTGTTCAGCGGCTGACCAGTTCTTCCCGCTCGTATTCGGCAGGCAACACACGCGCCCGCTCGAGCCGGTCTTCGAGCTCGCCGATGTAGGCGGCCAGCGTGTTGGTGGTTTCTTCCTGCGTCTGGCGCTGCGAGACCATCAGGTGTTCCAGGCGATTGGCCAGCAGCGCACGGGTCTCGGCGCCCGACGTGGCCACCGTTTGCATCTCAGCCACCAGGAACGCACGCAGCTCGGTGAAACGTGACTGCTCGGCCTTGTCGGCCAGGTCACGCTGAGCTTGCAATTCTCGGTTCTGGCGGCGCTGCTCGAACAACGTGGTGGCCTGCATTGAAATGGCCCACACGGTGAACAACACGCTCAGAAAGACGACCACCCCCAGCATCGCGATGCCGAGCGGCGCCTCGACGGTCGTGAAGCCGAACGACAAGGGCGTGGGCGTGGTGAACGCCGTCCAGTTGAGCAAGGCAAAGATGCCGACCAGGGTCAGGCCGATGAACAAGGCAAGTGCGCGGATCATGATGAATCTCCTCAGACGTCAGCGACATCGGGCGGGGGCCGCTCAGGTCGCAAGATCGCAGCATACCCAACCGCGCCACACGCCCCTGTAGGACGCGAGCGCGTTGCCCTGCCAGTACCGCCCCCTCGATGCAGACGTGAGCGATCGCTCAGAGCGATGCCGCCTTTTCGGTCTCGTTGGTCACGGCCAAGCGCGGGTCACCCTCTTGGCGTAGCTGTTCCTGGAGCGCCATCATCTCGGCACCCACCGACTCGAGCTGCTCGTCATCGAGCAGCTTGCGCACCTTGGGGAAAAGGTTTTCTTCCTCCTCCTTGTGGTGGTGTTCGGCCTGCTCGCTCAGCACCTTGAACTTGGGTACGAACGTTTGCTCGGCGGGGTCGAGCACCAGCAAGTCGGCGAGCAGGCGCTTGAGCGACAGGTGTTCTTCGAGCGACTCGAGCACGATGTCTTCGGTGCGCTTGGCCCGGACGGCGGGGTAAAACACCTGCTCTTCGGACGCGATGTGCACGGTGAGCAGGTCGCCCACCTGCGCGAGCAGCGGCTTGCGGCGCCCGGCATCTTCGGTGTCGAGCATCTTCTCCATCGCGTCTTCAAGTGAACGGTGTTGTTTGATCAAAAGGTCGACGGCATTCATGGGGGGCTCCGGAAGTCTGTGGCAGGACGTCACGCGCCGGTGTTGAATCCGCGCGCGATCGATCGAGCCACCACCTTAGGCCGATCGGCCCTTGCCCGCGAGCCTGTAGGAGAAGATTCCCCCTGTTCACGCTGCGGTGATGATGGGCTTCCTCGCAGCGCGTTCGCGGTGCGCTGCTGCCGCCACATGCGCTTCGCGTTCGACACGAAGCTCCTCTTTGTGCAGTGCGCATCGGGTGGGCGAAAACTCATCAGTCAACGCGTCGATGAACACGCGGGTGCGTGCGGGCATGAGGCGGCGACTCGGAAACACCAACCAGGCCGGCACCCCAGGCAACTCCCACTCGGGCAGCACCGGAATCAGCTCGCCGCTTTCCACGAAGGGCCGCGCAAAGTGCGTGGGCACCGAGGTGATGCCCGAGCCGGCACGCGCCAGCCGCAACAGCAGTTCAGGCGCATTGGCGATGGCGTGTGCGCGCGGTGTGCCCTGCCAGCGCTCCCCATCGCGCGTGAGCACCCAGGGCTTCACCTCGCGTGCCGGTGTGGTGATGTGCAACCCCTGGTGCTGCAGCAACTCCGAGGGATGACGCGGCTCGCCATGCTGCGCGATGTAGCCCGGTGAGGCGAACAGAGCCACGTTGAAGTGCGCCAGCTTGCGCGCACTGAGCGAGGCGTCGTCCACCAGGTCGCCCATGCGGATGGCCAGGTCGAAGTTCTCGCCGATGAGGTCGACCCGGCGCGGCGACACATCGATTTCCAGACGGACGTCGGGGTAGCGCAGCATGAAGTCGGCCATCAGCCCGCCCAAGGCCATGTCGTCCGGCATGGTCACCCGCAGGCGACCGGCCGGTTTGGCCTGACGGTGCTGCACCAGCGAGGATGCGGCCTCGACCTCCGACGACACCTGGCGTGCATGCTCGAGCACACTGTGGCCGAGGTCGGTGACCGTGAGCTTGCGTGTGGTGCGCAGCAGCAGCTGCTCGCCCAGCTCGGCCTCGAGCGCGGCCACGCGGCGCGACACGGTGGACTTGGGCAGGCCGAGCCGCTCACCCGCTCGGCTGAAACTGCCCTCTTCCACCACCCGGGCAAAGAGCAAGAGATCGTTCGCTTCGAGGGCCATGTCCATCCTTCACTGTGCCACCAATGGAACAATCTTATCCAATTCGATGGCTTCCGGTTTGATTATGGGATAACTAAAGTTCATTCATCGCCACTCACCTTCTGAAAGAGGCCTCGAATGAACATCCTGCAGATCAACGCCAGCGCCCGCACCCAGGGCTCCTTCTCCACCCGCCTGGCCAACACGCTGACCGAACGCCTGCGCGCCGCCCAGCCCGAGGCCAGCGTCTCGCTGCGCGACCTGGGCCGCACACCCCACCCTGCGCTCGACGAAGCCACACTGCAGGCGCTGTTCACCCCCGCCGACACCCGCAGCCCCGAGCAGGCCGCCCGGGTGGCCCAGGACGACGTGCTGATCCGCGAAGTGCAGGCTGCCGACGTGCTGGTGCTGGGTGTGCCGATGTACAACTTCGGCGTGCCGGCCGCGCTGAAGAACTGGATCGACGCCATCGCTCGCGCCAAGGTCACCTTCGAGTACACCGACAAGGGCCCCATCGGCCTGCTGAAGGGCAAGAAGGTCTATGTCGCCCTCACCCGAGGTGGTCTGTTCCGAGGCACACCCGCCGACAGCCAGGTGCCGTACCTGCAAGCGGTGCTGGGCTTCCTCGGCATGACCGATGTGCAGTTCGTCTACGCCGAGGGCCTGGGAATGGGTGCAGAAGCCGAACAGAAGGGCCTGGCCGAAGCGGAGCAACAGATCGACGAGGTGCTGCCCGCCTGAACCACGGCGCGCGGTGGGCGTAGGACGGTGCCCACCGCGGCAGGCGCTCCAGGCCGACTGACGGCACGGGAGGTGCGCATGTAAGGTCCGGGTTCATTGACCCATCCGCGCCGACCCATGCAGAATTTTCGTGCTGCTGCCGCCACGGCAGCCTCCTCGCCCGATCGTTCGCCCAGAACGTCGGCCAGTTTCATCAATCCGCTGGCCCATGACGCCCGGGCTCTCGCACACAGCAACTACTGTGTGCCGGACCAAGACGACCACGGTGCCGTCACGACCTACGCCGAAGCCCGTCACATGGCCCACGCCGCCATGCGCGCTCACGTGCAGGATGTCGCCTTTCCGTGTGTTGGTGCCAAATCGGTGTTCAACCGCAACCGCTACCGCTACGGCCTGTACCCGAGCCTGGGTTGCATCGGCGCTGCCAGCGGCTTGTTGCACGACCTCTACGAGTTCAGCCACGAGTTCGCCACGCCGGGGGATGAGTTCGTCAGCTATGTGGCGCTCTTCGAGCCCCCTGCCCCCACCAGCGAGCGCGAGTTCGAGCAGACCCTATGGCGCCAACTTCAGCAGATGCACGGCATCGACGCTCAGCACTTCAATTGGGACCCGACCGTCAGCGACGACCCGGCCGATGCAGAGTTCTCCTTCAGCCTGGGCAGCCGGGCCTTCTTCATCGTCGGCCTGCACCCGCAAGCCTCGCGCCTGGCGCGCCGCACGCCCTGCGCCACGCTGGTGTTCAACCTGCACGAGCAGTTCGAAGCGTTGCGGCAGAACGGCAAATACGAGCCGCTGCAGAACGCCATCCGCCAACGCGATGTGGCGCTGCAAGGCTCGGTCAATCCGGTGCTGAAAACCTTTGGCGAAAGCTCTGAAGCGAGGCAGTATTCGGGCCGAGCCATCGGCGACGCGTGGCGCTGCCCCTTCCACCACCTGCACTCGTCATGACCGCCGACACCTCCGTGAATGCCAGCGCTTCGTCTCAAGCGACTGACGTCGCCCCCCTCACCCGCATACCACCCCAACGCGGCCGCGCCTTCACGTTGAAGAAAGGCGAGGTGCTGCGCGTCATCGACCCGCAAGGCGAGCAAGTGTCCGACCTGTTCGCTTTTGCGGCCGACGACCACCGCTGTGCGCTGTCGTCCGGCCGGTCCATCGACTATGCGGGCCGCATCTACCTCACGGTAGGCGACATCCTCTACGCCAACGACAGCCGGCCGATGTTCACCATCGTCACCGACACCGTAGGCCGCCACGACTTCCTGCTCACGCCCTGCAGCCAGGAAATGTTCGAGATCCTCTACAAGCACAAGGGCCACCACCACAGTTGCTTCGAGAACCTGCTCACCTCGCTGCAGGAACACGGCATCCGAGGCGAACAGATCGGCACCACCTTCAACATCTTCATGAACGTGACGGTGAGCCCTGAAGGCAAGGTCGACGTGCTGCCGCCAACCTCCAAGCCGGGTGACTACATCGAACTGCGCGCCGAGATGGACTTGCTCTGCGGGCTCACCGCCTGCTCCGCAGAAGGGTCCAACAACGGATGCTTCAAGCCGATCGATTTCGAGGTATCGCCGCCCCCCAGTCGCTAGCGCTCCTGCCCCCAAGGGGCGCCGCCTGGCGGCCTGGCAGAGCCAGATCCGCTGGCGTTGGGCAATGCGCTTCGCTCTAGAAACCTTTGGATGCGCCTGCTTTCCGCTTCGCTCCAGCTATTCAAGGGGGAGACCCGGACTTGAGAAATGCGCTTCTCTCCCACCGCGCAATCTACCAAGCCGACGTTCATGAGGCCCATCCAGACAAGGGCTTTCGCAGACAGGTTAGGCTGAAGACTCCCAAGGAGCCCCGATGACCCCCCGCCTGTCCACCCCCAAAGAAAAGCTGAAGTTCGTCCTGCTCGAGGGCATCCACCCGTGGGCCGTCGAAGCCCTGCAACAAGACGGCTACACCCAGATCGTCACGTCACCCAAGGCGCTGGCCGGTGACGAACTCGAAGCCGTGCTCGCCGACGCCCATTTCGTCGGCATCCGCTCGCGCACCTTCCTCACGGCCGAGGTGCTGGCCAAGGCCCCCAAGCTCGCGGCCATCGGCTGCTTCTGCATCGGCACCAACCAGGTCGACCTGCATGCCGCCGCGAGGCAAGGCGTGCCGGTGTTCAACGCGCCGTTCTCCAACACCCGCAGCGTGGCCGAGCTGGTGCTGGCCGAGCTGGTGATGCTGGTGCGCGGCATCCCCGAGAAGAACGCCATCCTGCACCGCAACGGCTGGGTCAAGAGTGCGGCGCATTCATACGAGGTGCGCGGCAAGACGCTGGGCATCGTGGGCTACGGCCACATCGGCACGCAGATCGGCGTGCTGGCCGAGCAGCTCGGCATGCGCGTGGTCTTCTACGACGTGGAAGCCAAGCTGCCGCTGGGCAATGCCGGCCAGGTGGCCACCCTCGACGGACTGCTCGAAATCTCGGACGTGGTGAGCCTGCACGTGCCCGAGCTCGACAGCACGGTGAACCTCATCGGCGCGGCGCAGATCGCGCGCATGAAACCCGGCAGCCACTTGATCAACGCCTCGCGTGGCACGGTGGTCGACATCGACGCGCTGGCGGCAGCGCTCGAATCCAAACACCTGCACGGCGCGGCCATCGACGTGTTCCCCGTCGAGCCACAAGGCAACGACTCGCGCTTCGAGTCGCCGCTCACCCGCTTCGACAACGTGATCCTCACACCGCACATCGGTGGCTCCACCGCCGAGGCCCAGGCCAACATCGGCCGCGAGGTGGCCGCCAAGCTCATCAAGTACAGCAACAACGGCTCCACCGCCACGTCGGTCAACTTCCCCGAAGTCGCCTTGCCAGAGCATCCGGGACGAAGCCGCTTGCTGCACATCCACCGCAACGTGCCGGGCGTGCTGGCGCGCGTGAACGAGCGCTTTTCGGCAGCAGGCATCAACATCGCTGCGCAGTATTTGCGGACCAATGAAGATGTGGGTTACGTGGTGATCGATGTGGACAGTGAGGCGAGTGGGGTGGCACTCGACGAGCTCTGCGGCATTCCGGACACCATCCGCTGCCGTGTTCTGTATTAGGAAATCCTGTCGCAGGCACTCCTACCTTCTGTCCGGTTGGTTGGAAGGGCAACTAGCATTTCATCCGACCGAAAGCAATCAGACAGCACCCATTGCATCTTGAACATCAAAACTTTGGGCTGCTGACATTGCAGCAGTGAGGTCGGGCTGATATGGTGGCTTGCTCCGGCCTGCATCTCGTGGGCCGATGAATGCTGAGCTGCCGATGAATGCTTCTGCTTCTTCTCTCGTGCAGGTTCCTGCCCTCGCGCCGCGCACCGCGCTGGCCCGGCGGTTCATGGACGTTCGCGCGCGCTCGGCCGCGCTCGCCTCTCCTCTGTCTGCTGAAGACCAGTGCGTGCAGTCGATGCCCGACGCCAGCCCCACGAAATGGCACCTCGCGCACACGACCTGGTTCTTCGAGTCGATGGTGCTCGAGGCCTTTGTGCCGGACTACCGTGTGGTCGATCCGCAGTTCGGGTTTCTCTTCAACTCGTACTACGAATCGCTGGGGCCACGCCACCCGCGCCCTCAACGGGGCCTGCTCACGCGGCCTGCCCTGAGTGAAGTGCAGGCGTATCGCAAGGCCGTGGACGCCGCGGTGCTGGCCTTCATCGAAGACGCCGACGACGCCACGTTCGCTGAGACGGAATCGGCCATCACCCTCGGTCTGCACCATGAGCAGCAGCACCAGGAGCTGATGCTCACCGACGTGCTGCACCTGCTGTCGCTCAACCCCACGCAGCCCCTCTACCGCACCCAAGCACCGATGGCGCCTGCGGCCCCGCTGGCACTGGACTGGCTCGCCTTCGAGGGCGGGCGCGTGGCGGTGGGGCACGGGCGCAGTGACTTTGCATTCGATAATGAAACGCCCCGCCACGACGTGCTGCTGCGGCCTTACGCCCTGGCCAATCGGCCGGTCACGAATGCCGAGTACCTGGCGTTCATCCACGATGGTGGCTACCGGGATCCGCGCTGGTGGCTGAGCGATGGCTGGGCTGCTGTGCAAGCCAACGGCTGGGAAGCGCCTGCCTATTGGTCTTTGCGCAACGACGGCCAGCCTAGACAATTTTCGCTGCACGGCCCGGGCGGCCTCGATCCCCATGCCCCGGTGGCGCCGCTGAGTCTGTTCGAGGCGGCGGCCTATGCCGCTTGGGCCGGTGCACGCCTGCCCACCGAGTTCGAATGGGAAGCCGCTGTGTCGCAAGCCCTGTCGGAGTCGCGTTGCAGCCTGGAGCGCCGCAGCCCCGAACGGCTCGTACCCACAGCGCCCACAGCCGGCCCCGGCCTGCGTGGTCTCGGCGAAGTCTGGGAGTGGACCCGCTCCGCCTACGACCCCTACCCAGGCTTCAGGCCCTTCGAAGGCCCGGCCTCTGAATACAACGGCAAGTTCATGGTCGGGCAGGTGGTGTTGCGCGGCGGCAGCTGCGCCTCGCCGCCAGGGCATGTGCGTGCGACCTACCGCAACTTCTTTCCTCCCGGAGCACGCTGGCAGTTCTCCGGCCTGCGGCTTGCCCGCGACCTCTGAGGCCCGTTCATGACTGCACGTCTCCTTCAACCCGCCGCCTTGCACGACTCGCTGTCCGACGAGCGAACGCACTCGTCCGACTGGGTCGCACACGACACGCTGTTTGCCGCCCCGGAACGCGAGTTCGCGCAGACGGCCCAGCAGGTGTTCGAACTCGAGTTGCGTGCGGCCCTCGCCGTGCGCCCGCGCCGCATCGCACCCAAGTTCTTCTATGACGCCGAAGGCTCGCGGCTGTTCGACCGCATCTGCGAATTGCCCGAGTACTACCCGACGCGGGTGGAGGTCGCGCTGCTGACCCGGCACGCCCCTGAGATGGCTGCATTCATCGGGCCCGGCGCCGACCTGGTGGAGTTCGGGGCCGGCTCGGCCACCAAGGTGCGGCTTCTGCTCGATGCGCTGGATCGGCCGGCTCGGTTCATCCCCATCGACATCTCGGCCGACCACCTGCAGGCCTCGGCCGCACAGCTGCGGCTCGACTACCCCGGGCTCGATGTCCAACCGCTGGCGGCCGATTTCACACACCCGTTTTCGCTGCCCCCCAGCTTGCGGCGGGTCGGCTTCTTTCCAGGCTCGTCGATCGGCAACTTCGATCCGCAGGAAGCCGCGAACTTCCTGCGCCTGCTGCGCGGCCACCTCGCCGGCGGAGGCCTGCTGATCGGTGTGGACCTGGTCAAGGACCCGGCCACGCTGCACCGTGCCTACAACGACGCGGCCGGGGTCACGGCGGCCTTCAACCGCAACCTGCTGACGCGCGCCAACCGCGAACTCGGCACCGACTTCATCCCCGAGCAGTTTGCGCACCATGCGCTTTACGACCCCGTGACGCAGCGCATTGAAATGCACCTGGTGAGCTTGCAGCGCCAAACAGTGCACCTGCGGAGCCAGGCGTTCGAGTTCGCCGAGGGCGAGAGCCTGCACACCGAAAACTCGTGGAAGTACAGCGTCGAGGGCTTCCAGGACCTGGCCCGCTCCGCGGGCTATGTGCCTGGGCCGGTGTGGGTCGATCCGGAGCGGCTGTTCAGCGTGCACTGGCTTCGCTGTTGAGCCTGGGGTTTTGTGTGAGCCGCACGCGGGGCGGCGATACACTTTCTCCCTCGATGCCCGCTGCGCCATTTCCGCGCTTTCTGCATGAACCCTGCGTTCCGGCGTGTTCGCCCGGCCCTCTTTCTGTGGACCGCCCACTCCACCGCACAGTGGTGTGGCAGGCTGCGCGGGCTCGGGGTGCGCACATGATGCGCCGCCAGATCCCACTGCGCCGCCGGCTGTTCCTGCTGGTGGCTGCGGGCATCGTGCCGCTGGCGCTCAGCGCCGGGTTCGGGCTGCTGGCCCTGGTGACCCAGCAGCGCAACGAAATGCGCACCGCCGCGCTCGACATCGCTCGGGCCCTGTCGACCGCGGTCGACTCCGAACTGCGCCGCGCCGCAGCCGTGCTCGACGTGCTGGCCACCTCCACCGAACTCGACGCGGGTGACCCCAAGGCATTCTTGCCGCGCGCCCAGCGGGTGCTGGCCTCCCAGCCTGATTGGCGCCTCATCATGGTGGCCGATCCCCTGGGCGAGGTGCTCGCCCACACGGCGACCTCGCTGGGCGCCAAACCACCGCCCATCGTGGACCGACAGAGTTTCGTCACAGCGGTGCGCACCCAGAAGTCAGTGGTCGGACACGTCGCCAAAGGCCCCAAGGGCGACTTTGCGTTTGCGGTGAGAACGCCGGTGATGCACAACGGCCAGCTGCTCTACGTGCTGACGGGCGCGCTGCGGCCCAAGGTCATCCTCGACGTCATTCAACGCCAGCACGTCCCCTCGGGTTGGGTGGTGGCGGTGCTGGACTCGGGCGGGAACCGGGTGGCCCGATCCCGCGCCAACGACGAATCGATGGGGCAGCCCCCCACGCCGTCACTGCGTGAACTGCTGCTGAGCAAAGCGGACGAAGACACCGGCATCACGTTGTCGCTCGAAGGCGATCCCGTCTACACCGCCTTCCACCGGCTCCCTGATTCGCGCTGGACCGTGGCCATCGGCATTCCCACCGCAGAGCTGGAAGCCGGTGCCTGGAAGTCGCTGCTGGCGTACGGCGGCGGCATCGTGCTGTCCTTTTTGTTGGCCACGCTGGCCGCGCTGGCTGTGGCCCGCAGCATCAACCGCCCCATTGGCGAGCTGCGCGAGGCCGCCCTCGCCTTGGGCAGCGGCACGCCCCCACCCGCGGTGGTCAGCGACATCCAGGAGGTGCAGGCCGTGGCCGACGCGCTGCTCACCGCCGCCAGCCAGCGCAGCACCAACGAGACCGAACGCGAAAGCCTGCTCGATGCCGAACGCCGCTCGCGCGCGGCGGTGGAGGCGGCACGCCGCCGGCTCGAACTGCTGGCCACCGCTGGTTCCGTGCTCTCGCGTTCCCTCGAGCCCCATGCCACGCTGGAGGCCATCGCCTCCATCATGGTGCCCTCGGTGGCCGATTGGTGCCGCGTCGATCTGCTCGACAGCGAAGGCCAGTTGCAACAGGTGCTGATGCACCATGTGGACCCCGAGCGCGCGCGCCAGGGCGCCGAGATGCTCCGCCGTCTGCCCGCGCGCTCCGAACTGCGTGGCTCGCCCGCCTGGTCCGCGGCAGAAGGCAAGCCGCACCGTTGGCAGGTCGACACCAGCGCCCACTCGCTGCGCGATCCGGCGCTGCAGGAGTTCGTGGACTTCATCGGCCTGCGCGTGTCGTATGTCGTGCCGCTGATCGCACGCGGACGCACACTGGGCGCGTTGGCGGCGCTGCAAGGTGAGTCCGGACGCGACCTGACCGATGACGACTGCGCGCTCATCGCCCAACTGGCGCAGCGCGCGGCGCTCGCGCTCGACAACGCCCGCCTCTACGCCGAGGCCGGCAGCACCCGCAAGCAGGCCGAAATGGCCAACCGCACGAAGGACGAGTTCCTGGCCATGCTGGGGCACGAGCTGCGCAACCCGCTGGCCCCCATCGTCACCTCGCTGCATTTGATGAACCGGCGCAACGACGATGGCAGTGCCCGCGAGCGCGGCATCATCGGCCGCCAGGTGGCTCACCTGATGCGCCTGGTCGACGACCTGCTGGACGTCTCTCGCATCACGCAAGGCAAGATCCAGCTGCAGCTGAGCCCCATCGACCTGAACGCCGTGGTGGCGCGCGCCATCGAGATGACGCATCCGGTGTTCGAGAAACGCATCCGCCCGGTCGAGATGCAGATCCCCGACGAGCCGCTGTTCGTGATGGGTGACGAAGTGCGCCTCGCCCAGGTCCTCAGCAACCTGCTCACCAACGCGGCCAAGTTCACACCGGGCTCCGGCCGCATCGCACTCACGCTGACCCACGACAACGTGGAGGCCACTCTGGTGGTCGAAGACAGCGGCAGCGGCATGGCCCCCACGCTGTTGCCGCATGTGTTCGACCTCTTCACCCAGGGCCAGCAGTCGATCGACCGCCACGCCGGCGGGCTGGGCCTGGGCCTGGCCATCGTGCGCACGTTGGTGAAGATGCATGGCGGCACGGTCACCGCCGAGAGCGAAGGCCTGGGCTTCGGCAGCCGCTTCACGGTGCGATTACCGCTGGTCGAGCGGCCCGAGGTGTCGGCGCTTGCGCCCTCCACCATCAGCTCCGCCCTCGATGCGCGCAGGCGCTCACGCGTGCTGCTGGTCGACGACAATGGCGATGCGGCGTCCACCCTGGCCGAGCTGCTGGAGGTCGAAGGCTACGACACCCGTGTCTGTGGCGACGCGCCTGCGGCTTTCCGCGTGCTGGAGACATTCACGCCCGACCTGGCCCTGCTCGACATTGGCCTGCCCGGGATGGACGGCCACGAACTTGCACGCAAGCTGAAAGCCAGCCCCCGCACGGCGCACACCACGCTGATTGCCCTCACCGGCTACGGCAGCTCCCGCGACCGTGATCTGGCACTGGCCGCAGGATTCACCGACCACTTGGTCAAACCCGTCGACCCCGAGAAGCTGTTGAAGCTGCTGGGCCGCCTGAGTGCCCGGCCCGCGTAGTCACAAACGACCGACACACCCTGGCGCGCCACAGCGGCAGGCAAGTCGGCCTTCGTGGTGGGTTTCACCGTAGTTGACGGTGATCTCTTCGCCCGGCAGCAAGGGCCGCATCGCATAGAACTCCACCCGCCCCTGGCGGATGCGAAGCGAGGCGTTGGGCTGGCACGAGTGGTTGGTGAAACGAAGCG
>JBEGTX010000169.1:0-4940 GCA_041179165.1 Pseudomonadota bacterium | reverse complement strand
GCCGCGTCCGCGAAGAGAAAGAAAAGCGTGACCGCGAAGCCGCCGAACAGCGTGCCCGCGAAGCCGCCGAAGCGGCCGCTGCTGCCGTGGCTGCTGAAGCCGCCAAGGCCGCTGCCGAAGCTGCCGAAGCCGCTGCCAACCCGGGCAAGAAGAAAGACAAGGCCGCTGCCGCCCCTGTGGTCGAAGCGCCGGTCGCACCCGTTGTCGCTGCGCCTGCCGAACCCGCCAAGCCTCTGCTTCGCGTGATCAAGGCCGCTGACGTCGTCGACGAAGAAAAGCAGCGCGCTGCCGATCTGGCCAAGCGCCGCAAGGCCGCTGAAGACGAAGCCGCCGCCATTCGCGCGATGATGAACGCGCCCAAGCGCGTTCTGCAGGCCAAGAAGCCCGAAGAGCCGCCCAAGGTCGATCCGGCCAAGGAAGGCATCAAGGGCACGATCCACAAGCCAGCCGTCGTGGCCGGAGCCCCTGCCGCGCCTGGCGCGGCCAAGCCCGGTGACAAGAAGTCCGTCAAATCCGAGAAGCTCTCTTCGAGCTGGGCTGACGACGCGGCCAAGAAGCGCGGCCTCAAGACCATCAACACCGGCGGCGGCAATCGTCCGGGCTGGCGTGCGCCCCGCGGCGGTCGCCGTGGTGACCGCAACGATGGCGGTGGCAACAACTTCGTGGCGCCTGCCGAGCAGCAAATCCAGGAAGTTCACGTTCCCGAAACCATCAGCGTGGCCGATCTCGCCCACAAGATGTCGGTGAAGGCCTCCGAAGTCATCAAGCAACTGATGAAGCTGGGTCAGATGGTCACCATCAACCAGCAGTTGGACCAAGAAACCGCCATGATTCTGGTGGAAGAAATGGGCCACAAGGCGTTCGCTGCCAAGCTCGATGATCCAGATGCCTTCCTCGAAGAAGACTCGGAAAGCGATGCCAACCACGAACTGCTGCCACGTGCGCCCGTGGTCACCGTCATGGGTCACGTCGACCATGGCAAGACCTCGCTGCTCGACTACATCCGCCGTGCGCGTGTGGCCTCCGGTGAAGCCGGCGGCATCACGCAGCACATCGGCGCATACCACGTGGACACCCCGCGCGGCATGATCACCTTCCTCGACACCCCAGGTCACGCGGCGTTTACTGCCATGCGAGCCCGCGGTGCCAAGGCGACCGACATCGTCATCCTCGTGGTGGCAGCCGACGACGGCGTCATGCCGCAAACGAAGGAAGCCATCCACCACGCCCGTGCGGCGGGGGTGCCCATCGTCGTGGCGATGAACAAGATCGACAAGCCCGATGCCAACACCGAGCGCCTGAAGAGCGAGCTGGTGGCCGAAGAGGTCGTGCCTGAAGAATTCGGTGGCAACTCGCCATTCGTGGCCGTGTCTGCCAAGACCGGTTTCGGCATCGACGACCTGCTCGAGCAGGTGCTGCTGCAGGCCGAAGTGCTCGAACTCAAGGCCCCGAAAGATTCGATGGCCAAGGGCCTGATCGTGGAAGCCAAGCTCGACAAGGGCCGCGGCCCCGTGGCGACCGTGCTCATCCAGTCCGGTACGCTCAAGCGTGGCGACGTGGTGCTGGCCGGTTCCACCTACGGCCGCGTGCGCGCCATGCTGGACGAGAACGGCAAGTCGATCACCGAAGCCGGTCCTTCCATTCCAGTGGAAATCCAGGGTCTGACCGAAGTGCCGCAAGCCGGTGACGAGTTCATGGTGCTGAGCGATGAACGCCGTGCGCGTGAAGTCGCCACCTTCCGTTCGGGCAAGTACCGCGACGTGAAGCTGGCCAAGCGCCAGGCCGCCAACCTCGAAAACCTGATGGACCAGATGGGCCAGGGCGACGTGCAGACGTTGGCACTGATCATCAAGGCCGACGTGCAGGGTTCGCAAGAAGCCCTCACCCAGTCGCTGCTCAAGCTGAGCACCGACGAAGTCAAGGTGCAGGTGGTGCACGGTGCGGTGGGCGGTATTTCCGAGTCCGACGTCAACCTGGCCATTGCATCCAAGGCCGTCATCGTGGGCTTCAACACCCGTGCTGATGCTGGTGCACGCAAGCTGGCCGAACACAACGGCGTGGACATCCGCTACTACAACATCATCTACGACGCCGTCGATGAAGTGAAGGCAGCGATGACCGGCATGCTGGCCCCAGAGCAGCGCGAAGAGATGCTCGGCACTGCCGAAATCCGCACGGTGTTCGTGGCCTCGAAGATCGGCACGGTCGCCGGCTCCATGATCCTTTCGGGTCTGGTTCGCCGCAACGCCCGTTTCCGCCTGCTGCGCGACAACGTGGTGGTCTACACCGGCGAAGTCGAGTCCGTGCGTCGCCTCAAGGACGATGTCCGCGAAGTGGCCACCGGGTTCGAGTGCGGTATCAAACTCAAGAACTACAACGACATTCACGAAGGTGACCAGTTGGAATTCTTCGAAGTCAAGGAAGTGGCAAGAACGCTGTAAAGCGGCGGTGGTCCCCACCCACCACCCCGCCTTTCCAGAGAACGCCCGGGCGCTGCTTGCAGCGCTCTGGTGAACTCGGGAGGGCGGGGTTGGTGTTTGATGGGCTGCCAGGAACTCACGATGCGACACAAACGATCCATACCCAACCGCGGTTTCCGCGTGGCCGACCAGATCCAGCGCGATCTGGCGGGGCTCATCCGCGACCTCAAGGATCCACGCATCGGCATGCTGACCGTGCAGGCCGTGGAGGTCACGCCCGACTACGCCCATGCCAAGGTGTTCTTCTCCGTGCTCGTGGGCGATGTGAAGGAAACCGAGATCGCACTCAATGAAGCCGCCGGTTTTCTGCGCAACGGCTTGTTCAAGCTGCTGCAGATCCACACTGTGCCCACGCTGCACTTCGAGTTCGACCGCACCATCGAGCGGGCAGCCGAGCTGAGCGCGCTCATCCGCGAAGCCAATTCGACCCGTGCGCTGGACGATCTGCCGGTGCCGCCGGTTGAAGGCGCTGCCGATGCCGTGGTTGATGGTGCAGCTGACCTTGCGGCCGATGCCGCCGAGGTCCCACCGGCTGCGTCCAAGGACTGACCTGCCGTGAACGCTTCGCGCCCTCCACGCATCCCCCGGCGCGCCGTTCACGGCGTGTTGTTGCTCGACAAGCCGCTCGGCCTGTCGAGCAACGATGCCTTGCAGAAAGCGAAGCGCCTGTTCCGTGCCGAGAAGGCCGGCCACACCGGCACGCTCGATCCCCTGGCCACTGGCCTGCTGCCCTTGTGTTTTGGTGCCGCCACCAAGTTCTCGCAAGTCAGCCTCGATGCCGACAAGCGCTACACCGCCACGCTCAAGCTCGGCGCCACGACCACCACCGGTGACGGTGAGGGCGATGTGCTGCAGCTGCGCCCGGTGAGCGTCACGCGCGAGAAGATCGAGGCCGCGTGCCGGCAGTTCACCGGCGAGATCGATCAGGTCCCGCCCATGCACTCTGCACTCAAGCATGAAGGCCGCGCGCTCTACGAGTACGCCCGTGCCGGCATCGACATCGAGCGCCCCGCGCGCCGCGTCACCCTTCACGGCATCGACATCATCGAGTGGCACGATGACCGCCTGGTGATCGACGTGCGCTGCAGCAAGGGCACCTACATCCGCACGCTGGCCGAAGACATCGGCGAGGCGCTCGGCTGCGGTGCCCACCTGAGTGCACTGCGCCGCACCGGCAGCGGCCCGCTGTCGCTGGAAGGCGCTGTCACCCTCGAACAACTCGCGGCCATGGACGAAGCCGGGCGCGATGCGCTGCTGACACCTGCCGACACGCTGCTCGCCGACTGCCCGGTGGTGCGCCTCAATGACGATGACGCGGGGCGCTTCTTGAGCGGTCTGCGCCGCCGGCTGTCGATCGCCGATGCGCCTCAGGTGCGCGTCTACGGCCCGCAGCCGAATGCCTTTCTCGGAAGCGGCCACGTGACGGCCGGCGAACTGATTTCAACGCGGCTCCTGAGTCCGCTGGAGGTGCAGGGACTCCTCAATTCCCCCTTGCAAAAGACTACACAACAGAGCCTGACATGACCCGACAGATCCGCAACATTGCCATCATCGCCCACGTTGACCATGGCAAAACGACCATGGTTGACCAGCTCCTGCGCCAGTCCGGCACCTTCGCCGACCACGAAAAGGTCGTCGACACGGTGATGGACAACAACGCCATCGAGCGCGAGCGGGGCATCACCATCCTGGCCAAGAACTGCGCGGTCAGCTGGGAAGGCACGCACATCAACATCGTCGACACCCCAGGCCACGCGGACTTCGGTGGTGAAGTCGAGCGCGCGCTGTCGATGGTCGACGGCGTGGTGCTGCTCATCGATGCGCAAGAAGGCCCGATGCCGCAAACGCGCTTCGTGACCAAGAAGGCCCTGGCCTTGGGCCTCAAGCCCATCGTCGTGGTCAACAAGGTCGACAAGCCGGGCGCCAAGCCCGATGCGGTCGTCAATGCCGCTTTCGACCTGTTCGACAAGCTGGGCGCCAATGACGAGCAACTCGACTTCCCCGTTGTCTACGCCTCGGGCATCAACGGCTGGACCTCGCTGGTCGAAGGCAAGCCGGGCGAGCAGTGGGGCACCGACATGTCGGCCCTGTTCAACACCGTGCTGAAACACGTGCCGCCGAACACTGGCGACCCGGCAGCACCGCTGCAACTGCAGATCTCGGCACTCGATTTCTCCACCTTCGTCGGCCGCATCGGCGTGGGCCGCATCAGCCAAGGCACGATCAAGCCGGCGATGGACGTCTTGGTCATGGAAGGCCCGGACGGCAAGGCTGTGAAGGGCCGTGTCAACAACGTGCTGACCTTCCAGGGCCTGGACCGCGTGCAGGTCACCGAAGCCGGCCCCGGCGACATCGTGCTGATCAACGGCCTTGAGGACATCAACATCGGTGTGACGATCACCGACCGTGAGAACCCGTCGCCGCTGCCGATGCTGAAGGTCGACGAGCCGACGCTGACGA
>JBEGTX010000168.1:0-10187 GCA_041179165.1 Pseudomonadota bacterium | reverse complement strand
GGAGGTGACCGGCAGCACCTCCTTGCTGGTGGCGCTGAGCATCACCTCGTCGGCCAAGAGCACCTCGGCCTCGGTGATCGGGCGCAGGTTGAAGGCAATGCCTTCTTCTTCGCACAGCTCGCGCAGCAGCTCGTAGCGGATGCCCTCCAGCAGGTGGTCGCTCTTGGGCGGCCCGAGCAACGCGCCTTCGTGTGCGACCCACACGTTGCTGCCCGAGGCCTCGGTGAGAAAACCATCGCGAAAGAGGATGGTCTCGGCTGTGCCCTGGTCGACAGACAACTGTCGGGCCAGCACGTTGCCCAGCAGGGAGATGGACTTGAGGTCGCCCCGCTCCCAGCGGAAATCCCGTGCGGTCGTGCAGGCCACGCCTGCATGGCGCTCTTCCGGCGTGGGGGATTTCAGCGGGTTGGTCATGATGAACACGGTCGGCGCGATGTCGGTTGGCATGGCGTGATCGCGCGGGGCCACGCCCCGTGTCACCTGGATGTAGATGAGCTGATCGTCGCTCGGGTGCGCCGCGACAAGCGCCCGGCAGTGCGACAGCCATTGGCTGTGCCCCAACGGGTTGCCGATGCGGATCTTGCCCAGCCCGTGCTCGAGGCGCGCCAGGTGCTGATCGAAGCGGAACAGGCGCCGGCCGTAGACCGGCATCACCTCGTAGATGCCGTCACCGAAGAGAAAACCTCGGTCCAGCACCGAGACTTTGGCGTCCCGCAGCGGACTGAACTCGCCGTTCAGGTAGCACAGGCTGTCTGGAATCGCATGCATGGGCGCCTCCGATCATCGGGTCAAGCACCACAGGTTACTTGATCCAGAGCCTCATCGCATCCCATGCACGACCCAGCAACCCGGCTTCTTCGACCGCCTCGACCACCACCAGCGGCCGTTCGGCCACCTTGCCCCCGGCAGCGGTAGTGACTTTGAGGGTGCCCACGCGCTGGCCCTTGGTCAGTGGTGCGACCAGCGGGTCGGTGCGTTCGATCTTGGTTTGCAACTTGCCGCCATCGCCCTTGGGCACGCTGACGAACACGGCCGTGTTGGCGCCGAGCTTGGCGTCGTTGACCTTGCCCTTCCACACGGGCACCGTGGCGATCGCCTTGTCGACTTCAAACAGACGCACGGTGTCGAAGGCGAGGAAGCCCCAGTTCAGGAGCTTCTGGCTTTCGTTGGCGCGTGCATCCATGGAGGCCGTGTTGAGCACCACGCTGAGCAAACGGCGTTTGCCGCCCACCCCACCGGCAGCGCCGAGGTTCGGGTAGTCGCGCTGGGCCGAGGCCACCAGGCAGTAGCCGGCGGCTTCGGTGAAGCCGGTCTTCATGCCGTCGACACTCGGGTCGCGCACCAACAGGGCATTTCGGTTGTTTTCGTTCGACGCGGGCGAGCCTTCGTAGCGGTACTTGCGCAACGAGTAGATGGGATAGAACTCGGGGAAGTCGCTGATGATGCGCCCGGCAATGACGGCGATGTCGCGCGCCGAACTCTTGTGGCCCGGCTCGGTGAGACCGGTGACGTTCTTGAAGGCCGTGTTCTTGAGGCCCATGGCCGCGGCCTGGCGGTTCATCAGGGCCACGAACTGCTCCACCGAACCGCCCACACCTTCTGCCAGCACGACGGAGGCGTCGTTGCCGGAGTTGACGATCATGCCGCGCAGCAGCTCAGACACCTTCGGCGAATTGCGCGGCTCCACGAACATCAGCGAGCCCCCGCCCTTGCGTTCTTGCCAGGCGCGCAGCGACACCGGCAGCGTCTGCTCCAGCGTGAGCTTGTGCTCGCGCAAGGCCTGGAACACGACGTAGGCGGTCATGAGCTTGGTCAGCGAAGCCGGGTCGGACGGCGCATCGGCTTCGCGCTCGGCCAGGGTCTGGCCGGTCGTGAGGTCGAGCAGGATGTAGCTCTTGGCAGCCACCTCGGGCGGCTGGGGCAGCTGGGCCCAGGAGGTGGCAGCGCAGCAAAGCGCGAGAGCGAAGGCAAGAAGTCTTTTCATGGAGGATTCGGAAAAATCGGATCGGAAAAATCGAGGCCAAGAACAGTGGCCAAAAACAGTGGCCGAAAATCTGGGCAGAACATCAGGGCAGAACCACCAAGGGCCGGCACCCGGCCCACGAGTTCAGAGGTACCAGCCCCGCACCACCATCTGCTTGAGCAAGGTGAGTTGCCCATGGAAAAAATGACCTGCACCGGGGAGCACCACCACCGGCAAGGCCTGGGGACGCGCCCAGTCGAGGGTGGCCGACAGCGGCACCACGTCGTCTTGTTCGCCGTGGATCACCAGCGTGTTGTCGGGCACAGGGGCCATGACCTGCTTCTGGGTCGACGGCCCGACCAGCACCACACGCTGCGCCTTGGCATCATCGGGCAAACGCGCGGCCGCGTGTGACGTGACGTAAGCGCCGAATGAAAAACCGGCCAGCACCAGCGGCAAGGCAGGATCGCGCTGCGCGGCAATCACCGCCAACGCATCGTCGATCTCGCCACGCCCCTCGTCCCAGCTTCCTTCGGAGGCGCCGACCCCGCGAAAGTTCAACCGCACCGCACGAAAGCCCAACTGCACCATGGCACGGGCCAGTGTCTGGGCCACCTTGTTGTCGAGCGTGCCGCCCTGCTGCGGATGCGGATGGCAGATCACGGCCACACCGACGGCATCGCCCTCCGGACGGTCGACAGCGCATTCGATGGCCCCGGCCGGGCCCGGCACGAGGAAACGTTCGTTGCGTGCGGTCATCAGCGGCCGACGTTGTCGGGCAGCACGAGTCGGTCGACCACGATGCCCTTTTTCAGGTGCGAGTCGACGATCTCGTCGATGTCTTCGTTGTCGACGAAGGTGTACCAGACGGCCTCCGGGTACACGACCGCCACCGGCCCGCCTGCACAGCGGTCGAGGCAGCCTGCCTTGTTGACACGCACGCCGTCCTTGCCGCCGGCGAGCTTGTCCGCCTTGATGCGTGACTTGCAGTGATCGAAGCCCGCTTGCGCACCGTGGTTGGTGCAGCTGTCTTCACCGCTTTCACGGTGGTTGAGGCAAAAGAAGATGTGGCGTTGGTAATAGCTCATCGCCGCATTTTACGAAGTGTGGCCGTCAACCGCTTCCGGTGCAGGGCCATGGGGTGTGGCATCGACCGATGGCACGGGTGGATGCGGCGGATCATCACGTGCCACGACGCGGCCGAACAGGTACCACAGCGCGGCATACGGCCACAGCCAGCCCACCCACTGCGCGGCGCCATGGAAGCGGATGAAGCGGCCCTGCTCCCAGGCGAGCAGGCTTTCGGCATAGTAGGGGTCGGACGGCGCCTGCGTCACCAGAACCACGAGCGCAGTCAGGGCCATCAGGCCCACGCCAGCCGCCGCACGCCGCGGCAGCGTGGACAAGGCCAGTGCCGCCAGCACGCCCAGGGACAAGGCCGGCACGACCGGCGAGGTGACCCAGGCCAGCGCGTGCTGCGGACCGAAGTTCAAGGCGGTCGACAAGGTCGTGGCGGCGAAGCCGAGCGTGGTGGCCAGGGCCACCATCACCGCACGCCGCCACCGGCCAGGCACCACGCTGAAGGCCACCAGGCAAGGCGCGAGCAGGCCGAGGAAGATGGCCAACACCTCGCCTCCCCGTGACAGCGGCGTGAGCGAGCCGTGGAAGTCGAACCAGTCGTCGGCCCACAGCTCCCAAGGTGTGTTGGCAAATGCAGCCACGGCCCACTCCTCGATGTGGACCAGGATCTGCCCGACGCCGAGCGGCACAGGCGTGGGAAACAGCAGGCCCATCGGCCACAGCAGCAGCAAGGCGATGCCGCCGGCACTGCGCGCGATGAACCAGCGGTCTCGCACGACCTGCCATCGGTCGAGGCCGCCCGCCCAATGCACGATCAGCGCCACGCCGAGCCCGAGCAGCGTGCCCGCGGTGTTGAGGGCGAGATCGAGGCTGGAGGGAACCCGTTGCGGCAGCAGGTTCTGCAGGCTCTCCAAGCTCAGCGACAACAGGGTGCCGGCCAGGGCCGCCCACAAGGCCGACCAGCCCACATGGCGCTCACTGCGCACCAGGGCGAAGAACACCAGCGCCCCCAAGGGCATGTAGCCGAGCAGGTTGGCGACGAGGTCGAACGGCGTCCACCACCAGGGGTTCCACGGCAGGTGGCCGAAGCCGAACCACGGCAACTCGGTGGGCAGACGCCAGCCGGTGAACGGCGACAGGCTGGCATACACGATCAAAGCGGCATACGACAACGCCAGAGGCGCGGCCGAGCTGCGGTGTCGTGTCTTCATCGGGGGATCAGAACGGCTTGACCACCACCAGCACCACGATGACCGCAAAAATCACCACCGCGGCCTCGTTGAACACCCGGAACCAGCGCTCACTGCGCTTGTTCGTGAACTGCTCGAACTTGCGCAGCAATGAGCGGCATGCATGGTGGTAGCCGATGGCGGCAATCACCAGCAGCAGCTTGGCATGCAGCCAGCCATTCCCCGATCCCTTCCACAGACCAAAGCCCAGCCACAGCCACAAGCCCAGCAGCAGGGCAGGCACCATGAGCAGGCTGGCGAAGCGATAGAGCTTGCGCGCCATCAGCAGCAAGCGTTCTCGTTCGGCGTGGCTGTCGGCCGGCACCATGGCCAGATTGACGAACAGCCGCGGCAAGTAGAACAGCCCCGCAAACCAGCTCGCGACGAAGATCAGGTGCAGGGCCTTGACCCAGGGATAAAGACTCATCATGGGGGCGATTATGTCTGCGCCACGATGGGCCCACACGCGTCGGTGCCGAGGTCGCAAAAGGACAGCGCCAAAGCGCATGCAAGCACCCACAAACGCGCCGCACAAAAAAATGCCCCGGCCATGGGCCGGGGCTGGAAAAGCCTTATCGCTGTCATCACGTCAAGGCTCCTGCTCAGGGAGGAAAAGCAGGGAACGACCACCTTGCGGCTATCATTCGATGACGACTTTATCAGATGCCAGACGGCCTTTTATGTCTGCCAGACCAGGGAATGAGCCAATGTGCGCACATTCCTGACGAAAGAATCGAGCGGCAGTGCCTGCTCCGCCGAACCGACGAGCTCCCCCACGATGCACACGCCCGCCCCCTTCCCTTCAAGCCGCCCGCGCCGGCTGCGCCGCGACACCTTCACCCGCGCCTTGGTGCGTGAGCATCAGCTGCATGCGAGCGACCTGATCCTGCCGGTGTTCATCCTCGCCGGGCAAAACCAGACGCAAGACGTGGCCTCGATGCCAGGCGTGCAACGCCTGAGCCTGGACCGCCTGCTGCCTGTGGCCGAAGAGTGTGTGCAGCTGGGCATTCCCGTGATGGCTTTGTTCCCGGTCATCGACACCGCCCTCAAGACAGAAGACGGCCGCGAGGCCCTCAACCCGGAGGGCCTGGTGCCCACCGTCGTGCGCGAACTGAAGCGGCGTTTTCCTGAACTGGGTGTGCTGACCGACGTGGCCCTCGACCCGTTCACATCCCACGGCCAGGACGGCCTGCTCGACGCCACCGGCTACATCGTCAACGACGAGACGGTGGCCATGCTGACCCAACAAGCGCTGGTGCAGGCCGACGCCGGTGTCGACATCGTCGCGCCGAGCGACATGATGGACGGGCGCATCGGCGCCATCCGCAGCGCCCTCGAAGCGCGCGGCCACATCCACACCCGCATCATGGCCTACAGCGCCAAGTATGCGAGTGCCTTCTACGGCCCCTTCCGCGACGCCGTGGGCTCGGCCGCGCAGCTCGGCAAGAGCAACAAGAAGGTCTACCAGATGGACCCGGGCAACAGCGACGAAGCCCTGCGCGAAGTGGCCCTCGACCTGGCCGAAGGCGCCGACATGGTGATGGTCAAGCCGGGCATGCCGTACCTCGACATCGTGCGCCGCGTGAAAGACGAATTCCGCGTGCCCACCTTCGCCTACCAGGTGAGCGGCGAGTACGCGATGCTCAAGGCCGCCGCCGCCAACGGCTGGCTCGACCACGACGCGGTCATGATGGAGAGCCTGCTGGCCTTCCGCCGCGCCGGTGCCGATGGCGTGCTGACCTACTTTGCGCTCCAAGCCGCGCGCCTGCTCAAACAGGGCTGACGCGATGCGCATTTTTCACATCCGCGCCGACCAATTCATCGAACTCACCGAGCTGCCCGAGCAGTTGCCCGCCACAGGCTACCTGTGGGTGGGCACGGCGCGCCGCGAGTTCGAGGTCAACACGCCCACGTTGCAAGCCGCGCTGCAGCGCTGGGTGGGCGGGCAGATCGTGGACCTGCACATCTCCGACCTGCTGAACAACCAGCTGCCCTCGCACTTCGACTACACCTCGTGGTACGACCTGCTCGTGTTCCGCCGCCTCGCAGCGGGCAACGGCAGCGGCGGGCTCTTCGTCGATGAACAAAGCGGCACGATGTCCACCGCCAAGCTGGCGCTTGAAGCCATCGACACCAGCCCGGTCGGCTTTGCCATCTTCGACCGCGTGCTGATGACCGTGCACCCGACCGACTGCCTGGTGCGCGAATTCTTTGCGAGCAAACTGCAGCAGATGGTGACCGGCGCCGAAGCACGCGTCGACCAGCGCAGCGGCATCTTGCGCCTGCCCACCAGCCCGGCCGACCTGATGCTGCGCATGGTCAACCACATGGTGGACAACTACCTGGAGCTGCGCCGCCTGATGAGCAAGCAGCTCGGCTACCTGCAGCAAGAGCTGTTCAACCCGCGCGGCCGTTTCGACAGCTGGCAGGTGCTGCTCGAATCACGCAACGCGCTGCACCTGCTCGAAGACACCTGCGAAGACCAGCGCAGCGCCATCGTCGAGTGGATCGATGCGCTGGAGGAGTGGCCGGCCGACGCCGACCCGCAGGTCACCCGCGACCGCGAACTGCTGCGCGTGCGCTCACGCGACGTGCTCGAGCACATCGAACGCGTGCTGAGCCATGTGCGCCGATTGGAGTCATCGGCCGAGACGGCCGTGCAGATGCACTTCTCTGCACAGAGCAACCGCACCAACGACATCATGCGCACGCTCACCGTGCTGACCGCCATCTTCATGCCCTTGAACCTCGTGACCGGATTTTTCGGCATGAACTTCGACGGCCTGCCCCTCATTCACAGCAGCGTGGGCGTGTGGATGGCCAGCCTGTTCATGGTCATCATCGGTGGCGGGCTGGGTTTGTTCTTCTGGCGCAAGCGCTACCTGAGCACCTCGGTGAAGCACAGGTAGGCGGGGTTCCAGCGCCGCCCCCCCCCCCGTCACGCGGGGCTGCACTCAGGCCGCATAAGGATCAGCGAATCCGAGTTTGGCAAGCACCTCGGTTTCGCGGGCTTCCATGCATTCCGCCTCGCTGTCTTCTTCGTGGTCATAGCCTTGCGCGTGCAGCGTGCCATGGACCAACAGGTGGGCGTAGTGCGCCTCGAGGCTGAACTTGGCGGCCTGCGCTTCGGTATCGACCACCGGCGCACACAGAATGAGATCGGCCACAACCACAGGCTCATGGCTGTAGTCGAAGGTCAGCACATTGGTCGCGTAATCGCGCTGGCGAAAATCGCGATTGAGCGCCTGCCCCTCTTCGGCACCGACGATGCGCACCGTGATCTCCCCGGGCAACTCGAGTGCAGCCCGGATCCATCGCATCACCTTGTGGCGCGGCAAGACGGCACGATGGCGCGCGTCGGCAAATTGCAGAGACAGGCTGAGATCAGGTTGCGGCATGAATCGAAACGGCAAGACAGGTGAGAGCTCACCAGTCTAAGGGAACCGCATTCATCCGCTCATCGGGGCAGTGCCCGCGCCCGCATCAGGGGTTCCCGCGGGGCGTAGAGTGGGCCTCCCGACGACAGCTCAGGAGCCCGCTCATGGACAAGATGCTTCAACGCCTCGAGACCTTCACGGCCCGAGGCACCGATGGCAAGGTGTATTCGGTTCACGCGTTCGAACACCTGTGCCGCATGGATGTCTTCAGCGCCGGCCAGTCTCCCTGGGAGTCGACAGGCCTGGCTGAATACCATCTGCAGGACGGCCACCCCGTGAAGGCGGAGGCCGATGGCAGCTTCAGTGTGGTGGGGAGCGGCCTGCGCCTGAAACGCGAGACCACCCACCACTGACCAAGCCGCCGAGGTCAAGCCAGGCTCAGACGCCCGGCGTCCAGACTGCGCACTTGTGGTCGGCAGCGAAGTTGTTGACCACCACAGTGCCTGCACCCGTGCCGGTTGGAGCGAGGCTCAACACGTTTTCAGTCGAGCCGAAAACGGGCCAAGCCGTGCCCCCCGTCAACGCCGGGTTGCCGGTGCGGGCAAACTTCGCCCACTGCGACACCATGGTGTTGGCGAGTTGCTGCTGGGCCGTCGTGAGCGTGGACCCGGGCACATTGAACAGGTACTGGATTTCCGAGGCGTGATACGCCTTGTACGGGAAGCTCACCAGGGGCTGCAGGCTCATGGGTGCGTTCGGGTCGTTGAACTCATAGGCATACAAGGTCACGGCCGCGGCGTTGAACTGCTTCTGCGCCTTGCGCGTGGCGCAGGCGAACAAGGTGTCAGCGACCGCTGCACTGAAGGCCAGGCTCGGGCCCGTGGCGTCTTGTGGGTAGGCGCTCAGCGGGTAGAGGGTGTTCGTCAGGTAGGTCGAAAACCCGGCCGGTGATGGCGGCGACGTGAACTGCGCCGCCATGGCGAACGGGTAGGCGGTTGCCGTCATGGCCGCGCCGTTGCGCAACTCGGTCTGGCCCAGGAACGAGGTGAACTCGTCATGCGTGTTGCCCACCATCAGTGGCACCTTGTTGAAGGTGCCGGCAGCGAACGCTGCGTTCATGCTCTGGGTCAGGAAGCTGCCGTCGATCACGGGCTGATTGACCGGCGAGAACGACCCCGGCTGATTGGCCACGATGTAGTCGGCCGAGCGTGCACGCAGACAAGCGGCTGCACTGGCATCGGTCGGGCAGTTGAAGCCCGTGACGGCAGCCACGGCAGGCGTGGCGCCGCTGGCGGGAATGGCCGGAGCCGGCACCCGCGCAGCCGTGGCCGCACCGAGTCCGCTGGCCGTGGCCTGGTCGAGCAGCGTGAGGCCCGGGCTGCTTTGCACGATGGCCTTGTGGAACAAGCCCGCCGCCAGTGGCGAAGCCAGTTGCGCCGAGACGCTCAAGCCGCCTGCCGACTGCCCGAACACCGTCACATTGCTGGCATCACCACCAAAACCGGCGATGTTGTTCTTCACCCATTTGAGGGCGGCCAGCTGGTCGAGGTAACCGTAGTTGCCGGACCGGCCGTTGGCGTCGGCCAGGGCCGGGTGTGCCAGGTAGCCGAGCGAACCGAGGCGGTAGTTGATGGTGACGACGACGGTGCCTTCTTGCACCAGCTTCGTCGGGATGTAGCTGTTGCTGCGGCCATAGACGAACGCGCCGCCGTGGATCCACACCATCACCGGGTGCGGGCCCGCGGTCTTCGGGGTGTAGACGTTCAGGAACAGGCAGTCTTCCTTGCCGCCGGCGAAGCCGTAGCCGAAGCCGGGGGTGGAAGCCTGAGGGCAATGGCTGCCGAAGGCGGTGGCGTCACGCTCGCCAGTCCAGCTGGCAGGCGCTGCAGGAGGAGCCCAGCGCAGATTGCCCACCGGCGGGGCCGCATAGGGAATGCCCAGGAACTGCTTGTGGGTGTCGGCCTCTGTGCCATACACGACGCCGCTGGTCGTGGTGGCCGTCGGAGACTCATCGCCGCCACAAGCACTCAGCACCAGACTGAGCGCCACGAGCGCGATGGGGGCCAGGGTGCGGCGTGGGCGGGCAAAACGGGGGCTGTCAAACAGCATGGGTGATCTCCAGAGAAGGTGAGCAGGAGCAAGACGCCCCGTGCCCGCTGATTCTAGAAATAGACCTGCGACGGATTCTTTCGAAATCGTGCCATGGAGCCAGGGACAAACCCTCGGTTCAAGCCATCCAGCCCATCACCGGGCTCGCGCGACCATGGCGCAAGGCGAAGGCGGTCGCACTTCACGTACGGCGGCAGGTTTCAGAAAAATGACACTGGAAGGCGAAGCCGAACGAAAGCGCGCTCTTGCTGACCAGCAAGACGGTGTGGGCCAGCGCCGGGCGGTCGCCACGTCGGGCATGAGGAATCGGAACTCCTGAGCGCCGTCCAACGCCAAGCAGACTGTCCCTGGGCCCGCTGCGAGCTCAGTCGCGCGCAGCGTCGTAGGCTTCGACGATGCGCGCCACCAGCGGGTGGCGCACCACGTCAG
>JBEGTX010000167.1:0-2781 GCA_041179165.1 Pseudomonadota bacterium | reverse complement strand
CACAGCCTGGTCGGCCACATCCTGTCCAAGCAGTGCGGCACCTTTGCGCTGATGTGGAACGCCCACAAGAGCGGCGGCATCAAGGTGGGCATGCGGTCGCAACCGGGCTTCGACCTGATCCCGCTGGCCGAAAGCATGAACGGCGGAGGGCATTCGCAGGCCTGCGGTTTCCGCATGGGCGGCGAGCGCCTGCCCGAGTTGCTCACCGGGACGTTCAAGGCCTGACAGTCAGGAGAAACGCTGAGGCCCTAGGAGCCTGGGCGTGAGTCGCCCGGCTTCAGCCCCCTGCTGACGAGGGCAGATGAAGCACACCGAGGGCATCCGTCCCCACGGCCTGCCGCGCCACATCCACCAAGTGCGCATGGTGGGTGAAGACAATCACCTGCGAGCCCGCCGAGAATGCGAGCAGCGCCTGCACCATGGCGGCGGCACGGCGATCGTCGGACGTCATCAGCACATCGTCCAGCAGCACCGGCAGGTCGGCGCCACGCGCGCGCTGCAGTTCGAGCGCGGCCAGCCGCAATGCGAGGTAGAGCTGGTCGCGCGTGCCTTCGCTGAGCTCGGTCACCTGCAGCTTGCGGCCATCGCGCCTCAGGGCGAGCAGCGTGGGCTGCTCCTGGGTGTCGTCGCTCACCAGGCCGGTGAATTCGCCCAGCGTCATCTGGCTGAAGTATGCCGACGCAGCCTTGAACATCGGCCCCTGCGCGCGTTCGCGGAAACGCCGTGTGGCCTCGGCCAGCAGCGCATGCGCAAGGCGCGAACGCACCCATGGGCCCATGTGCTGGCGCACGCTGGCGGCCGACTGCTCCATGGCCTCGCGCGCGGCAGCGGCCGCGTTGCCGCTGTCCACCGCCTGCAGAGCCTGGCGCGCTTGCTCGTCCACGGTGCGGGCCTGGCGCAGTTGCTCTTCCAGCGTGGAGAGCGATTGACGCACGGCTTCTTCTTCGTTGGAGCCGAGTGCGTCCTGCTCGCGCAGCAGCACGGCGAGTTCGTCTTCAGAACGCGCCGAGGCCTGGGCCAGCAGAGCCTCCTTGTCACGCCATTCGCGCTGCGCTTCGCGGCGTGAGGCCGACTGCTCCTCGGCATCGATGAGCTGATCGGACGATGCGACACCTGCCGCTTCGCTCAGGCGTTGCAAGACGGCATCGTGCCGCCGCAGCGCCTCTTGCTGCTGCAGCTGTTCGGCTTCGCTGTTGGCCATTTGACGGGTCAGCAGCTGCCTTTCCTTGTCGATCCGTTGCGCCACCGCCAGCCGTTCGGCCAGCGGGTCGATGACCAGGCGCAGCGGGCCCGTGGCCTCCAGCCCCAGGTGCGCTGCCACGGCCTCGGCCTGCGCCCGGTGCCCCTGCAGTGTGGCGGCCAAGCGCTGCAGCTTTTGCTGGGAGGCCAGCAACGCCACATGCAGTGTGGACAGCGTGTCGAACTCCTCCAGACGCGCGCGCACGGTGTCGAGTGCCACGTTGAGCGAACTGAAGGGGTCGCTCCTGGCGGTGACTGCATCTGCCGGCGTGGCGAGCGTGGGCAACAGCAACCGGTCCAGAACAGGCACCAACTCCTCTGCAAGGGCAGACACCGTCGCTCGCAGCGTCTCCTCGCGCTCGGCCCACTGGGCGCGCTGTTCCTCACGCGCCTTGCTGGCACTGGCGTTAGCGAGTTGCTGGCGCGCGAGGTGATCCAGCTGCTGCACCCTCGCATCGGCCAAGGCGGTGAGGTGGCGCAGGTTCACGGTGTCGGACGGCCGCTCCACACCGCACGCCGCGAGAGCATCCCTCAGGTCGACGCGCAGCTGCCGGTCGAGTTCGCCAGCACGCTGCTGCTCATCGCGCAGGCGCAGAACCGTGGCCGCGGCCTGCTGCGCTTGCAGAAAGCGCTGCTGCCACTGGCGCAAGGCTGCGGGGGCGATGTCGGGCAGGCCTGCGGCTTGCAGGCGCTCGCGCCATTCGAGCGCTCTGGCCTCGGCACCCGCGAGCGCCTTCGCCACGTCGGCGCGCAAGGTGTCGGCATCGCCGGTGAGACGGGCGAGCACGCGGCGCTGCGACTGCTGCGCTTCGGCCCGCTCGGCATCGCGTCCCAGGGCATCGGACAATCGGTCGGCATCGCGCAGTTCGACCTCGAAGGCGGCTGCGAGCGCCGCATCGGGCGGCTGGGCGGCGAGGTAGCCGATCTTCAAGCGCAGCCAGCGGGCATCGCGCAGGCGGCGGGCCTCTGCCACGTCGTCGGCCGTCGGCACCTCGCCTTGGGCCAACAGTGCCTCCAGCTGTTTCGTTTCCAGTTCGAGCGCGGCCTCGATGTCCGCGATGCGCTGGCGTTTGTCCTGCAGGGCCTGCTGCGTGGTCTGCTGCAGCTGCACGGCGGCATCGATGTCGGCATCGAGCAGCAGCGAGATGATATGCAATCGCTCGGCACCGAGCCCGACCGCCAACAATGCGGCATCGGCCTCTCGCTGTGCGGCCAGCAGCTCGGCAGGCAGCCGCACCTGCTCAGAGAGACTCACGTCATGGCGCACGACCTCGCTGCGTGCCGCCTCGAGCGCGAGACGTGCGCCCTGCGGTGGGGGCGTGTCGCCTTGAACAGCGGTTTGCAAGCCTGCTTCTGCAGGCCGCTGCTCGGCATGGCCGGACCAGCGCATCAGTGCATCGCCCAGGCGCTTCAGTACATCTTCGATCCAGACCTGCTCGGTCGCCGAAGGCACGAGCGATACCAGCTCTTCGGCGTGCGGGGTGACGTCCATCCGGGCCGCGAACTGCTCCCACTCAGCGCGCTCGGCGTTCAACTGCTGGG
>JBEGTX010000166.1:0-24763 GCA_041179165.1 Pseudomonadota bacterium | reverse complement strand
GTCGAGTGCCACGATGATGAGGCGGTCGAGGCGCGCCTGGGTCATGGGGGGCGGTGCACCGGCCAAGGGGCGGGTGGGCACCGCGCCCGAGGGGGCCGAGGCCGCCGCAGGGGGGCGGGGGCCCTCTCTGGGTCCCTCTCTGGGTCCCTCTCTAGGCCCATCCCCCGACGCGATCACGGGGGGGGCGACGACGGGCTGCGTGACGCCAGGGGGAGATGCCCCTGGCTTGCCCACCTTGCCGATGAACTCACCCAACGCATCCTTCACCGCATCGACGGCCTGTTGCTCGGCCTGCTGCTTGTCCTGGATGAGGGTGAGCAGGGGATCGGCTTCGTGGGTGGGGTGAAGGTCGAAGACCAGCCGGTGCTGGTACGCGGCCACGGGCTCCAGCGTGAACAGCTCGGGCAGCGTGGCCTGCTTGAGGTCGATCACCAGGCGCACGACACGCGGCTGGTTCTGCCCCACACGCACCCCTGCGATGAATGGGTCGTCGGACCGCACCTTGCCGACCAGGTCACGCAGGGCCGGGCTCAACTCCAGGCCGTTGATGTCGATGACCAGCCGGCGCGGGTTGTCGGCCATGAAATGCTTGACCGACAGCAGTGTGTCGGACTCGAGCGTGACCCGCGTGTAGTCGGACGCCGGCCACACGCGCACGGCCACCAGCGTGGCACCGAAGGCGATGTCGGCCGCACCGAGCGACAGCACGATGCCGCCCATGCCTTGCAGCAAGGCCCCCTGCAACGCTCCCCCCAACAGCGCGCGGCGCTTCAAGCGAGAGGCTCCTGGGCAGGCGGCAGCAGGTCGAGGCCGCGTGGGGTGTGGGCAGTGAAGGTCACGCGACGTTCGTCACCATCGAGCGGCACAAGTTCCATCGACAGATCGGCCGGAGGCAACAAGTCACCCACCTGCTCGGGCCATTCAGCGAGCTTGAGACCGGGCGTGGCGAACACGTCACGGAAGCCCGCGTCTTCCCATTCTTGCGGGTCGTTGAAGCGGTAGAAATCGAAATGACGGACCGACAGCGCCGGCAGCTCATACGACTCCATCACCGCATAGGTGGGGCTTTTCACGCGGCCGGTCACACCGAGGGCCTGCAGCAGGTGGCGCACGAAGGTGGTTTTTCCCGCGCCGAGCGTGCCGTGCAGCGTGATGAATGCATCATGCAGGGCCGGGCGGCTTGCCAGGGCCGCGGCGGTGACCGCGCAAGCGGCCTCGTCGGGCCAGTGCAGGGTGCGGGTTTCTAGAATGCTCAAATGACGGACGCTCGCGTGAACAGCACAGACCTCGGGAACCACACCCGAGACGACACAGAACAGGACGGCCAACGCCTGGCCGACTTGGTCGTGCAGGTGCGTGGCTGGGCCCTTGAGCTGGGATTTTCCCAGATCGGCGTGGCCGGTGTGGACCTGTCGTCCGCCGAAGCAGGGCTTTTGGCGTGGCTGAACAACGGCTTTCACGGGAGCATGGCCTACATGGCGGCCCACGGGCTCAAGCGCGCGAGGCCGGCCGAGCTGGTGCCGGGCACGGTGCGCGTGATCACGGCGCGCATGAACTACCTGCCGCGTGACAGCGGCGCCGACTGGCAGGCCGTTGAATGGGCACACCTGAACGACCCGCTGCAGGCGGGCGTGTCGGCCTATGCACGGGGCCGGGACTACCACAAGGTGCTGCGCTCGCGGCTGCAGAAGCTGGCCGATCGGCTGGCCGAGGCCGTGGGGCCGTTCGGGCACCGCGTGTTCACCGACTCAGCGCCGGTGCTCGAGGTGGAGCTCGCCTCGCGCAGCGGCATCGGCTGGCGCGGCAAACACACGCTGGCCTTGCACCGCGAGCACGGGTCGATGTTCTTTCTGGGCGAGATCTACATCGACTTCGCCCTGCCGCTGTCGGAGGCGGTGAGCCCGCACTGCGGCAGCTGCACTGCCTGCATCGATGTGTGCCCCACCGGGGCCATCGTGGCGCCCTACCAGGTGGATGCGCGGCGCTGCATTTCGTACCTGACCATCGAACACGATGGTTCGATTCCAGAAGCCTTGCGGCCGCTCATGGGCAACCGCATCTACGGCTGCGACGACTGCCAGCTCGTGTGCCCCTGGAACAAGTTCGCGCAGCTGAGCACCCTGCCCGACTTCGATGCGCGCGCGCCGCTCACGCACCGCAGCCTGCTGCAGCTGTGGGCCTGGAGCGAAGCCGACTTCCTGCGCCACAGCGAGGGCGGTCCGATCCGCCGCATCGGCTTCGAGCGGTGGCGGCGCAACCTGGCCGTGGGCCTGGGCAACGCGCTCGGCGCGGACTTGCCCCATGCCGATCGGCAGGCCGTGCAACACGCGCTCAGCGCTGCCCGCGCCGGAGACACCGCCTTGGTTCAAGAGCACATCGACTGGGCGCTGGACCAGACAGCGCCCAACGCAGGCCTGCTCAGAAGTTGAGCACCAGCGCGGCCGAGGGGCCGGACAACTCGATTTCCAGATTCGAGTGGGTGCCGAAGTCGCCACTCAGGTGCTGCTCGCGTTTGAAGTAGCCTGCGCGCAGAGACAAGGCCGGCGCTGGATTGAACACCAGCATGAGCTCCCCATCCGCACTGCGGCGACCCGAGGCGAGGCCCAGCGCGAAGCGGGCTTCGATGGCCATCATGTCGTTGAACTTGAAGCGCGGCGTGATGCCGCCCGACAGGTAGGTGCCCCGCTCACGTGTCGACAAGGGCGCGAGAGCCGGATTGGTGGCGGACACCGCCGTCACGTCCACCTGCTGAAAAGCCAGGCCCACACGGGGTTCCAGCTCGAACCGCCCGAAGTTGATCAGGTGGTTGTAGCTCACATGGCCTTGCTGGATCTTCACCTCGTTGCGCAAGGTGTCCGGCCCCGTGATCGTGTTGCCATCCAGCGTGACCTGGTTGCCTGACTCCACGCGCTGATTGCCATTGCCGCGGTACTGCTCGTAGCCCAACTCGATGCCGCCCTTGGAACGCTTGGTGGCCGGAAAACCATCCGGCCGCACGACCACGCGCGTGGCGAATTTGCTGGCGCTTTTGTCATGGACGTTGACATGCTGCAAGCTGTTGCAGCCCGTGGCGGCAAAGGCAAAAAAAGCCAGCGGAAGGGCAAGGCGCAAGGTCATGAAGGTCTCCGATCGTGTCGTGCATGAAATCAGGGGCTGAAATCTACCACCCGTGGCGCAGCGCCCCTCTGCACCGCCATCGCGCAGCCGGTGTACAAACGGCACATGTCCCTCTTGAGCACCGCGTCCTCCGCGCCCCTCTTCTCGTGAGCTCTCTCGCCAGCAGCCACGCGTCGATCGACCGCTTCATCGATGCCCTGTGGATCGAGGACGGCCTGTCGGCCAACACCCTGGCCGCGTACCGGCGCGACCTCACGCTGTACGCGCAGTGGCTCGCCGCCACCCACGACCGGGACCTCGACAGCACCTCCGAGAGCGATTTGCGCGAACACGCCGTGGTCATGCACACCGGCCGCAAGGCGACAAGCGCCAACCGCCGCCTCACGGTCTTCAAGCGCTATTTCCGCTGGGCGCTGCGCGAGCAGCTGCTCACGAGCGACCCCACGCTCAAGCTGCTGAGCGCCAAGCAGCCCCCACGCATCCCCAAGGTGCTGAGCGAAGCGCAGGTCGACGCCTTGCTCGAAGCCCCGCTGGTGGACACCCCGCTCGGCCTGCGCGACCGCACCATGCTCGAACTCATGTACGCGAGCGGCCTGCGCGTGAGCGAACTCGTCACGCTCAAGACCGTGCACATGGGCCTCGATGAAGGTGTGCTGCGCGTGACCGGCAAGGGCAGCAAGGAGCGCCTCGTGCCCTTCGGTGAAGAAGCCCACGCCTGGCTGCGCCGCTACCTGGCCGAGGCCCGCAGCGAGATCCTGCAGGCCCAGACCAGCGACGCGCTCTTCGTCACCCACCGCGGCGAAGGCATGACGCGGCAGATGTTCTGGCAGCTCGTGAAGAAGTACGCGCTGCTGGCCCACATCACCGCGCCGCTGTCGCCACACACCCTGCGGCATGCCTTTGCCACCCATTTGCTCAACCACGGCGCAGACCTTCGTGCGGTGCAGATGCTGCTGGGGCACGCGGACATTTCGACGACCACGATCTATACGCACGTGGCCAGAGAGCGGCTCAAGGCGCTGCACGCCACCCACCATCCCAGAGGGTAGGTCGGCCGTTTCACACGCTGCTCGGCGGCACAGATGCGGGATTTCCCTGGCAACAGCGAGGCCTCGTGTTCCAATTGCGGCTTACAGAGAGCGCAGCGCCATGGTCACCATCAAACTCAAGAAGCCGTCCGATTCATCCGCCCCAGGCAAGGCCGACCGGCCTCCCGTTCGCGGCACCGGGGCGGGCGTGAAGCGGCGGCCGACACTCGCTGAGGCGCAAACCCAGCGGACCGAGCGCGAAGCGCGTTACCAGGAGCAGCTGCGTCAGCGCTTCGGCGACAACGCTCCGCCGGCCTTTGCCCGTCGCAACGAGGGTGATGCCCCACGCGGCCCGCGTGACCGCAATGGCCCGGGTGCGCCTCCATCCCAGCGCCCTCCGCGCCGCGATGATCCGCGGGGTTCTCCGGACCAACGCGCTCGCGCGCCCCGCGACGACCGCAACACATCCGATCCGCGCGGCGGCGAACGCGATGCGCGCTATCAAGACCAGCTCCGCCAGCGCTTCGGCAACAACCCGCCGCCCGAGTTCAACCGCCGCCCGCCCGAAGGCGGTGGTTTCAACAACGGCCCGCGCGGCCGGCCAGCCGATGACCGCGGCCATGGACGTGGCCCGCAAGACGATCCGCGCGGCGGTCCGCGGCACGAGCCCAGAGGTGACTACCGCAACGACCAACGCACCGACCCGCGGAATGTCAATCGCGACGATTCACGCAGCGCGCCACGCGGCGGACCGCGCGAAGAGCCGCGTGGCCCGGCCCAGTACCGAGGCAGCCGCCACGACGCCCCCCGCCCTGCGCCATCGCGTGGCGGGCGCGATGAGTCGCGTGGCCAGTGGCCGCGCGACGATCAACGCGATGCGCCCCGCGACGAGCCCCGCCGCGCGCCTTATGGCGGCCCTCGCGACGACGGCCGCAGCGCGCCTCCGCGCCAGGCCTACGGCGGCCCGCGTGACGACGGGCGTGGCAATTCGCCGCAGCGCCCTCCCTATGGTGGCCCGCGTGACGACAACCGCGGCAACTTCGGTGGAGACAGCCGCGGCCAAGGTGGCGGCCAACAGGGCGGGCACCGTGACGACCAACGCGGTCGCCCGTACCAGGGCAACCCGCAGCAGCCTGGTGGCAACAGCGCCTTCGGCAACCGCGCAGCCCCGTTCGATCCCCGTGGCAACGACCGCCCGCCTTACCGCCAGTCGCCCGACATGCAAGGTCGCTCCGACCCGCGCCAGCAAGGCAACCCCGGCCAGGGCCAGGGCCCACGCACGCCGCTCGACGACCGCCGCGACAACCGCCGCCGCAGCACGGCCTTTGACCCGCGCAACCAGGCCCCCCAGCAGCACCGTGGCCGCGACGACGACGATGACGACGAGGACGACGGCCCGGTGTTCGCCGAGCAGCCGGGCAGCATGCGCTTGTCCAAGCGCATGAGCGAGCTGGGCATGTCGTCGCGCCGCGAAGCCGACGAATGGATTCCCAAAGGCTGGGTGCGTGTGGACGGCCGCATCGTGAAGGAGCTCGGCTCGCGCGTGATGCCGGGCCAGCACATCACCATCGATGCCAAGGCGCGCAACATGCAAGCGCTCAAGGTCACCGTGCTGATCAACAAGCCGGTCGGCTTCGTGAGCGGCCAGGCCGAAGACGGCTATGAGCCCGCGGTGGTGCTGGTGAAGCCCGAGAACCAATGGCGTGAAGACCGCTCAAGCATCCAGTTCGTGCGCGATCACCTGCGCAGCCTCGCACCCGCCGGCCGCCTGGACATCGACTCCGTGGGCCTGCTCATCCTCACGCAAGACGGCCGTGTGGCCAAGCAGCTCATCGGCGAGAACAGCGACATCGACAAAGAATACCTGGTGCGCGTGCAGACGCAAAGCGGCGAAGCCCTGCCAGAGTCCAGCCTCGCGCTGCTCAACCACGGCCTGGAACTCGACGGCGAAGCACTCCGCCCCGCCCAGGTCGAATGGGTCAACGACGACCAGCTCCGCTTCGTGCTGCGCGAAGGCAAGAAGCGCCAGATCCGCCGCATGTGCGAGGCCGTGGGCCTCAACGTGCTGGGCCTGAAGCGCGTGCGCATCGGCCGCGTGATGCTGGGCGAGCTGCCTCCGGGCCAGTGGCGCTACCTGCGTGGCGACGAGGCGTTTGGTGAGCCGGTGGCCGCCAAGCCTGCTGAATCGGCAGACACCCCGGATCAAGGGGCCGAAACCGACGCCCCATCCCCCCTGGATGGGGATGCCGCGGCCGACTGACAGACCATTGCTGGTGGCATGCTCACGCCACCAGCACTTTTCTGTCAGCCCATGCGCGCCTTGTCGTTCTTTCCGAAGTCGTCTTCGAACCCCTCTTTGACGTACTCGTCGACGCCGGCGGATGCGTTCTGGCCCTGGCGCTCGCACAGCCGCACGCTACCCTGGCTGAACGCCGCCTGCCTCGCCGCAGTCCTGGGCTTCGTCCCTGCGACCTCGGCGGCGGTGACCGCGGACACGACAAAAACGGCCCGGAGTAAATCAGCGCAGTCCCATCCGGCGCCGGCTCCTTCGGCCAAACCATCGGCCCGAAAAGCGGCCCCTGCCCCGGCTGCCGAGGAGGCCGAAACCTCGACCCGTTCCGACACACCCGTCGATGAGGCAGGACTGCTGGCCGATCCCGGTGTGAACCGGGCGCTCGACATCCTCACCCGCGCAAGTGGCCTGCTGCGGCCCAGCAAAACCGAGCTGCAGGCCGCCTGCTGGAAAGCCGCCGCGCTGAAAAAAACGGCCCGGGCGCAGCGCTGGTCGTGCCTGTACGAGGCAGCCCAACTGCTGGGCGCAGAATCCCGCTACATGCTGAAGGCCGATGCGGCGGCCACGATCAAGGGGCCCGATGGCTTCGTCGGCATCGGCGTGTCGCTGCTCAAAGACGGTGACAACCTGGTGGTGACCGATGTGCTCCCCGACGGGCCCGCGGCCCGCGCAGGCGTACGCACCGACGACCGGCTGCTTCAGGCCGATGGCGAGCCACTCGCCGCGGGAACCTTGTTGCAAGCGGTGGGCCGGCTGCGAGGCAGCCCCGGCTCCACCGTGCGCGTCCAGCTGGCGAGCGCCGAGGGGTCGCCGCGCAGCGTCGACATCCAACGGGCCAACATGGCATGGCCGACCGAGTTCGCGCGGCCAGTGCCCGGCGGCTGGTACCTGCAACTGCGCAGCATCACCAACGGGGCCGATGACCGCCTGCGCATGTTGATGCTTGAGGCCCATCGCCGCCATGAACTCCAGGGTGTCTTCGTGCTCGACCTGCGCGGCAACTCCGGCGGCCTGGCCGAAGACGTGGTCGACGTGGCCCAGGCCCTCACCCACCAAGAAGACCCGGCGATGGTCCTGTTGTCGATGACCCGCATCGGCCGCAACGCCATCCGCACGACAGGCGGCAACCTCCGCCTCAACGAGTCGGCACGTGGCGAACGCTATGAAGCAGCGCAGGCCGCGCTTCAGGCCATGCCGATGGTGGTGCTGACTGACGAGCGCGTGGCCAGTGGCAGCCTGTGGCTGACGGCCACGCTGCGCGAGCGGCGCAACACCTACGTCGTGGGGCAGCCCACGTCGAAGTCCGCCGTGGTGCTGAACCAGATCGACGCAGGCGACGGCGAAGGTGTGTTTCGCCTGCCGACCGATCACGTGTACGCCGTGGGCAGCACCGGACTGCACAACGAGGGCATCACACCCGACCTCATTCAGCCGGTGGCGCCCATCCTCAGCAATGAAGCACCCCCGTGGCTCCAGACCGTGCTGCAAGAGCATGCAGCACGCTGGCGCCAGCCGCGCCTGCTGCCCCACACGGCACCCGGTGGCGCCACACCGAGCACGGCGCAGCGCCAGTGCATTGGGCCGGTGAGTTTCGAGGCCGGCGCCGCACCGAAGTGGAAGGTGATGGAAGCGGGAGATCCCCCCATCACCCTCGGCACTTTTTCGCTCTACGTCGTCACAGGACGCAGCCAGGCCGATCACGCCGCGGTGCTGGAACGCACCCAGCAGGCACAGCGCGCGAGTCACACTCAACTGGCCGAAAACATCCGGAACTGGATCGGCGAAGCATCGCGCCGGCCCGCCGAACCACTGCCCGACACCGGCGACGACGGCAAGCCTCTCAATGCAGCGCAGAAGGTCCAGCTCGAAGCCCAAGCCCGAACTCGGCACGACAGCGAGCTCAAGGAAGCCGCCGACTTGCTGACGAGGCTGGCAGAAGCGCCGATGCGTCCGGTGCCGGGCCACCCGGGCGCGGCGTTGCTGACCAGCTTCGATGGCATGACCCGCGGCAGCACCCAACTCTGGTGGTGGCACGATGGCGTGAGCTACATGATCAGCCACGACGAGCTCGACGGGGCCCCGCTGACGGCGTGGCTGGAGAGGTTCGTCCCGGGCGTCCCCGCGCTCAACGACCGTGTGCCTGCGCTGTGTCTGCCCAATGCCACGCTGCTGCTGCCATCGCAGATCAGTCCGCTCGAGGGCATGCTCAGTTTCACGCTCGCCGATACAGGCGCCAGCGTCTGGAAACTCGGCTTCAGCCAGCCCAGCGGCGTGCCCCATGACGGCGCACTCACGCGCTGGCTGCTGCAAGGCGATTACGACGTGTACGACGCGACTGCCCTGTCGCGGTCTTCTGCGCACGCGATGCAGCAACACGCGCCGCAGCCGCTGCGCATTGGCGGGCGCGACGGCGTGTCGCTGCACAGCGAAGGCCCGGACATCCACCTGACACGGGTCCGCCTGTTGCCCGTCCTGGGCACACCAGACCCCTGGCAACTCGGCATCGCCTTGATCCAACCCCATGAGGGGCAGCTACAACGGGATGAACTCGACCGCTGGCAGCGCTTGCTCGGTGGCATGCGCTGGGGCGCCCGGCCAAGCGCCGACGACAGCGAGCCCGGACACTGAGCCCCCGCGCGACAGTCAGCGCACGGCTGCCGCGCCAGACTCCTGAGCACTCAGGCCCGCCCCTGCGGCCTGACGCCTCATCGCGGGCCCGTCTCTCGGCCGCCAAGGCTCCGAGACGCCTCTGCGAGCACGGCCGAGGCCTCGGCCATCCAGGCAGGGTCAGCCAGGGCCAGCGCGTCCTGAGCCGCTAGCACCGCCTGCGAGGCTTGCCCCAACGCAAGAAGAGTGTGAGCGAGGTTGATCCAAGCCGCAGCACTTTGATGCTGACGTGCGGCAGCCTCGAACACCTGGGCGGCCCCGAGCTTGTCACCCAGCGCAAACCGGGTGTTGCCTTGGCCCATGGCGAGACTCAGGTCGTCTGGCCAGCGCAGACGCGCTGTGTCGTAGACGCGCAGCGCGTCGTGGGGCGCCGCTTCGCGCTCGAAGCCCACCGCGGCCTGAAGCGCCGCAGAAGCGGTTGCCGTGACCGGCCAGTGCCCCGGCCGGGTGGCGACCAGCGCCCAGAAGTCGGAGCGCGCCCAGGTGTGCTCGAACGTGCGCAGCGACAGCCGCTGACGCCGCTCGGTGCCTGAACGCAGAAGCACCTCGCGTGCCTCAAGGTCGTAGCCCACTACCACCGCGTAGTGCCAGGCCGGGGCCCATGAATAGCCCAGGTTCTGCAGAACCAGCACCGGGCGGCCTGCAGCCACCTCGCGCAGCACGGCTTCGAGCGTCCCCGGGACTTGCGTGGCGAGCGCGCCATTCCGGCGCAGCGTGGCCACCAGTTCAGCTTGCAGGCTGCCCTTGCGTGAGGGCAGGAACATGTCGTCGCCCAGCGCTGCCGCTTCGGCATGAATGCCGAGTGCACCCAGCACCGTGGCTGCCGCGGCCGGACCGCACAGCCGGTCGGTCTGAGGAAAAAACGGCGTGTCCGACAACTCGGCCTGAAGCAGCAAGCCCGCCGGCGGATGCCCGACCAGGGTTCGGGTTTGCGTGGCGCAGGCCGTGAGCGCCAGCAAGCAGAGCGCAAGCGCGCCGAGCCGCAGCACGCCCATGACCTGCACAGCATGCCGCATCAACGTGCCGGCGATTCCGCCTTGTGCAGGAATGAAAAAATGCGCGTGTAGCCCATGATGTCGCTGAAGATCAGGATCACGCCCACGAGCACCAGCGTGCCGATCAGCTCACCAGCGCCCGCAGGCGCCCGGTCGATCTCGGACACCAGCCAGGCGGCCTCGGCATCGGTGAGCGAGGCGATGCGCAGCGTCGCCTGCTTCACGCTGACACCCCGCGCGGCGAGCGCAGACACCACGTCCGCACGGTCCAGCGTGGACAGCACGCGGGCATGAGCCGACTCGGCCGTCAACGCCCCCTGGCTGCGGGCCACCTGCTCGGTGCTGATGAGCGCGGCCTGAGCTGCCTGCATCGGAACGGCCAAGGCGATGGCGGCGGCCGCAAGCGTGGCGATGACGCGCTGGGGTCGGAACATGAAACGATTCTCCTGCTGACAAGATGGAAGGCCGATCGTACCAAGCCGCAGCGGACAGGCCGCCGCCAACCTGATAGGCTGGATGACCTGAGCGGGCACCGCCGTCGCATGGGGGCTCACCTCCTGCCGGCCCGTGTTCCGCTCGCCCGCTTTCAGCTCGCCCGTCTTCCGCTCACCCTTTATCTTTCCGCGCCGCGCGCCTCCACCGTGACCTCGACCGCCCCCTCCCCCGCCTGCCAACGCTACCTCTGCCTCGCCGGCCCCACTGCCTCGGGCAAAACAGCCGCGGCCCTGGCCATTGCGGCCGACTTCGCGGCCACGCGGCCGGTGGAGATCATCAGCGTCGACTCGGCCCTCGTCTACCGCGGCATGGACATCGGCACGGCCAAGCCGTCGGCGGCCGAGCTGGCGCAGGTGCCTCACCACCTGATCGACGTGATCGACCCGGCGGAGGCGTATTCCGCCGCCCGCTTCGTGACCGACGCCGAAGCGCTCATCGAGCAGATCACCGCGCGCGGCCACGTGCCCCTGCTGGTGGGTGGCACGATGCTGTATTTCAAGGCCCTGTTCGAAGGGCTCGATGCCATGCCTGCGGCCGACCGCGCGGTGCGCGCCGAACTCGATGCCCAGTGCGAACGCGAGGGCCTGCACGCGCTCTACCGCGAACTGCAGAAGGTGGACCCGGTCACGGCCGCGCGCCTGAAGCCGGCCGACCAGCAGCGCATTCAGCGTGCGCTCGAGGTGTTCCGTGTCAGCGGCCAGCCGATCTCGTCATTCCACCGCGACAAGCCCGAGGTCGAGCTGCCCACGCTGCTCTCGCTTGAACCCACCGACCGCGCCTGGCTGCACCAGCGCATCGAGGCGCGCTTTTTCGAGATGCTGGAGCAGGGTCTGGTCGAAGAAGTGCGCCAGCTCGGCAACCGCGGCGACCTCGACGCCGACATGCCCTCCATGCGCTGTGTCGGCTACCGCCAGACCTGGGAAGCCTTGCTCGAAGACGATCTTTCCGAGCTGCCCGAACGCGGCATTGCCGCCACGCGCCAGCTGGCCAAGCGCCAGCTCACGTGGCTGCGCAGCATGCCGCAGCGCCGCATCATTGCCTGCGACCAGCCCGATGCCACCGCGCAGGCGGTGCAGGCTGCACGCGAATGGTTGGCTGCGTCACCCGTGTCTGCTCCAGCCTGCTGAGCACACATGCCGCCCTCCCTGCTCGAAGCGACAGGGCTCGCCAAACACTACCGCGGCACGCCGGTGTTCTCGGGCGTGAACCTGTCGGTGGAGCCGGGCGAGTTCGTGGCCATCCTGGGCGAGTCGGGTGTGGGCAAGTCCACCCTGCTCAACTGCATGGCCGGGCTCGACACGGTGGATGCGGGGTCGGTCCAGATTCTCGGCACCGAGGTCACGACACTGACAGACACCGCCCAAGCCTTGTTCCGCCGCGAGCACCTGGGCTTCGTGTTCCAGGCGTTTCACGTGCTACCGCACCTGACCGTGGCGCACAACGTGGGCCTGCCGCTGCTGTTGCAGCGCCGGCCTGACGACGCCCGGGTGGCTCAGCTGCTGAGCCTGGTGGGCTTGGAGGGCATGGGCGACCGTTTGCCGCAAACCCTTTCGGGTGGACAGTTGCAGCGTGTGGCCATTGCGCGCGCGCTGGTGCACCGACCGCAACTCATCCTGGCCGACGAGCCCACCGGCAACCTCGATCCCGTGACCGCCGAACGAGCGATGGACGTGCTCGTCGCCCAGGTCCGCGATCAGGGCGCGGCCTGCGTGTTGGTCACGCACTCGCGCACAGCCGCCGCGCGGGCCGACCGCGTGCTCACGCTCACGGCAACGGGTGTGATCGAGGGCTTCATGCCGGCGCCATCGGCACACGTCACAGCCACGCTGCCGCACCGAGAGAGCACGCCACAGTCCCCATGATCAGCCTGCTGCGCCAACTGTCGTGGCCCGAGCTGCGGCACCACCCGTGGCGCCACCTGGCTGCCTTGCTCGCAGTCACGCTGGGTGTGGCGCTGGCCTTGTCGGTGCAACTCATCAACAGCTCGGCGCTGAGCGAGTTCAGTTCGGCTGTGCGCGCGGTGAATGGCGAACCCGACCTGGAGGTGCGCGCTCAGCAAGGGGGCTTCGATGAACAGCTGTACGAGGTGGTGGCGCGACATCCGTCGGTGGCGCTGGCCAGCCCGGTGGTGCACATCGACACCTATGCACTCGATGCCCAAGGCGCGCGCGTGCCGTTGAAGCTGCTGGGCATCGATGCGTTCGCGGCCGGCCCCATCTCGCCCGCCCTCATGCCCCGCCCCGCGCAGAACGCCGACCGCAGCGCGCTGTTTGATCCCGGCGTGGCGTTTCTCAATGCCACGGCGCAGCAGCGGCTCGGCCACCCCCACACGCTGCGCGTTCAAACGCGCGATGGCGTGATCGAGCTGCCGGTGCGCGGTTCGGTGGGTGCCACGGGTGCGGCCCTGGCCGTGATGGACATTGCCGGGGCGCAGGCCCAGTTCGGCTGGATCGGCCGGCTGAGCCGCATCGACCTGCGGCTCAGCGCGGGTGCCGACAGCACCCAGGTGGCGGCCTCGCTCGGTTTGCCTGCAGGGGTGCGGGCCGCCCCACCCGAAGCCGCTGAGCAGCAGGTGTCCAACGTGTCACGCGCCTACCGCGTGAACCTGACCGTGCTGGCCCTCGTGGCCTTGTTCACCGGGGCGTTCCTGGTGTTCTCCATCCTGTCGCTGTCGGTGGCGAAGCGCCAGTCGCAGTTCGCCTTGCTGGGGGTGCTGGGCCTGAGCGGACGCGAGCGCTTGATGCTCGTGGTGCTCGAGTCGGCGCTGCTCGGTGCCGTGGGCAGCGTGCTCGGGGTGGCGCTCGGCACCGCCCTGGCCGGCCTCGCGCTCAGGCTGCTGGCCGGTGACTTGGGGGGCGGGTTCTTTCCGGGCGTCGCGCCGCAGCTTCAGTTCAGTCCGCTCGCTGCGCTGATGTACGCCATGCTCGGCGTGGGAGCCGCGGTGGTGGGCGGCTGGTTGCCCGCCCGCTCGGCGCAACGGCTCGCCCCGGCCCAGGCCCTCAAAGGCCTGGGCGCAACAAGCCACGCCGCATGGCCCGCTCTGGGCCCGGTGCTGCTCGCAGCGGGCGTTCTGCTGGCCCTGCTGCCACCCATCGGCGGCATTCCGCTGGCCGCCTACCTGTCGGTGGCCTGCCTGCTCATGGGCGGCATTGCCTGCGTACCGGCTGGCGTGGCCTTGCTGCTGTCGGTCATCCGGCCGCCAGGCCATGCCCTCGCCCTGCTGGCAGTGGAACGCGCCCGACATCAGCGCCACACGGCCACGGTGGCGGTGGCCGGGGTGGTGGCGAGCCTCAGCCTGGCTGTGGCGCTCACCGTGATGGTGGCGAGCTTTCGCGAGTCGGTCACTCAGTGGCTCGACACCGTGCTGCCGGCCGACCTGTACCTGCGCGCCTCACCCGTGTCCGGCAACAACGATACCGTGACCTTGCCGGGCGCTCTGCTGTCGCAAGCGGCGGCCCGCCCCGAGGTGTTGCGTGTGGAGCCGCAGCGGGTCGCCCAACTCACGCTGGCTGTCGATCGGCCGCGGGTCACGCTGCTCGCCCGGCCGGTGCACGACGCTGACCAAGGCCTGCCGCTGGTGGGCACGCTGCTGCCGCTGCCCGAGGGCGAGGTAGCGGCCTACGTGAGCGAGGCCATGACAAGCCTCTACAACGCGGTGCCTGGCAGCCGCCTGGTGCTGCCCCTGCCCGACGGCCAGCAAGTGACCGTGTTCGTGCGGGGTGTGTGGCGTGACTACGCCCGCCAGCACGGTGCCGTGGTGCTGCCCATGGCCGACTACCAACGCCTCACCGGCGACACACGTGTGAACGACCTCGCGCTCTGGCTGCGCCCGGGCACCGACGTGGGGGCGCTGCAGCAGGCCTTGCGCCAGCTTGCCAGCCAAGCAGGGCTCGATGCTTCGCTCATCGAGTTCGCGTCGCCTGGCGACATCCGCGCCATCTCGCTGCGCATCTTCGACCGCAGCTTTGCTGTCACCTACTGGCTGCAAGCGGTGGCCATTGCCATCGGCCTGTTCGGCATCGCCGCTAGTTTCTCGGCGCAGGTGCTCGCCCGGCGCAAGGAGTTCGGACTGCTGTCGCACCTCGGCCTCACACGAGCCCAGGTGCTGGCCGTTGTCACTGCAGAAGGCGCGGTGTGGACGGGCGTGGGCGCGCTGCTCGGCCTGCTGCTGGGCCTGGCGGTGAGCGTCGTGCTGGTGAAGGTGGTCAATCCGCAGAGCTTCCACTGGACCATGGACTTGCTGCTGCCGGGGGGGAAACTCGCGCTGCTGTGCGCGGCTGTGCTTGCTGCGGGTACCCTCACCGCCTGGCTGGCCGCACGCAGTGCGGTCTCGCGCGACATGGCGCTGGCGGTGAAAGAAGACTGGTGACCTCCATGACGATCGACACCTCCAATCGCCCGCTGCCACCGGCCATGTTGACTCGGCTGCGCGCACGCTACGCCGAACCCCATCGGCACTACCACGCGCAAGCGCACATTGATGCCTTGCTGCGCTGGTTGAATGTGCATGCGGAATTGGCAATCGACCGGCGGTCGATCGAAGCCGCCATCTGGTTTCACGACGCCATCTACGACACACGGCGCAACGACAATGAGCTGCAGTCTGCCGCACTGGCTCGCAGCGAACTGCGGGCCGAAGGCTGGAAGCCCGAAGACATCGAACGCGTGGCTGTGCTCGTGCTCGCCACACAGCACCACAACGCCGACCACGACGACCACGACGCCTGGCTCTTCCTCGACCTCGACCTCTCGGTGCTCGCCGCCGAGCTGGCCATCTACGACCGCTACAGTCAAAACATCCGCGCCGAATTCAACTGGGTGCCCGAGGCGGACTACCGGCGCGGACGCAGCGCCGTGCTGGCCTCGTTCCAAGCCAGAGAGAATATCTATCGCACGCCCGCATTGAAGTCGGTTTGGGAAGCCCGTGCGCGAGCGAACCTCGCGCGAGAACTTGCCGCATTGCAGGATCCGCCATTCGCTTGACGATGGTCCAAACCCGATGCGAAGCGAGGCCGGCGGGTGTTGCGGTGGCGGGTGTTGGCTGGTGTCCGCGGCCATTGAGCGTCGGCTGAGGCGCCCGGTCTTCGAGGGGGGCGCGAAGCGCTTCCAATCTGACTTCGTGTGGCTGTCTGAGTGCAGTGACCGAAGGGAACGTAGCGAGTTCCACACGACCCTCCCACGACCGGGCGACTCAGCTTCCCCGAAGGGGCGACGCTCACAGGCCGCAGTCCTTTGGGTTACCTTTGGGACGCCAAAGGTCACTCGCCTGCCGGGGCGAAATCCCGGCGCGGCCGTCCCATGAAACCACTGCCAGCGCAACAAAACCAGATCAACCAACGACGGAAGACTTCGCGGTTGATCTGGAACGTCCGGTCAGGCGAGGCGAGCGCGCCCACCCTTTTCAGCCCACGTGCGCGTCCAACGCAACTGCATGCGCCGCATCATGATCAGCACGATGAACGCCAACACGGCAAAGCCGACGAAGCCCCACAGGTACGTCCCTGTGTACTGCTTGGACAAGCCCATGGCATTGGGCACCAGCCCACCGCCCAGCGCGCCGATCTCACCGATCATCGAGCCCGCCACCGCCGTGCTCAGCGGCCAGCGCAGCGGCACCAGCTGAAACAGGGCGCCGTTGCCTGCACCGAGTGCGGCGAAGCAGAGCATGAAGAGCAGGGTCGACAGTGCGAGCGAGCCTCCTCCGAAGCCGCAGGCCACCAGCGTCACGATCACGGTGCCGAGAACCACCGTCAGGGTGTTGATGCCGCCCCAGCGGTCCGATATCCAGCCGCCGAAGATGCGCACGGTCGCGCCCATGAAGGCGGCCAGCATCGTGAGTTGTCCGGCCTGCACCTTGGTCACGCCGAACTGGTCGAAGTAGTAGGTGGGCAGGAAGGTCGCCAGGCCGATGAAGCCGCCGAAGGTGATGCCGTAGATGAGGCTGAACGCCCAGCCGTCTTTTTCGAACAGGCAGGCCACGTGCTCGCGCAGCGAGGCATGGGTGTCACGGTCAGGGGGTTCCTGCGCGAAGACGATCATGACCACCATGGGCAAGGCGATGGCCACTGCGGCAAAACCGTAAACCGCCTGCCAGCCGTAGGCCTGGGCCAGGGGTGGTGCGATCAGCACAGAGAGTGCCGTGCCGATGTTGCCGGCACCGACCAGGCCCATGGCCAAGCCTTTGTTCTTGGCCGGGAACGAACCCGAGCCGAGCGACAGTGCCACGCCGAAACTCGCGCCGGCGATGCCCAGCAGCACGCCCATGGCCAGCAGGTCGTTGAAGGTCTTCACGAAGAAGAAGCCGAACAGCATGGCCAGGGCTATGAGGCCCATTTCGACCAGGGTGGCGTTCTTGCGTCCGATGTACTGCGCCAGGATGCCCAGCGGAAAGCGCATCAGGGCGCCCGCGATGATGGGAATCGAGAGCATCAGGCCCTTCTGGGCCGGAGAAAGATCGAATTCGGCACTGATGAACGGGGCCATGGCGCCGTTCAACACCCAGATGCAGCATGAGAAGCTGAAGTACAGGAAAGCGGCGAAGAGTGTCGGGCTGTGGCCCGATTTCAGGAAGGTTTTGAAGCCAGACACGGAAATCCTCAGAAAGTGATCACGCCCCAATTGCGGGCATGTTTTGTCGTTGTGGCCTTGCTCATGCGAAAGCCATGCCAGCGTGCCGAATTTGTGAGCCGAACTGGGGATTCCCGGGCGTCAGACCGCACGCAGGGGGTGCGCTGCGCGTTGGTTGGGCATCTTTGGGGCGCAGGGGGCGAGTCTGGTGCGCGCCGAAGTGGGGCCCGGTCGGGTGCTGTCTTGACTGAAACAGCCCCTGGCCGGGCAGGGCACGGCCTCTCGCTTCGTCCGGGGGGCCTGAACGTGCAAAATCTTTACGTTCTTGCCGGGGAAGAGGGGGCGGCGCCCCTGCACTTTTATGCCGATGCACCGCTATGATGAACATAGGGGTTTGCAGGATGGCGCGACAGTGAATAAATGGCGCGATGCAGACTTCCGACCCCGTTGCTTTTCACGTGCAGGCCGATGGGGTCCAACATGCACTCGGGGCACTGGCGAGAAAACGAATGACGGAATCCAATCAGCTGCCTTTGTCGGCGCGGGTCGATCACGCGGGGGAACTCGCGCAATCGCTCGGCCTGGCGTCGGCTGCTTGGGGGGCGGTCGCGCTCACGCTGGTCGAGCGCGCCGAAACCGGGCTGGCCATCAAGGATGTGTCCACCGGCCGTTATGCCTATGCCAACTCCCGCATGCAGGCCATTTCCGGGCGAGTGCTGCAAGGCCAGTCCGACGAAGACTGGCTGGGTGCCGAACTGTCCGGCCCGCTGCGAACCGCCGACCAATCCGCCATGGTGCAATCGGTGCCCCAGGTGAGTGAACACCGGCTGGAGCACGCCGCAGGCAAGCGCGAGTTCAGCGTTACGCGGCTGCTGCTGCCATCGGCCGATGGCTCCGCACCCCGCTACCTGTGCAGTTTGTGGATCGACCTCACCGTCGGCCGCCAGCAAGAAGCCCAGCTCCAGACTGCCCTCAGGCAACTCGAAACCCAGCAGCAGGCTGCCGAGGCCTTCCGCACCGAAGTGCAAGACAACGCACTGCGTGACCGCGATACCGGCCTCTACCAGCGCGGCCACTTCGACGACCAGCTGCGCCGCGAGGTCGACCTGTCGTCGCGCGAGCACCGCGAGTTCGCCCTCGTGTCCGTGGCACTCGACCCCTTGACCGACGCCGCCAAGGCCCTGGGCCCCGAGGCCCGCACCCGCGTGCTCGAAGCGCTCGGCCGGCTGCTGCGCAGCAACACCCGGGCGATGGACGCCTCGTGCCGCTTGCAAGAAGACCTGTTCGCCGTGCTGCTGTCGGGGGTGGGCCTGGCCACGGCGCACTCGCGCATGGAAGGTCTGCGCCGCCAATGCGCTACGCAGATCGTCATGCTCCACGGCAACGACCTGGGGTTCACGGTGTCGATGGGGGTGGCGAGTTTCCCGCACACGGCGCACACCCAAGAAGAACTTCTGCACGCTGCCGATTCGGCCCTGGCTGAAGCCCGCCGCCGCGGCGGCAATCACGTGACTCTGGCGAGCATTCGCTTCGAGACCAGTTGAAGCCTTTACGGCCCTTGAGCGGCGTGGTACGCGGCTTGAATGTGGTGACATCTTCCTTTTGCGGCCTTCTATGAGCTCTTCGCCAAGCCAACGCATCCAATCGCTTCTGCAAGACATCCGACTCGCCAGCGAAACACAGTACGAGCTCGTGATGACGGTCCGAAAGGTCGCGCTCGCTTTGGGCAAGGATGTGAGCGAAGAGGTGAAATACGGGGGCATCCTGTTTTCATCCGCCGCGCCATTCGGCGGGATCTTTGCCTACGCCAAGCACGTGACGCTGGAGTTCAGCGCAGGCGCGTCACTGGCTGATCCCCACGGGGCGCTTGAAGGTGCAGGAAAGCTGCGCCGCCACATCAAGCTGGTGGACGCCCAAGACGTGACGGCCAAACACGTCAAATACTACCTGGCTGCCGCTCATGCGCAGGCCCGTGAGCAAGCTCAGAAATAGAGTGCGACGGGGCGCTTGAACGACTGGACTTGTCGGTACCGGGCCCCGGTGACTCTGGGGCCCTGTAAGCATGAGGAGCGTCGGACAGCGCAGGCTGTCCTGTCAAGCAACCACACGAGATCCGGCTTTGCCGGTCGACCAGTGGGCGCACCCTCGGGGGGCAGGAGCGAACGCGACGTGGGGGCCAATGTTAGGTGTCCGCTGCGAACCGTGAGCCGCATTCCTGAACCAGGGGTTCAGGTGGGCGAGGTCAGCCACGTTTCGGGTTCATCTGACGCGAGACGATCACACCAACGAGGCGATGTTCCAAGCCCTTGCTCAGAGAGCATTGGTTCAAGGAAATATAAAGCTCACGCGATCACAACGGACGAATTCATTCTACGCGCGAGCGCTTCGACTGCACGTGCTTTACGCGCTGTCGGAGTTGGTGACAGGGCCTTCGCTTTACGAATGCACAAAGCCGTGGTTCATGTGAACCGCACGAGCGAGCGCACTCGGGTCAGAGCAGTTGGCCGTCTGCGCCCAGCGCCTGGTCGACACGGCGGATCAGCGCATCGACATCGACCTCGTCGGCATTGAATTCTGTGGTCGTGGGCACAGGCCGCTCGGCCAGGGCATAGGCGAGGTTGAGCGCGGCCAGCACGGCGATGCGCTCACGCGCTTTCACGCGGCCGCCGTCGCGGATGGCGGTCATTTCGCGGTCGACGCTGGCCACGGCTTCGAGCAGCGAGACCTCACCGCCTTCTGGGCAGCCGAGGATGTAGCTCTGCCCGAGGATGGTCACTTCCATTTGCTTCATGTGGCGTCTCCGGGCGGGTCGTTCGGCAGGCGCTGCAGCAGCGCATCGATGCGGGCGCGGGCCGCGTTCAGGCGCGAGCGGAGGTTGTCGCGCTCTTGGGCGACCGCTGTCAGTTGCGCCTGCGTGAGGTCATGCGTGCGCTTGAGTTCTTCGTGCCGCAGCAGCAGCCGCTCCACGCGGTCGGCAAGTTCTTGGGTCTTCGACATGGCAAGCGATGCTCTCGGTGACGAACGGACGGGACTCATTGTAGAGGCGAGGCACCTCCCCCTTACAATCCCGCTCGTTGGTGCTTGCGCCGGTTTCATGCCGGTGCAGTTAAACGGGAAGCAGAGGGAGCTTCTTCATCACTCCGGTGACTGAAGGCGCTGCCTGCCTGCGCTGCCCCCGCAACGGTCAGCGAACGGAGCTTCGGCTTCAATCCATGTGCAAACACCACTGGTGCCTCACGGTGCTGGGAAGGTCGCATGGGTGGGTTCGCCAGCCCGGATACCGGCCAACAAGGCGGACCGTGTCGTGCACGGTCCGGTATCAGGCACCTGCGGGGAAGCAGGGGCCTGGATCTCCGTTTCCATTCCCTCATCATGAAAACCGTTGTTCGGCGCTCCCTGCGCCTGTGTGCCCCTGGCTTCCGTTCGGGCGCCATTCCTTTTGCGCTGGCGTCTGGCGTTGCTGCCTGCGTGGCCGCGCTGCCTGCGTTGGCGCAATCCGCTGATGCCAAGCTGGAACCCGTCGTGGTCACGGCCAGCCGTTCGTCTCTGGTGCTCAGCCGTGTGCTGGCCGATGTGACGGTGATCGGGCGTGAGGACATCGAGCGCCATGGCGCGGTGTCGGTGTCTGACGTGTTGAAGGGCGTGCCTGGCATCCAGGTGACGCGCAACGGCGGCCCCGGCACCTCGACCTCGGTCTACATCCGGGGAGGGGAAACACGTTTCACCGCCGTGTTGATAGACGGCGTGCGGGTGGACACCCAGGCCACGGGCGGTGCAAGCTGGGAGTCCATTCCGCTTTCCCAGATCGACCACATTGAAATTCTGCGCGGCCCTGCGAGCGCGCTCTATGGTTCTGACGCCATGAGCGGCGTCGTGCAGATCTTCACCCGCAAGGGGGAGGGTGGTGTTCGGCTGGATGCCGGCGTCGGCCTGGGCTCGCATCACACCGACAAGTTCGATGCCACACTGAGCGGCACGAGCGGCCCGCTCGACTTCTCGGTGGGGGCCGCGTTCGAACACAGTGAAGGCTACAGCGCCACTGTCCCGGCCAACCCTGCAGCGGCGCCGACAGCCAATGCGGACAAGGACGGCTATCGCAGCCGCAGTGCCAACGCCCGATTCGGCATCAAGTTCTCCGATGCCCATCGTGTTGAAGTGGCTGTGCTCGACAGTCACATTCGCTCCGACTACGACTCTTTCAGCGCCTCGCCGAACGACCTGAGCATCCACGACCTGCAGACGGTCCGCGGCCTCTGGACGGCCCAGTGGACGCCTAACTGGAAGAGCAGCCTCAGCGCAGCGCAGTCGGAAGACAGCTATGTCACCACGCCATCGGCGTACAACTCGCTCACGCGCGTGCACACCTACGCATGGCAGAACGACCTTGCATGGGGCGAGCACAGCCTTCAGGCCCTGCTGGAGCAGCGCCGTGACGATCTGGAAAACGATCTGGGCAATTTTTCGCCCGTCTCAGGGCAACGCATCCAGAACGCCCTTGGCTTGGGTTATGGCTGGAGACGTGCCGACAAGGCCGTTCAGCTGCAAGTCCGCCAGGACCATAACAGCGACTACGGCAACCACGTCACCGGATCGTTGGCTGGGGGCATGGATGTCGCGTCCGGCCTGCGCCTGAAGTCCTCGGTGGGCACGGGGTTCCGCGCACCGACGTTCTACCAGCAGTACGGGGCCTACGGTTCGACTGTGGCGTTGGCACCGGAGACGTCGCGCAATCTGGAGGTCGGCCTGCAGAAGACCTGGGGCCGCAGCCTCATCGGCGCCACGGTGTTTCGCAATCGATTCCGGGATCTCATCACCTTCGGTCCGCAGACGCTAGCCTGCCGGGTCCAAGCCGTTGGTGCATTCGGCTGCTACGCCAACATCGCCCGCGCGACCATCACCGGCCTCACTGTCGAGGGGCGCACCACGGTGCTGGGCCTGAACGCATCGGGCTCGATCGACTTCCTGTCGGCCAAGAACGACGACAACGACAAGCACCTCGCCCGTCGCGCCAAACGCCACGCTGCCCTTCAACTGGACAAGGAACTGGGTGCGGCGACCTTGGGTGTGCAAGCGATCTTCTCGGGCAAGCGCTTCGACGATGTCGCCAACACCCGGGTGCTCGGCGGCTACACGCTGCTCAACCTCGATGCGCAATACCGCTTTGCCGATGACTGGCGCGTGCTGGCCCGTCTCGACAATGTGCTCGACAAGGAGTACCGCACGGCCCACAACTACAACGTGACCCCGCGTTCGCTGTTCGTCGGCGTGCGCTGGTCACCGAAGCTGTGACGTGAAACCCATGGCCGGATCCCACCACCTGATCCTCGGCGGACAGCGCAGCGGCAAGTCGCGTTTCGCTGAACGCCTGGCATCGGCGTGGCTGGAGACCCCCGGCCAGTCGGCCACGCTGGTCGCCACCGCGCTGGCCGGTGACACCGAGATGGCGGCCCGCATCTCGGTGCACCAGGCCGACCGCGCGGCGCGTGTACCCCGCATGGCCACGATCGAAGAGTCGCGCGCGCTCGCGCAGGTGCTGCGGCAGCACAAAGCACCCGGTCACCTGCTGGTGGTCGACTGCCTCACGCTGTGGCTGACCAACCTGTTGATGCCTTTGCATGGCGAGCCACTCGGCGCCGACAGCATTCAGGCCGCTCGTGATGACCTGTGCGCCACGCTGCGCCACATCGAAAGCCCCGTGGTGCTCGTGTCCAATGAAATCGGCCTGGGCCTGTCGCCGATGTCGTCCCAGGCGCGGCATTTTGTCGACGAACTCGGCTGGCTGCATCAGTCGGTCGCAGCCGAGTGTGCGAACGTCACGCTCATGGTGGCCGGCATCGCCATGCCCATCCAACGACAAGCATCCTCATGACCCGTCTTGCTTCTTTCGCCGCTGCGCTGGTCATGCTGTTCAGCAGCCTCGCATCGGCCGCCCCCGTGGCGGTTCTCGACCACCGCGGCACCACCCTCACGCTGCCCGCACCTCCCAAGCGCATCGTCTCGCTGATGCCTTCGCTCACCGAAGACGTGTGTGCGCTTGGAGGTTGTGCGCTGCTCGTCGGCACCGACCGCTTTTCCAATGTGCCTGCCGAGGTCATCAAGCTGCCCAAGCTGGGCAGCCAGGAAGACGCACAGATCGAACGCATCGTCGCGCTGAAGCCCGACGTGGTGCTGGCGGCGCCATCGGCCCGTGTGATCGACCGGCTCGAGGGCCTGGGCGTCAAGGTGCTGGTCATCGACTCCAACACCCATGAGCAGGTGAAGCGCGGCATGCAGACCGTGGCCACCTTGCTGGGCACGCCTGAGCGCGCCCCCGTCGTGTGGGAGGCCATTCAGCGCGACATCGCCCGCGCGATCGAGCGCGTGCCGCCGGCCCTGCGGGGCAAGCGAATCTACTTCGAGGTCGACGGCTCCTCGTATGCCGCAGGCACCAGTTCGTTCATCGGCGAAACGTTGTCACGCATGGGCATGGGCAACATCGTGTCGGCCGACATGGGGCCGTTTCCGCGGCTCAATCCGGAGTTCGTCGTGCGCGCCCAGCCCGACATCGTCATGGCCGCAGAACGCAATGTGAAGGCCATGCCGGGCCGTCCGGGTTGGAGCGCCCTGAAGGCGGTGCGAGAGCGCCGCAGCTGCGGGTTCGATCTGGTGCGCTATGAGGTGCTGATCCGCCCGGGCCCGAGGCTTGGTGAGGCCGCGCACGTGCTGGCCGATTGTCTGGTTGCACTCCCTGCTGCTGCCTCCTCTGCCTCCTCTGCTTCTTCCGTTTCTGCTGCTTCTGCTGCTTCTGCTGCGGCATCGGCCCCCGCATCGCCGTCGTCGAAATGACCGCTGCCGAACGCGAGCACCTCGATGGCCGCCGCCAGCGCTGGCTGGTGCTCGGTCTGTTGCTGCTCGGCCCGATGCTCGTGGTCGCCGGCCTGGCGGCGGGCAGCGAGGGCTGGTCATTGCCCGGTCTGTGGCGCGAGCTTCATGGGGACGACGCGGGCTTGATCATCGGCCAGATCCGCGCGCCGCGCACGCTCGGTGCGTGGCTGGCGGGCGCCATGTTCGGCCTGGCCGGCGCGTTGGCGCAAGGCCTGTTTCGCAACCCGCTGGCCGACCCCTACCTGCTCGGCTCGGCTTCAGGCGCCACCCTCGGTGTGGTGCTGATCCTGAGCGTGGGCGCGCTCACCGGTCATCAGCTGAGTCTGGCCACGGCCGACGCGCTGTCGCGGGTGGGCCTGGTGGTGGCCGCCTTCGTGGGGGCGCTGGGCGGCGTGAGTTTGACCCTTGTGCTGGCGCGTGGCGCACAGCAGACCATCCGCCTGCTGCTGGCTGGTGTGGTGGTGGGTGTGGTGCTCGGCGCCGTGAGCGACATGATCACCACCATTGCGCCCGACGCCCTCAGCGGCAAGCAGGCATTTCTGCTGGGCTCGACCGGCTTTCTGGGGTGGGAGAGCTGTGTGGTGCTGGGCTTCGGCATGCTGACCGCGCTGCCGCTGGCCTGGCGGCTGTCGCGTGCACTCGATGCGCTCACTCTGGGTGAGGACAGCGCCATCAGCCTCGGCATCCGGCTCGGACGGGTGCGCGTGCTGCTGGTGCTGGCCTTGGCCCTCGCCACG
>JBEGTX010000165.1:0-20366 GCA_041179165.1 Pseudomonadota bacterium | reverse complement strand
AGCTCCCCGGCCACAAAGTCTCGGAGGAGATCGCGCGGATTCGGCATGCGCAGCCGGGGATGCAGCTCATCTCCCCGCCACCGCACCACGACATCTACTCCATCGAAGACCTGGCCCAGCTGATTCACGACCTGAAGAACGTGAACCCGCGCGCCAGCATCAGCGTCAAGCTGGTCAGTGAAGTCGGCGTGGGCACCATCGCCGCTGGCGTGACCAAGGCCAAAGCCGACCACATCGTGATCGCCGGCCACGACGGCGGCACGGGCGCATCGCCCTGGTCGAGCATCAAGCACGCTGGCACGCCATGGGAATTGGGCCTGGCCGAGACGCAGCAGACGCTGGTGCTCAACCGCCTGCGCGGCCGCATCCGACTGCAGGCCGACGGCCAGATGAAGACCGGCCGCGACGTCGTGATCGGTGCGCTGCTGGGTGCCGATGAGTTCGGCTTCGCCACCGCACCGCTGGTGGTCGAAGGCTGCATCATGATGCGCAAGTGCCACCTGAACACCTGCCCGGTGGGCGTGGCCACGCAAGACCCGACGCTGCGCAAGAAATTCCAGGGCCGTCCCGAGCACGTGGTGAACTACTTCTTCTTCGTCGCTGAAGAAGCGCGCCAGATCATGGCGCAGCTCGGCATCCGCAAGTTCGACGACCTCGTGGGCCGTGCCGACCTGCTCGACACCCGCAAGGGCATCCAGCACTGGAAGGCCAAGGGCCTCGACTTCGCCCGCATCTTCCACCAGCCAACGGCGCCGGCCGATGTGGCCCGCCGCCAGGTGGACACGCAAGACCACGGCCTCGAGCGCGCGCTCGACGTCAAGCTGATCGAGAAGTGCATGCCTGCGCTCGAGCGCGGCGAGAAGGTGCAGTTCATCGCCGAAACCCGCAACGTGAACCGCACCGTCGGCGCCATGCTGTCGGGCGAGCTGGTGCGCCGCCATCCTGAAGGTCTGCCAGACCACACGATCTTCATGCAGCTCGAAGGCACGGGCGGCCAGAGCTTTGGCGCGTTCCTGGCCAAGGGCATCACGCTGTACCTGATCGGCGACGCCAACGACTACACCGGCAAGGGTTTGTCGGGTGGCCGCGTGGTGGTGCGTCCGAGCATCGACTTCCGTGGCGACGCCGCCAAGAACATCATCGTCGGCAACACCGTGCTCTATGGTGCGACCAGCGGTGAGGCCTTCTTCCGTGGGGTCGGCGGTGAGCGCTTTGCCGTTCGCCTGTCGGGCGCTTCGGCTGTCGTCGAAGGCACGGGCGACCATGGTTGCGAGTACATGACCGGCGGCACCGTGGCCGTGCTGGGCAAGACGGGCCGCAATTTTGCGGCCGGCATGAGCGGCGGGGTGGCCTACGTCTTCGACGAAGACGGCCAGTTCGACAAGCGCTGCAACACCGCCATGGTCTCGCTTGAGAAGGTCCTGTCCGCCAAGGAACAAGAAGCCAGCATCGACAAGGCCGTGTGGCATCTGGGCCTGGCCGACGAAGTGCTGCTCAAGAAGCTGCTCGACGATCACCACCGTTGGACCGGCAGCCTGCGCGCACGCGAAATTCTCGACACGTGGGAACAGTCGCGTGCCAAGTTCGTGAAGGTCTTCCCGAACGAATACAAGCGCGCGCTGGGCGAAATCAACGCAGCCAAAAAGGCGGGCGACACCATCGCCCGCGCCAAGGCATCCGACAAGCCGGCCGGTGGCAAAGCCCCGGCCAAGGCCTGACACGCCGACCGCAGCCGACAACGCAGGAACAGACCATCATGGGAAAAGTCACCGGCTTCATGGAGTACGAGCGTCTTGAAGAGGGCTACGCGCCCGTCAAGGACCGTCTCAAGAACTACAAGGAATTCGTCGTCGCCCTCAAGACCGACGAAGCCAAAATTCAGAGCGCACGTTGCATGGACTGCGGCACGCCGTTCTGCAACAGCGGCTGCCCTGTCAACAACATCATTCCCGACTTCAACGACCTGGTGTACCGGGACGACTGGAAGAACGCGATCGAGGTGCTTCACTCGACCAACAACTTCCCCGAGTTCACCGGTCGCATCTGCCCCGCGCCTTGCGAGGCCGCCTGTACGCTGAACTTGAATGACGACGCCGTCGGCATCAAGAGCATCGAGCACGCGATCATCGACCGCGCCTGGGCCGAAGGCTGGGTGCAGCCGCGCCAGGCCAAGGTCAAGACCGGCAAGAAGGTGGCCGTGGTCGGCTCCGGCCCTGCAGGCCTGGCTGCCGCTCAGCAGCTGGCACGGGTGGGCCACACCGTCACGGTGTTCGAAAAGAACGACCGTGTTGGTGGCCTGCTGCGCTATGGCATTCCAGACTTCAAGATGGAAAAGAGCCACATCGACCGTCGCGTCGAGCAGATGAAGGCCGAGGGCGTCATCTTCCGCACCGGGGTCATGGTGGGTGCAATGCCTGAGGGCAGCAAGGTGATCAATTGGGCCACCGAAACCATCTCGCCGCAGCAACTGCAAGCCGACTTCGACGCGGTGTTGCTGGCCGGTGGTGCCGAGCAATCGCGTGACCTGCCTGTGCCGGGCCGTGACCTCGAAGGCGTTCACTTCGCCATGGAGTTCCTGCCGCTGCAGAACAAGGTCAATGCGGGCGACAAGCTCAAGAACCAGCTGCGCGCCGACGGCAAGCACGTCATCGTGATCGGTGGCGGTGACACCGGGAGCGACTGCGTCGGGACGAGCAACCGCCACGGTGCTGCCAGCGTCACGCAGTTCGAGCTGATGCCCATGCCGCCCGAGGCCGAAGACAAGCCCATGGTGTGGCCTTACTGGCCCACCAAACTGCGCACGAGCTCCAGTCACGAAGAAGGCTGCGAGCGTGAGTTCGCCATCGCCACCAAAGAGTTCATCGGTGGTGAAGGCAAGGAAAAGGGCAAGCTCAAAGCCCTGAAGACCGTGCGCATCGAAATGCAAGGCGGCAAGATGGTCGAGGTACCGAACTCCGAGAAGGTGTTCCCGGCCGATCTCGTGCTGCTGGCCATGGGCTTCGTGAGCCCTGTCGGCAGTGTCATCGACGCCTTCGGCATCGAGAAAGACAACCGAGGCAACGTGCGCGCCAGCACCGACTTCATCGGTGGCTACGAAACCAACGTGCCCAAGGTCTTTGCCGCTGGCGACATCCGCTATGGCCAGTCGCTCGTGGTGCGCGCCATCCGCGAAGGGCGCCAAGCTGCACGTTCCGTGGACGAGTTCCTGATGGGTGTGAGCGACCTGCCGCGCTGACAAACGCAGCCGCCTTCAGCTGGCAATCTAAAAGGGGCTTCGATCGTCAGATCGAAGCCCCTTTTGTTGTTTGGCTGCCGTGCGAGCGACGGGCGCTCCGTCTTGGAAAACGTACTGGCCACCAGGGGGACAGGCTCGTGGAAGGTAGAACGCCTGCCGATGGTGGCAGGCGTTCTTGTCAAAGCCCTCTCACGTCCTTCAACGCTCCCAGCATTCGGCAGCAGTGGCTGTGGCGCTGGCCACCCCCGTTTGCCCGGTGTTGGTGACCGTGAAGTTGCCGCATCGGTCTGCGGCCATGGCCGCGCCAGCGGTGCGCGTCATGATGAGCGTGTAAGTGCTTGCCGTGGGCGTGCCAGAAAATCCCAAGGTGTACAGCGTTGCTGTAGACCCGGTCAAAGCCGGTAACGCCGCCGCGTTCAGCGTGGCACCGGCGGAAGTGAGGAGGTATGAGCCGCTGATCGACACCTGACGCTCCATCCACTGAGCCCGCTCCAGCAGTTGACCCTTGGCGTCCGCACGCCGACTGCGCGCGGTTTGCTCGCGGTAGCTTGGGTAGGCAAGGGCTGTGAGGATGCCAATGATGGCCACGACCACCATGACCTCAATCAGCGTAAAGCCTTTGGCTTTTTGCAGGCTGCGCATCGTGAACTCCTTCATTGAATTTGACGCCATGAGATCCGGCCTTCGCCTGGGCAAAGCATGACGCCGCGATCGGGAGCGGTTGTATCTGTCTTGCCCAGAGTGACCCGTTTGCGGCAGTCGCCCCGGCTGGGATCGCCCTTTTCACGACCACCGTCGAAAGCGCCGGTGCGTTTGTCGTCATGCTCCTTGGTCTTGAGTTGTCCATCGGATGGAATCAAGGATTGGAAAACAGGCTTGTTCACCACCGAATCGAGAGACCACACGTTGTAGCCCTTGTCGAGGCGGTTGATACTGCCGTCACGATTGGCGTCGTAGAGGGCGAAGTCTGGTGCCGCGCCCGTGACAGGGTCGAAGGCGAAAACGCGAGCCGTCCCGCCCGTGACGCAAGGAACCACCGCGGACGGTGTATTGGCCACCACGATCACCGGGCTCAGCGGATTGGAAGCATTGGGCAGTTGCGGGTTCACGTTGACCCGTTCGCCTGAGGTTGGCAGGTTGAAATACCAACCACGAGGATTCGCCAACGTGGGGACAGTGTTGTTCGTGCCGGTCAGGCTGGTGTCATTGGCAATGGCCAACGTGGTGTTCATGGAACGCGGGATCAACTCGCTCAAGCCTGAGAAGTTCGAGGTGGCGTACCCGGCGCCGCTGTTGGGTTTGTCCCAGATCCCGTAGATCGCCTGGGTCGTCAGGTTCACGTTGGGGGGGTTGCCGCTGGCATTGTCTTCGGTGTCGAACAGCTTGCCGGTCCCGAACGTGAGCATGACGCCATTGTCTGCCGTGCCAAGTCTCCTGAAATAGATGGTGGGCATCACTGTGATCGGCTGATTGGTCGGTGTCGTGTACAGGGGAGCAGGGGTGAGCGTCGTGCCGAAGGCAGATCCCCAGTCGCTCGGGTTCACACTGGACACGTCGAACTTCCACATGTTGCCCCGAAGGTCACCGGCATAAATATACTTGGCCTTGCGACCTTCCAGCACGAAATTGGGTTGGCTCAGCCCGTTCTTTGCCGTCCCCGGGGCCGGCACAGGTCCGACAGGAATGGTGGCGATCTTGGCACCCGTTGCCAGATCACGAATGAACAGTACGGCCTGGCCGCGAGCGCTGTCATAGCCGTTGCCGTAGATGAGCGCCCACTGGTTGTTGCTCATGAGAGCCACGTGGCCGTAGTTGAGGATGTACCCCATGTTGTCGGCCACCTCAGGATCCAGCGTGGCGTCAGAAAGCTCCCAAAGCACTTTGCCAGCGCCGAACGTACCCAGCGGGCCCGTTGAAGGCTCCGTGACGTCGATCGCAAAAATGGAACGTCCGCCGGCACCGGTGGTGCCATTGAGAATTGCTCGCCAAGAGCCCGTCGCTCCGCCCAAAAAGGCGTCGGACAGTTGAGGTGTTCCGTCCACAGTGAAGCGGTGCGTGTAGGCCTGGTCGGCCAACATCTTCAGTTTGTTCTCAGGCATTAATCCGTTTGAGCGCGGGACGGTGTAAATGGCACTGGGCACAAAGCCGAACCGTTCGACGCCGTCAACGCTGTTGAACGCGTGCAACATGCCGTCGTTGGCACCGACGAAAACTGACTTGATGTAGTTTTGAATGTTCGGGTTCGTGCTCGACCGATAGGCTGCGTACAGCCCCGCACCGTCGACAGTGATCGGCAAGGTCCCGTAGCCGTGTTCAGGCACCTGCACTGGCGTGCTGTTCACGATGTCACCCAGCACCCCGCCTGGCCGATTGTCGCGGGTGTACCGCTGGCGATCGCGGAACGTCCCAACGCCGCCGGCGAACTCGTTGGTGGCATCGCCACGCAGGTAGTTGAGCAAACTGAGGTTGTTGTCGAGTGTCAGCCGCTGCGCAGCCGTCAAGCCGCCAGCGCTGAAATCGAACAGGGTGCCATTGCCGAGGCTCGTGATGGTGCCGGGGTTGTAGGTGAAGATTTTCCGCGAACCATGCGCTGGCATCATGTTGGAGGCTTCCCATGTTGCAGCGGTCAAGGACGTGTCGAGCGACGCCGTCGTGCTTTGGCTGAATGCATACAAGCGGCCATACCATTGGCTTGGATTGAACGTGGCCTGATAAACGCGGCCGCCCGCCATGACGGACCCTGATGTGGGGGAGATGCTGGTCAAACTGAGCGGCTGGTTGGCCGCTTCGGCGAGTGCCGATGCGATGCCGGTCGACAATGCGGAAGGGTCGGTTGCCGTGAAATTCCGGCCACGCGACACCATGGCTGCGCGGATGAGGTCATCGCCGGTCGTCGGACCGTCGGCGATCACCGTAGGCCAGTTGGTGCTGGTGGCAGCGCGCACCAGCGCATCACGGCCGGCTTGTGTGGTGATGCCCGGTACGGCGCCCGTGCCATCAATGCCCAGGCCCACGGTGAAGGTGGTCAGGTGCTGCCAGTAGGCCGGGTCTCGCGAAGTTGGAATGACACGGTTGCCCAGGCTTGGGGCCAGGTCGGTTTTCCAGTAATAGGCGGTTGCATCGGAAAGGGTGTTGGCCTGCGAAGCGCCCGTCCCTGTGCCACGATCCTGGAACGGATCGATCTTGAAGTCACTCAGGTTGTCATACGCGGTTCCGGGAAGCGTCGTAAGCGGAGTCAGGCCGGGACGGGTAGGGGTTGTCTGGCCGGCGAACACGTCGTTGTCTCCCGCCGCTGCTCCCGTCGCCGCGTCACCGGGATAGCCCGTGTTTACGTTGACCGGCTGGTTGGTCCAATAGCCGTCTGTGCTGAGAATGTGGAATGACTTGCGGCATTCGTATTCGGGCAGGGTGTTCGCGGTGCCCGGAGCGAAGGCCCACGGACTGTTGCGTCGCAGGGGGTCTGTGAGAGGCAGGCCCGGCGCCAATGTAAAGTATTCGCCAACCTTCTGCACTGCCCTGCGCAAGGGGGTGTAGTAGTTGGGCGCAGCTTGGATGGCTGTGCCGTAAAGGTTGGTGTAGAACGTGGAGCGCTGGGTACCAGTGAAAGCAGAGACGCCTTGCCGGATTCCAGCGGTACTGGTGTAGTTGATGGAGGTATAGCCGACGCGCAATGTGTTCGATTGCTGCGCAAATGCCAAAGCGACTCCCCCTTTGGCCATCAACATGCGGTTGCGGTAGTACTGCAGCCAGTGCGCGAAATTCTGAAGTTCTTCGGTCGGGGTGCAGTTGGTTGCCCCCAAACAGTCGGTGCGTTCACTGCTTTTCGCGTAGGGCCCGCCACCAGGCTTGATTTCCACCTTCGTGTAATTCGCGGCAAGATTCTCCCCAGCAAGATGCCGGGCCGCCTTGTTGTAGCCGGTGGGGTTGTTGTGTCGGTAATAGGTGGCCGGCCAAAAAGCCGTTGTGACGGCTGATTGGCCTGACCCGGTGGTGACCGAGCGCTGCATTGTCAGATTGACTGTGTGTGAACTGGCACGACCGTCGATCAGTGAAAGACGCACGGCGGTGGTACTGACCGCCGGAACTGAGGTCGTTGGGCCTGCGCCCAGCGGTTTGGTGTCGTCTGCCGGGTCGGGCCACGGGGTATAGCGCTTCGCGGGGTTGTAGTACAACGGATTGGTGTCGGGGGAGCGCAGGTAGCGGCCCAATCTGGACACATTGGAGTCATCGCCGACCGACGTGGGGCTCGCGTTGGCAAATCCTGGGTAATACGCGGATGTGTAGAACGGCGTGAAAGCACTGCCGTTGGTCCACAGGAGTGGGTATTTGGTCGCGAGGTAGTACCACGCCGAGCCCGAAGGAAAGCCATCGGCAACAGCTGTGCCACCCGTGACGTCGGGAATCAAGTCGGAGGCCATCGACCCTGAGTCATCTAGCGTGAACATCACGTTCGCGTCAGGCTGAGAGGTGTAGACAGCCGGGAGCTGTGACATGCCAGCGTAGGCCGGCAGGCTGGTCTGCAGGATCAAGCACACGGCGACGGTGCTTGCCACGACACGTTGGGGTGAACCCCGGGATGTACTCGTACTCATGTTGCGTCCTTTGTAAGGAGAATCGGTGTTGCCGACCTCGCGAGAAAGCTGTCGCGACTTCATTCGGCGGTGTAAGTGGCTTGAAGAATCACAGGTGAGGTGGACTGCACACCCACCCCTCGCGCCGTCACCCTGTAGCTCCCGGTGCCCACGCCAAGACGTTCGAAGATGCATCGGGGCGACGCGGCAATGCCGTAGGCTGAGGTATCAATCTCGGTCATCGGGATGGCGATGGCGTTATTGGTCCAATTGGCCGACGTGGCAGCCCATACGGGTTCACTGCCCGTGGGGGCGGGATCTTGCGCGGTCGGGTTGGCTCCAACGTATGAATCGTCCATCAGGCGCGCGAGGCAAATGCGCAGCGCAGCCTCAGTGGCCTGGAATGCCTTGTCCCGGTCGCGTGCGTTGCCCGCCATTTTTTCTTCCAGGGTGGCTGAACGGATGACGGTGAGGCTGACCATCGTGACAAGCACGAGCATGATCAGCGCAATGATTAAGACAGCACCGCGTTGCGTGCGGGCCGGCCTTGAAGACGGGATGTGGCGGCGGGTTTTCATGATGCAGCCTTGAACTGAAGTTTGTTGCGCAGCATCAGGGTGGTAGTGAAGACACGGCGATCAAATTGGGTGTTGGGGAAGGTCACGGTCTCGTCGCCTACAACAGAACTCGCGGCGCTGCTGACCCCAGGACCCAACGGGGTGGAGGGGCGCATGAGGATGCTGATGCGAACGGACAACACACGCTCCCACGACGACACATCGGAGGCCACCTGATAAACATCTACATCGCCATCGACATCGGCGGTGGTGTCGACGCCATAGAGAACCTGCATGTTCTCCACGCCCTCGATGAGTTCCTGTTTCTCGCCTGCGTTGGCGTTGCCGTTGCCGCTGAACACGTGACGAAACAGAGATTGGGTGGCGCTGTTGTTGTCTGACGGGGCGACGTAGTAAATGACCGTTTGCACCGGGAACACTTCAGTGGTGTCCAACGAAAGAACACCGATGCCCGTGGTGCCGGTGCCGGACAAGGTCAGGGTGGTCTTGCCATTGGCCGAGCTTGTGGGCGCGACTGTCGCCACCGCCGTGGCCACGGTGGCCAGCCGAGCGCCCGTACAGTTCGTGACCAGGACATGGCTGCCCGCGGAAAAGCAGGTCGACCTGGGCGACCCGCTCGCGCATACGGTGCCACCGTCGCGGCGTGACTCTGGAACCAAGTCCGTGGGCGATGCCGGCAATGCCGTGAGGCGCAGCGGCATTGACACCGAGGGACCGCGCAGTACCAGGACATCGCTGCCCTCCGTGATGGCATTGGGTATGCCAGAGCCCGTTGTGTTGAACACGATGGAAGCGGTGGTGCCGGTGCTGGAGATGTCAGTGCCGGCGGCAATGTTGGCAGTCCAAGTGCTTGGGGTCGTTACGCCAGTGGACGAGAAGGTGGGCGCCGTTGCAGCATCGAATCCCTCGACACCCACCTGGTATCCGTCGACCATTGTGGGGGGCATCGAAATGTTGGGAATGGTATCTGCGCCCGCTTGGCAGCCGAGCATGCCGGCCGCGCGCGAATCAAACCCCATGTATTCAAATGCCGTGCGGGCGCTGCTTTGCAGCGAACTCAGTTCTTCGGTGCGGCGAAATGCACTCTTGCTTGACAGGTAGACGCTCAGCATGGCCGCGATGGCGACCAAGCCAAGGGAAATGGCGATCATCATTTCGAGCAGTGAGAAACCTCGATGACGCTGACCGGTTCCACGGGGGTGATGGTGCATGTTCATGACAGGATCCTAGAGCCGGCTGACGGTGGTGAACGATGTGGCGGCCTCGCGTCCCCGGCTGTCGTCCCAAGTGATCTGGACAGTGACCACATGCGTGCTTTCCGTTCCTACACGGGCGGCCACTGCGATGCGCCCTCTGCCATTCGGCAGTTGCGCTTCGATGGCTCTCTTCCAAGCCGGCAATGCCGTATCGACCAGCCCTCCGGTGCTGAGCGCGATGGTGCTTGCGCTATCGGTGAGGCCTGTGTTCCATGACCCCCCCCGCGCGGCCGCCACGGCGCTGCGCATTTGATCAAGCGCATCTGCGGCGAGTGCCGTCGCCTGAGTTCGGTAGAGGCCGCTCTGGCTGGTGGCGAGGGTCTTGGTCTGCAATCCGGCCAAGCCGAGCATGCCGAACGAGAAGATGACGATGGCGACCATCAACTCGACCAACGTCATGCCGCGCTGCTGACGAGGAGGAAGGTGCAGGTGAAATGAGGTGTGTTGCATTCGGTGCTCGTGCATTCGAAAAGAGTTTGAAGTAAATGGCGTCAAGGGCAGGTGACGGCGGTGCTGTCGATAGACACCTTCCCCATCAATGAGACTTGCACCACGCGCCCTTTGACACTCGAATTGTTCGCATCACACACTCGGAAGTAGGTGGGGCCGGCCTCGAATGCACCACGGCTTGAAAATACGGCGTAACCTATGTCGGCGGCTGCTGAGGCGGCATAAGTGAATGTGCTGGACCCGGTGCGTGTGACCCGCACGACACGGGTGCTCCCTGTTTGCCCTCCGCCGACCCGGATCACGGCGCCGTCGCTGGTCGTGGGCGTGGAGAGCGGGGCGCCGTCGGCATCACTGTCCGTGATGACCTGCCAGCCGAGATGAAAGTCCCCCGCCGTGGCGCCAGTGGAGCGAAGCGTTACGCTGTGCCCCCGTCGAATCGCTTCGGACCGCGCCAGATTCATTCCTCCCACCAAGTCATTGGCTGCGTTGCTGAGTCGCGTGCTTGCAAGCAGGCGGGTAAACGAGGGGATGCCGACCACCAGCAGGATGGCGACTATGGCGACCGTGACCATCAACTCAAGGAGAGTGAAGCCGCGGTTGCCGAGCCTCCAGCGAGATGCCTGAGGCTGGGGGGAGGAGGCGTGGGGAGCTTTCATGGGCTGGATTTTCACCTGAGGCGTCGAGGGATGCGTGACCGATTGTCGGCCTTGACATGCCGCTGGTCTGCTTGGCATACACCCTGATCGCTCCAGGTCTGAAGGTGTGGCGGTTTCTGCCGCTATCATTCGGCGGTAGCCTCATTTCCGTTGACCCGTCACATTCATGCCCGTCTCCTCCCAAGACTCCCCTGCTGCGGCAACACCCCTGGTTGAACTGCGCAACGTCACCTGCGGGTATGGCGACAGGGTCATCCTCGAGAACGTGAATCTGGTCATCCCTCGCGGCAAAGTGCTGGCGCTGATGGGCACGTCTGGCGGGGGTAAAACCACGGTATTGCGCCTCATCGGCCGGCAACTCAAACCAATGAGCGGTCAAGTCCTGGTTGATGGCGTCGATCTTGCCACGCTGGACGAAAAGGGTCTGTACGCTGCCCGCCGGCGCATGGGCATGCTGTTTCAGTTCGGTGCCTTGTTCAGCGACCTCTCGGTGTACGACAACGTGGCGTTTCCATTGCGAGAGCACACCGACATCGGCGAAACCCTCATCCGCGACCTGGTGCTGATGAAACTCAACGCCGTGGGGCTGCGGGGTGCGCGCCACCTCATGCCTTCTGAAATATCCGGTGGCATGGCGCGGCGGGTGGCCTTGGCCCGGGCCATCGCCCTGGACCCCGACCTCATCATGTACGACGAGCCCTTTGCCGGACTCGACCCGATCTCCATGGGCATCGCTGCCACCCTGATCAAGAACCTGAACCATGCTCTCGGTGTGACCAGCATCGTTGTGTCACACGATGTGGACGAAACTTTCCTCATTGCCGATCATGTGGTGTTCATCACCAATGGTCGCATCGCGGCGCAGGGCAGCCCGGCTGAAATGCGGGCCAGTGAAGACCCGCTGGTGAAGCAGTTCGTGGGCGGCCTGCCCGACGGGCCGGTGCGCTTCCACTACCCGGCTTCCGGTGTGGCCGAAGACTTTGGTGTGGGGGCCGCGCAATGAGTTGGCTGAATCCGTCGGCGCTGGGTTTTTCGGTGCGCAACAAGCTGTCTGATGTGGGGCAGGCCACGTTCCTCTTCTGGCGCCTGTTTGCGCTCTTCGGTCCCACGTTCTCGCGTTTCCGGCTGGTGCTGGATCAAGTGTTTTTCCTGGGCAACCGGTCGCTGTCCATCATCACGGTGTCGGGCCTTTTTGTCGGCTTCGTGCTGGCTTTGCAAGGCTACTACACGCTACAGCGATATGGGTCGGCCGATGCCGTGGGGTTGCTCGTGGCCTTGTCCTTGGTGCGTGAACTCGGTCCGGTGGTGACCGGCTTGTTGTTTGCGGGCCGTGCCGGCACTTCGCTCACTGCAGAAATCGGCCTGATGAAGGCTGAAGAGCAACTTGCTGCCATGGAGATGATGGCCGTCGATCCGGTCAAGCGCATGCTGGCACCGCGCTTCTGGGCGGGGGTGGTGTCCATGCCCTTGCTGGCCGCGGTGTTCAGCGCCGTGGGTATCCTGGGCGGGTGGTTGGTGGCTGTGGCGCTCATCGGTGTCGATGAAGGCTCCTTCTGGTCCCAGATGCAGGGTGGCGTCGATGTGTGGGCCGACGTCGGCAACGGGGTCATCAAGAGTGTGGTGTTCGGCATCACCGTGACCTTCATTGCTCTGTTGCAAGGATATTCGTGCAAGCCCACACCGGAGGGCGTGTCGCAGGCGACCACCCGCACGGTGGTGATGGCTTCGCTTTCGGTGTTGGCACTCGACTTTGTGCTGACCGCCATGATGTTTTCGATTTGACGGAGAAATGACGATGCAGAAATCACGTCATGACATGTGGGTGGGTTTGTTCGTGATGATTGGCGCCGCGGCCATCGTGTTCCTGGCCCTGAAAGCCGGCAACCTGCTGAGCCTCAACTTTGGCGAGACCTATCAGGTCAGCGCCAAGTTCGACAACATCGGCGGCCTGAAACCCCGTGCGGCCGTGAAGAGCGCCGGTGTGGTGGTGGGCCGCGTGGAGTCGATCGGTTTCGACGGGAAAAGCTATCAGGCCGTCGTGACGCTGCAGCTCGACAAGCGCTACAACTTCCCCAAGGACAGCATCGCCAAGATCCTCACCTCCGGCCTGCTCGGTGAGCAGTACATCGGCCTGGAAGTCGGGCCCGATACCAAGATGCTCGCGGCCAAGGACGTGATCAAGCAGACGCAAGACGCGGTGGTGCTCGAGAACCTCATCAGCCAATTTCTCTACAGCAAGGCGGCTGAGCCGGCGGGAGCTGGCAAATGAGGGAAGCGGGCATGGGGATGGGCTTGGTGCATGGGTGGGGTGCTCGCATCGCCACCGTGCTGCTGATCGTGTTGTCTCTCACGGGGTGTGCCACCACAGCACCGGCCGGCGCGCCGGCGGGGTCTCAAGCGGCTTCGGCCCCGGTCGACGGCGGTGCCGCCCCGACGGCCACCGCGCCGGCGTCTCCCCAAGACCCCTGGGAGCGCTGGAACCGAAAGGTCTATGCCTTCAACGACGCCTTGGACGTTGCCGTGATCAAACCGGTGGCCGTGGCGTACACCAAGGTCGTGCCGCAACCCATTCGCACGAGCGTGACCAACTTCTACGGCAACTTCGCCGACGTCTGGTCGGCGGTCAACAACGTGCTGCAAGGCAAGGTGACAAACGGCTTGCAGGATGTGGCGAGAGTGGGCACAAACACCTTGTTGGGCATTGGTGGGCTGTTCGATGTGGCGAGCGAGTTCGGTCTCGACAGCCAGCGCGAGGATTTCGGCCAGACGCTCGGCCACTGGGGCGTAGCGCCCGGGCCTTTCGTCATGTGGCCGATCCTCGGCCCCTCGACGGTGCGTGACAGCGTTGCCTTGCCGCTTGATCGTTACGTGTCGCCCACGCTTCTGGTGAGTGCGACCAACGACGTGATCGCCGTGACCGCGCTCGGTCTACTCAATGACCGCGCCAACCTGCTGCCGACCAGCCGCCTGCTCGACGACATGGCACTCGACAAGTACAGTTTCATTCGCGACGGCTATCTGCAACGCCGCCGAAGCTTGGTCCACGATGGCAATGCACCCGACGAGGTCGAGCCTGCTGACAAAGAGGCTACGGAAGCCCCTTCGGCCTCTGGCCCCGCTCCCGCCAGCCCCTCCGCGAGTGCCCTGGCCGGTGAAAAAAAGTAAAGTCGCCAACCGACCGCGCGCTTGCCGCGTTGTAGGTGGGCAAGGCGGGAGGCTGTGCAGCGTCGCTGTGCTGGCCCCGTCCCAACTCCCCGCCAAGGCCATGGGCCTGGCGAACTGAAAGGATTTCGAATGCGCATGCAGCGATGGATGTCTTGGTTGGCCGGTGTCAGCTTCTTTGTGGCCGTGGGTGCAGCTCAAGCTCAACAAACCCCTGACGGTCTGGTTCAGCAGGTTTCGTCTGAGGTGCTGGCTGCTGCCAAGGCCGACAAGTCGATCCTGGCCGGCGACCTCAAGAAGATCAGCGCGCTGGTCGAAGCCAAGGTCATGCCCCATGTCAACTTCGAGCGCATGACGTCGAAGACGGTGGGTCAGCATTGGAACAAGGCCTCGGCCGAGCAGAAGCAGAAGCTCCAGGACGAGTTCCGCATCCTGTTGCTGCGCACCTACGCGGGTGCCCTGTCCCAAGTGAAGGACCAGACGGTTCAGGTCAAGCCGGGCACCGACGTGTCCGATGCCGAGAACGTGCTCGTCAAAAGCACCATCCGCGGCAAGGGCCAGCCCATTCAGCTCGACTATCGCCTCGAAAAGGCGGGTGACGCCTGGAAGATCTGGGACGTGAACGTGTCGGGCCTGTGGCTCGTCACGACCTACCAAGGTCAGTTCAAGCCCGTGCTGAGCTCGGGCGGGGTCGACGCCGTCATCAAGATGCTGGTCGACCTCAACAAGGGCGCAGCCGCTCGTGGCTGAGTCTGTCCTGCTGGTCTTGCCTCAGGTGATCACGAGCCAGGAGGCCCGTGACACTCAGCGCATGCTGATGCAAGCGCTGCAGCAGGCGGCAAAAGGTTCTGCCGAGACCACGGTCTCGGTCGACGCCTCGGGCTTGCAGCGATTCGACTCCGCCGCGCTGGCCGTGCTGCTCGATTGCCAGCGCAGCGCACTCGCCCACGGCAAGCAGTTTGCCGTGCGCCACGCCCCACCCAAGCTGGTCGAACTCGCCCACCTATATGGCATCGACGGTCTGCTCACGCTGTCGGACCAGGCGCCGGTGTCGACGTCTCACTGAAAACAGGCGAGGGTTCGCTCAGGCGCGCTCCTTAGGCTCTGAATCGGGCGCCGAGCGAAGAGAGCGCGGGCGCCCTTCGCGCATCGCGCCGAAGCGCTAGAGGACAGAGGGTCGCAGTGGCAAGTTTCTAGAGCGAAGCGCATTGCCCAACGCCAGCGGATCTGGCTCCGCCAGGCCGCCAGGCGGGCGCCCCTTGGGGGCTGAGCCCGGACACAAACAGTCCAGTGGACTGTTTGTGCCTGGCGAAGAGCTGAGCCTATGGCTCAGCGCGGCTGGCAGAGCAGGAGCGAAGCGACTGGGGGGCCCAACTTATTGTTCTTCGTCCCACGCAAAGTTGTCGCGCGCGACAAGCGCACTGGCAGCCGCTGGTCCCCAGGTGCCTGCGGCATAGGGGCGTGGGCCGGCGGGGTCTTTGTCCCAGGCTCTGAGGATCGGCTCGACCCAGCGCCAGGCCTGCTCTTGTTCGTCACTGCGGACAAACAGATTGAGCCGCCCGGCCAGTGCTTCGAGAAGCAGGCGCTCGTACGCCCCCACCCGGTTCTCGGCAAACGCCTTGTCGAAGTCGAGGTCGAGCGACACCGAGGTCAGCGGCTCTTGCTGGCTGGCCCCTTTGGCTGCGAGCAAGTGCAACTCCAGGCCGTCTTCAGGTTGCAGCTTGATGACGAGCTTGTTGGGCTGATTGGTACCCGGGAAGATGCTGTGAGGCGTGGGCCGGAAGTTCACGACGATCTGCGCTTCACGCCCGGCCAGGCGTTTGCCTGTGCGCAGGTAGAACGGCACGCCTGCCCAACGCCAGTTCTGCACCTCGGTGCGCAGGGCCACGAAGGTTTCGCAGCGGCTGTCGGCCGGCACCTTGGATTCCTGGAGGAACCCTTTCGCTGCGACACCCGCGGCATTGCCGGGCCGGTACTGGCCGCGCACCACATCGCGCCCCACACTCTCTTCGGTGAAGGGCTTGAGTGAGCGCAGCACCTTGAGCTTTTCGTCGCGGATGGCATCGGCATCGTTGCTCGACGGCGGCTCCATGGCCACCATGGTGAGCAGTTGCAGCGCATGGTTCTGGATCATGTCGCGCAGCGCGCCAGTGCGGCTGTAGAACTCGCCGCGTGTGCCCACGCCGAGTGACTCGGCCAGCGTGATCTGTATGTTGGCGATGCTTTCGCGGCGCCACAGCGGTTCGAACAAGGCGTTGCCGAACCGCAGTGCCATCAGGTTCTGAACCGAAGGCTTGCCGAGGTAGTGGTCGATGCGAAAGGCCTGCGTTTCGCTGAACACCGAACGCACCACGCGGTTGATTTCTTGCGCGCTGGCCAGGTCGTGCCCCAGAGGCTTTTCGAGCACCACGCGGATGTGCGGGGCATTGAGCCCGACCACACCGAGCTGCTCGCAGATCTGCGGAAAGAGGTGGGGACTGGTGGCCAGGTAGAGCACGGCCGTGTCGGCCCCGCGGTCTTGCAGCCAGCGTTTGAGCTTCTCGTAGTCGGCCGGCAGCGACAGGTCCATGCGTCGGTAGTGCAGCAGCTCGGCGAAGCGGGCAAACTCTTCTTCGCTCGGGCGTTTGGCACCTTCGACTTCCTGAAAACGATCTTTCAGCCAGCTTCGGTACTGCTCGTCCGTCTGTTCGTCACGGGCCACCGCCAGAATGCGGCCTTGCGGCGGCAGCTTGCCGTGTCGAAAGGCCTGGAAGAGCGCGGGCATCAGCTTGCGCCAGGTGAGGTCGCCGGTGCCGCCGAAAAAGACCAGGTCAAAAGACATCGTTCAGAGCGCGAGTGGAGGGGTGCAGGTCATGGTGCCCAAGTATGCTCGGGACGTCAACGCGACCCCGCGAAGGGGTCGTTCATTGGAATGGACCTTCGGGCTGTGCCGTTGGCACGGCCCGTGCTGGGGTTCTAATGCATGCAATGCGCAGCGGAGTTAGAAGACATGAACCAACTAGAACAGCTCAAGCAGTACACGATCGTTGTTGCCGATACCGGTAATTTCAAGCAGCTCGCTGCGTTCACGCCGCGTGACGCCACCACCAACCCATCGCTCATCCTGAAGGCGGTGCAGCAGCCCGACTACGCGCCGCTGCTGGCCGAGACCGTGGCCGCACACAAGGGCCGCCGCCTCGATGAAATCGTCGACGAGGTGCTGGTGCGCTTCGGCGCCGAGATCCTCAAGGTGGTGCCGGGCCGCGTTTCGACCGAAGTCGATGCACGCCTGAGCTTTGATACCGCCTGCACCGTGGCCCGTGCGCGCCGCATCATGGCGCTGTATGAAGCGCGGGGCATCGGCCGCGACCGCGTGCTCATCAAGATGGCCGCCACTTGGGAGGGCATCCAGGCTGCGCGCATCCTCGAACACGAAGGCATCCATTGCAACCTCACGCTGCTGTTCGCTTTCAGCCAGGCCGTGGCCTGTGGCGAAGCAGGCGTGCGCCTCATCTCGCCTTTTGTCGGGCGCATCTACGACTGGTACAAGAAGTCGGCCGGTTCGGCGTGGGACGAAGCAGGCCACGCCGAAGCCGCCGACCCCGGCGTGAAGTCGGTGGCCCAGATCTACACCTACTACAAGAAGTTCGGCATCGACACCGAGGTCATGGGGGCGAGTTTTCGCAACCTCGGTCAGATCACGGCCTTGGCGGGCTGCGACCTGCTCACCATCAGCCCTGAGCTGCTGGCCCAATTGCAGGCCAGCGACGCCCCGCTTCAACGCCGGCTCGATCCTGCAAGCGCGGCCGCGGCACCGGTCCAGGCCGTGGCCTACAACGAAGCCAGCTTCCGCTTTGCGCTCAACGAAGACGCCATGGCGACCGAAAAGCTGGCCGAAGGCATTCGTGCGTTCGCGGCCGATGCGGTCAAGCTCGATCACCTCATCGAGGGCCTCAAATGACGGGACTCCGCTGCGACCGCACGCCGGCCTGGGCCCAGCTTCAAGCCCACTTCGTCGCGCAAGGGCGTGACTTCGATGCCCGCACGGCCCTGGCAACCGACGCCAAGCGCATCGCGAACCTGGCTCTTTGTGCACCCGAGGTCTACGCCGATCTGTCGAAAAACCGGCTCGAGGCGGCCACGCTGAGCCTGCTGATCGACCTGGCGCGCGAATGTGGCGTTGAAGCCCGGCGCGACGCCATGTTCCGCGGCGAGCCCATCAACTGCACCGAGGGCCGCGAGGTGCTGCACACGGCGCTGCGCGCGCCGCGCGGCGAAGCGCCCCACAGTGCCGATGTGCACGCCGTGCTCGACCGCATGCTGGCCTTCGCCGAACGCATGCGTGACACCGCCACCAGCGGCATCCGGGATGTGGTGAACATCGGCATCGGCGGCAGCGACCTCGGCCCGCAGATGGTGTTGCCGGCGCTCGAGCCTTATGTGCAGCGCGACCTGCGCTTTCACTTCGTGTCCAACGTCGATGGGCACGACATCTCACCGCTGTTGCGCCAGCTTGACCCGGCGCGCACGCTGTTTGTCATCGCGAGCAAAACCTTCACCACGCAAGAGACCATGGCCAACGCGCAGGTGGCGCGCGCCTGGTTCATTGCCAATGGCGGCAGCGACACGCACCACCATTTCGTGGCCAACACCACCAACGTGGAAGCGGCGGCCGCCTTCGGCATCAGCACGACCTTCGGGTTCTGGGACTGGGTCGGCGGCCGCTATTCGCTGTGGTCTGCCATCGGCCTGCCCATTGCGCTGGCCATCGGCGCCGACAACTTCCGCGCGCTGCTGGGTGGGGCGTTCGAGATGGACCAGCATTTCGCACACGCACCGCTTGAGGCCAACCTGCCCGTGGTGCTCGGACTGCTCGATGTCTGGTACCGCAATTTTCATGGCTTCACCAGCCGCAGCGTGGCCCCGTACCACCAGGGGCTGGCGCGGTTTCCGGCCTACCTGCAGCAGCTCGAGATGGAGAGCAACGGCAAGCGTGTCGATCTCGACGGTGAACTGCTGCCTTACGCCACCAGCCCCGTGGTGTGGGGAGAGCCGGGCACGAACGGCCAGCATGCGTATTTCCAGATGCTGCACCAGGGCACCGACGTGATTCCGGTGGAGTTCATTCTGGTCAAGCGTGCCAGCCACCACCTGCCCGACATGCACGCCAAGCTGCTGGCCAATGGGCTTGCACAGAGCCAGGCCTTGCTGCTGGGCAAGACGGCGGCGCAGGCCGCGACCGAGAAGGCGCCCACGGCCTCGGGATCGATCGATCCCGATGTGCTGGCGCGGCACCGCAGCTTCCCCGGCAACCGGCCCAGCACCACCTTGCTGCTCGACCAACTCACGCCCCACAGTCTCGGGGCGCTGGTGGCGCTTTACGAGCACCGTGTGTTCGTGAGCGGTGCCATCTGGGGCATCAACAGCTTCGATCAGTGGGGTGTGGAGTTGGGCAAGGCCTTGTGCAGCGACCTGTTGCCACGGCTCACATCGGGTCAGACGGCGGGGCTCGATGCCTCCACGGCCAACCTCATCGCGCGACTGCGCGATTGAGGGCTCGCACAGTTGCGCGAAGGACTCGCGAGGCCGTCAGCGCGTCCGCAACCGGCTGTGCTGCGGCACGCTGGCCAGCAAAAATTCCATCTGGTCGGCCAGGATGCGCCGGCCTCGGAGGATCATGTCTTCGTGCAGGCTGGGCACATAGGGCAGGTACATGAGCGACATGTGTGCTTCTTCGGGCATGCGGTTGCCTTTGTTCCCGTTGCACGGTCGGCAGGCCGTGATGCAGTTCATCCAGGTGTCGTGACCGCCCCGCGAGGTGGGGATGATGTGCTCGCGCGTGAGTTCGTCGGCATGGAAACGGTGGCCGCAATACGCGCACACCTGCCGATCGCGTGAAAACAGCTTGGGGTTGGACAGGGCAGGGGCCTGGCGCCAGGCCCGGCTCGGCACCGCGCCTTTCACGGCCACGATGGGGTGCACGTCGATGCGCGATTGCAAGCCGGTGCGGCGTTGGGTGCCGCCGCGCATCACGCACAGGGCGTCCCCCAGCGTCCAGGCCACGCCGTCGCTTGCGTAGATGATGGCGGCTTCCCTGGCCGAGATCCAGGATTGCGGTCGGCCCGAGATGTCCAACTGAAGGATGTCCACCCCCTCGTCCCTCCGGTCATGCGCCTCGAGAGGCGCCTCGCATCCGGCCGGAACACCCGTTCCGTCTGCAGCGTTATCGTACGTGGCTTGTGTGTCTTTGTCGCGACTGAGGGTAAACCCGCAATTTGTGGGCGATTGGTTGTTTTCTAGGTAGAAAAGCCTATTTATGCCCCTTAAAAAGAGGCCGATGGTTCACACAAGTCTGAATTTTTTCTGCAAAATAGAACGATCGTTCGTTTTAATGACCATTCAGTGACTGAACCCCAATCCCTCGAAGTCCGGCCTGCACGCGACGTCCCCCGGACGATGCAAAAAGGCCAGCAGACTCG
>JBEGTX010000164.1:0-3788 GCA_041179165.1 Pseudomonadota bacterium | reverse complement strand
GGGCCCCGGCGACATCGTGCTGATCAACGGCCTTGAGGACATCAACATCGGTGTGACGATCACCGACCGTGAGAACCCGTCGCCGCTGCCGATGCTGAAGGTCGACGAGCCAACACTGACGATGAACTTCTGCGTGAACACCAGCCCGCTGGCTGGCCGCGAAGGCAAGTACGTCACCAGCCGCCAGATCTGGGACCGCCTGCAGAAAGAGCTGCAAAGCAACGTCGCGCTGCGCGTCAGCGAGACCGACGAAGACGGCATCTTCGAAGTGATGGGTCGGGGCGAACTGCACCTGACCATCCTGCTGGAAAACATGCGCCGCGAAGGCTTTGAGCTGGCTGTTTCCAAGCCGCGTGTGATGTTCAGAGAAGTCAACGGCGAGAAGCACGAGCCGATGGAGCTGGTGACTGCCGACGTCGAAGAAATCCACCAAGGTGGCGTGATGCAGGCGCTGGGCCTGCGCAAGGGCGAGATGGTCAACATGGAGCCGGATGGCCGGGGCCGCGTGCGCCTGGAGTACCGCATTCCAGCGCGTGGCCTGATCGGTTTCAGCAACGAGTTCATGAACTTGACCCGTGGTTCGGGCCTGATCGCCTCGATCTTCGACGGCTACGAAGCTCACAAGGGCGAGATCGGTGGCCGCAAGAACGGCGTGCTGATCTCGATGGACGAAGGTGAGATCTTCACCTACGCCCTTGGCAAGCTGGACGACCGCGGCCGCATGTTCGTCAAGCCGAACGACCCGGTGTACGAAGGCATGATCGTCGGCATCCACAGCCGCGACAACGACCTGGTGGTCAACGCCACGCGCACCAAACAGCTGACCAACTTCCGTGTTTCGGGCAAGGAAGATGCGATCAAGATCACGCCGCTGATCGACCTGACGCTGGAATACGGCGTGGACTTCATCGACGACGACGAGCTGGTCGAAATCACGCCGAAGTCGGTTCGCGTGCGCAAGCGACACCTGAAGGAACACGATCGCAAGCGCGCTTCGCGTGAGTGATCGATGAGAGGGCGCTCTCACCGCGCTGTGTCGGAGACCTTGGTCGACAGGGTCTGGCATGCGGTGGGATGCGCTTTCTTCGGCGCGCTGTTCGGCGCCGTGCTGGCCGGGGTACGCATGTACTTCGGCCATTCTTTTTCCTGGGCGCCCATCCTTTGGGGCGCCGTGATCTGCGCCTTGCTGGCCCTGGTGTTCGGCGCCGCCATCGGCGAACTGCTGGCGGCACCGTTGCACTTCGCACATGGTGTGCTGATGGGCTTCACCGACCTCTCGTGGGGCTCACCTGCTGCAGACACCGACCATTTGCCTGGCTGGCTCAAGGCCGTGTTCTGGCTGGGCGTGGCGGTCGGCGTGGTTTGGTTCATCTTCGGCTGAACGTCGCTTTCAATTCCGGAAACGCATGACCGACACCGCAGCCAACGACGTGCTCTTCACGCAGCGAGGCGGCCTGGGTGTCGTGACGCTGAACCGTCCGCAGGCGCTCAATGCGCTGTCACTCGGCATGGTGCGGAGCATCACCGCGCATTTGCTGCATTGGCAAAACGACAGCTCGGTGCACGCCGTGGCGCTGCGTGGGGCGGGCCGCAGCGGCAAGCCGCCAGCCTTCTGCGCCGGCGGCGACATCCGGGCCTTTCACGAAGCCGCGCGCACCGGCGCGCCGATGATCGAAGACTTCTTCACCGAAGAGTATTCACTCGACCACTTCCTTCACTACTACCCCAAGCCGACGTTCGCGTTCATGGACGGCACCACCATGGGCGGCGGCATGGGCTTGGCGCAAGGCGCAGCGGTGCGCATCGTCACTGAACACAGCCGCCTGGCCATGCCGGAAACACTGATCGGTTTCTTTCCCGATGTGGGCGGGGGCTGGTTCCTGTCGCGTTGTGAAGGGCGCCTCGGCGAGTACCTTGCGCTCACCGGCCACACCCTCGATGCTGCCGAAGCCATTCACGTGGGACTTGCCGATGTGTTCGTGCCGAGCGCTGACATGCAGATGCTGCTCGAGTCCATGGGCGACCAGCCGCACGACACGCCCGAGCAGTGGCGTGCAGTGGTCGCGACCCGTGCACAGCAGCCGCCCAATGCTCCTCGTCTGGCTGCAGTCCGCGAGGCCATCGACCTGCACTTCGCTGCCGCCTCGTTGCCTGACCTCCTACACAGCCTGCAGAGCGATTCGTCGCCGTGGGCGAAGGAGGTGCTGGCCACGCTGGCCGAGCGTTCGCCCCTCATGTTGGCCGTGACGCTGGAGCAGATCCGGCGGGCGCGCAGCATGACCCTGGCCGAAACGCTGCGCCTGGAGCGGGGGATGGTGAGGCATTGCTTCGATCACAGCTCGGATCTGGCGGGTGACACCGTGGAGGGCATTCGCGCCCTGGTCATCGACCGCGATCGCCAGCCGCGCTGGTCACCGGCCCGTGTGGACGACGTGCGGCCGGAGACGGTGTCGCGCTTCTTCGAGAGCCCCTGGCCTGCGTTCTCGCATCCTCTGCGGCATTTGCGCTGAGGTGAGGCTCTTTCCTGCTGATTTTGAAAGCGGTCTGACGGAGCGCAGTGACAAGCTGTCGCGATGGAAACCTTGCATTGTGTCTATCTCATGGCATCCGCACGGCGAGGCACTTTGTACTGTGGATCGAGCAGCCGGTTGATCCAACGTGTGTACGCGCACACGACCAGCGCATTACCTGGCTTCACTTGGGAGCACAACGTGAATCGGCTTGTCTGGTTTGAGGCCCACGGGGATGCCAGATCCATGGTCATTCGTGAGCGTCAGATCAAAGAGTGGCGGCGCGAATGGAAAATCAGATTGATCGAGTCCGTCAATCCGATGTGGCATGACTTGTATGGTGATTTGCTGGGCGGGCCGAGTTTGCGTTCGGTGTGAGCAGTGCGGGTTCGGCAGCAGGACGAGCCGCACCAGCTCTCTGGGTGCCCCCATCTCGGTCATACCGAAGGTCGGTGCCCACACTGCGCACGACCGAGCTGTGAACACAGCAAAGTGGCCTGCATGGAGTGGGTACCGGCCTTCGGTATGACTGAGTGTTTGGCCAGGACTGAATGTTTGGACCGCAGCAGGTGCCCGTGAGGCACGATGCAAAGCAATGAACGCAGTGCGGTGCCCGGCGGCATGACACGCGTTTACTTCATGTGCATGGCTTCAGCGCGGCGGCTTGCGGTCTCCCCAGCTGATGAAGCCGGGGTCGGTGGGCGACCTGAGCACGTAGGCATAGGCGGTTGTGCTGATGTGTGCTGGAAGCTGCCAGCAGTGAACCGTGTCTGCGCCCTCGACAAACGCCCCGAGATACACGAGCTCGGCCGCCTTCAATGAACCAGGCGCTGACAGGGGCTTGCCGAATTCGCGGCGCAGGTACTGCGGCAGGTCGCGTTCGGTCTCGTCGTCGAGGCCGGTCTTCCCGAACCAGGGCGCTTCTTCGCGCACCTCTTCTTCGCGCTTCATCTCGGCCAGGCGCTCGGCGACCTTCTTCTTGAATTCAGGTGAATTCGGGTCGATGGCCCCCGCGGCTTTGCGTGCTGCTTGAACGGGCATGTCGTCGTCGGCTGGCTTGGGGCAAGCGGTCATCAGCAAGGCGAGTGTGGCAACGAGGATGCTGGCGCGGTTCACGGGTCACCTGTGGGCGGGCAGTGGGCGAGGCGGGGTCTGAGTGCAACAAGCACTCTAGGAGCCTGTCGGACTTGGAAAGCGTCGGCTGCAAATCGACCGCAGCGGTCCATTTTTCACCGTCTTTTTGTCCCATAGCGGGGCTATGGGCCTGCAAATCCGGCA
>JBEGTX010000163.1:0-23158 GCA_041179165.1 Pseudomonadota bacterium | reverse complement strand
CTTCGGGCCGTCGTTCTTCGGAAAGATCAGCCGCATGATGCGCTTGGCCGCCGGCAGGGCCCCTGCGCTGGGAGGGGCACTTGCGAGGGGAGGAGGGGTCATCGTGGTCATGGTGTCTAGCTACCGTCAACCAGCAGGGCGAGGTGCCCAAGCTCAGGGGAACCACTTTGTCCGTCAGGTCTTAACAGCGGGAAGGCAACTCTTCCACCTGAGAAATCGGTTGAGTTGCGATATTGAGTGGAAGTTGTTCAAAACGTCTATGCACCGGGCGAATACACGCGCCCCCCGATGTCAGAGGTTGAGCAAAACTATCCGACTGAAAACAGTCTCCACTTTCAGAACAGCATGGGCATGGCCTTGCTGGGGCCACTGCTCGGCGCACCCGGGTGGTTGACGCGGCAGGCGGGGGCGACGGAACAGCAGGTCGCCGCAGCCAATCAGTTCGGGCTCGTGGCGACAGACGTCGGAGGCGTCGTTGTAGCTGGTCGACCCAAGATGCCATAGTTGGCGTTGTTTACCAAAGACCAAATGGAAGACTGGATGTCGAATGGATAGAGAACCTTCAATTTCACGATGGGCGATTTGGCTGCATTGAAAATGGGGATGACGTCACTCACACAAAATTTGACGACACACCAGAGCTGCGCGAATTGGTGCGGCTCAGCACGGCACAAGGAAGCGATGAGATCGAGTGGTGCCCAATCACAGCAGGCTGAGCCTTGCGTGACGCAGGCCGGATCCCACAATCGCCATCAACTCCTCCGTAACGAAGCAAGGCGTGGCGGAAATATTTCATGCTTGAAACGAAGCTGGCCCTCCATTGAAAAGGGCCAACAGCAAGCCATACGGTGGTCAATGATCTGTACCGTGTGCGTGTTCGCATGAACGAAACTCACCGAACTGCAACCCATCAGATTCAACACTGCGCCGAATGAAAGCGATCAAGATTCTCGGTGTCGTCGTCGCGCTCATGGCCTTGGCCTTGCTCGCGTTCTACATCACATTCATCCCCATTGGATGGCACATGGCCGTGGCGGTCGAGAAGCTTCCTCCAGCAACGCCATTGAACTTCCATCGATTTGCTTTCAGGAGCATCTCGCGTGCCGTCGTGATGCACACCTCGACCCCGTGCCGCTCTGACCTCAGAGACCTGACAACGGGGGAGTTCCTGCCAGACGAGCACGGGGCGGTCAGCGCCTTGACTTCGCTGTACGACCGCGAGCCAACGGCCCCCATCGACCATGCCGCGTTGACCGCGCTCTTGTCTGACCGCCTGAAACACTGCCCCGCCGACAGCAAAGCTGCGCGCTCCTCCTTCACGCCACTGCAAGAGGCCGTGTTGCTCTCCTACGCCGAGCCGGTCCGGCTGCTGCTCGATGCAGGCGCCGACCCCACCCGCCCCATCGACCGGGCCGGAAAGAAGATCCACGGCATGAACAGCCTCGAATTGGCGAAACACTGGCAGACCTCCACCCGCCTTTCAGCCGAGCGCAAAGAACACAACGACCGCATCATCGACATGCTGCAAAACAAGATGCGCGATCGGCTTGAGCGCCGTCCCATGCCACGCTGACCCTTTGCCGCACCATGGTTTGAAGCCCCACCCGGCCCGGGATTGGATGAGCGGTTCAACGACATTAAAGGAAATGCGTGTTCCCGGCCCCCCACCAACGCCAGCATTGGCGGGCGTCAGGTTCGCAATTGCCTCGAACACCTCAAAACCCGCCGTTCCCCCATATGAAAGAAGCAATTTGATGAAGCGATGGCTGTCGATGAGGGTCGTCCTGTGGATCACGCTGGCTGCGGCAACGATCTGTGCCGCAGGGATCATCGCGTTCAATCTGGTGTTCATCCCTCGGGGGTACCACCTGCTCGCACACGTCAACAACCCCAAGCCCGGGGAGGAGGGGGCCAAGGGCTGGGTGGACGCCATCACGCACCCGCTGCTGTCCAAGATGATCTTCAGGCACACAGGCAACTACTGCGATGCACCCACTTCCTACCGAGGCGAGTCCTTCTTCGGGAAGGATTGGACGATCCCCTTGATGATCCAGTCGCTGACCGAGCCGCAGGTGCGGCGGGAGGAAGCTTTGTCGATTCTCGAACGTGCAGCAGCCGTTTGCGACGTGAACGCCACGGCCGAAAACGATGTGATGCCTCACCTGTTCACGGCGATCTTCTATGGTGAACCTGATGCTGTTCGGCTGCTTTTGAATTCCGGGGCCAATCCAAACCACCAGTTGCGCATGCCTGGCAAGTCAGTCGACGGCATGAACGCCCTGCAGTACGCAAAGCGGCGGCTCGAGAAACAGGCAGTGCCGTCAACGTGCAGCAGTACACCGACGTCGTGGAACTGCTGCAGGCCCATGCTGCTGACCCTCGCGCGCCAAAGGCGACAGGTCCATGAGACTGCGATGCACCGCTCGTCGATCGCATGATGCAGCTCCTGAGAGATCCCCCCTGCAAGGTGACCTTGCATGAAATGGCGGTTGCTCGTCGGTGACCGGTACTGGCCAGCTTGTTCCTGGTTGTGATCGTGAACACGCTGCAGTTTCGGGGCACCCATCTTCTGGAGTTCACTCTACAGCGGCCCAACCCTACGCTGGAACCCTGGGAGCAGTGGGTGACCTATCCCGCCCTGTCGCAACTGATCTTTCGCCACACCGGCGACTTTTGCGAGGCGCCGCTTCTGCTGTCGGGAGAGCTCGGACTCCAGGACAACGGCACGGTGTTGCTTCTGATGGCGGTATTGAGCGACGGCGGGGACATCCCTGGCAAAACGATTCCCACATTGAGGGAGGCGCTTGCCCGCTGCGATGTGAACGCCCGGCCGAAGGGATGATGATGGCCCCGCTCCACGTCGCGATCGAGAGCCGGCGGCCGGACCTGGTGCGCATGCTGCTGTCCGCCGGGGCGCGCAAGGATGTTCGCATCAACGCTCCCGGCCGCCCGATCAACGGCATGGACGCCCTGACCTTTGCCAAATACCAGCGCGACCAGTTCCACCGAGGCGAAGTCAGCCGGACGCACCAGGACATGGTGTCGCTGCTGATGAACGATTGCGACGCCTACGCGCCGTCACCGCTCGTCTGCCGACAACCATGAGGACCACGCCATGAACCGTGCAGCCGCCTTGCGCGATCGCTGGAAGACTGATGGCGCCTTGGCATCCGGCCTGGAAGCGATGCTTGGCCGACACCCCTTCACGGAGTGGGGGCCCGTCCTCCCGAAATGCTTCAACGAATGGGAAAATTCCGAATCCTGCGACCTGAGGGGTGTTGAACTCAGGAACAGGTCGATCGGTAAGGTACTGCTCTTCAACTTCTCTTTTGAGTTCTCAGACTTCTCGGGAACAGAATTCACCGAAACCGGTTTCCAAGGGCCTCTGTTTCGAATGCCAGCTTCGAGAACGCCTGGTTTCTCCACATACAGATGGCTCCGATTTACGGAAGCAACGTCAACTTCACCCGCGCGACTTCGACGTGGGCTTCCTCATGGAATCCAGGCTGACGGGGTGCACGTTCAATGACGTGAGAGCAAGGCATGCCCATTTCTCGAAAGCCGATGTCAGTGGAAGCTCGTTCATTGAGGCAGAGTTTGAGGAGTGCGAGTTCGACTCATGCCTGATGAGGAATACCGATCTGCAATGGACCATCTTTCGCCAGTGCGATATCAGCTGGGCTGTCTTGAAGGGGAGCCGCTTGAATCGAACCGTTTTCCATCAATGCGACATGAGCGGCACGGATTTTCGAGGTGCGACGCTGGAAGGGGTGCAAATTCGAGGCGGGAAGTTCGGTGTTGTCGAAGACCGGGACACGTTCACCCCCACCCGGTTCGATGACACTCCGGAGCTGCGCGAACTGGTGCGGTTGAGCACGGCGGAAGGAAGCGACGAGATCGAGTGGTGTCCGATCGTTGCAACCTGAGCCTTACGCGACGCAGGCCGAGCGAATGGCCCCGAGCCGTCGAGCTCAGGGAAATGCTCGCCGCGCGTGGCTTGATCAGCGCTTGGCGGCCACCGTGCAGGTCAGAACGACTTGCCCGTTCTCCGACTCGGCTTTCAAGATGCTGACGAGGTTCACCCGTCGCATGGCCTTGCCATCTTTGCCCGGCTTGAGCCTGGCCGCCTTGACCACCTGTGCCAGGCTCACGCCCGACAGGATGCCGCGGTAACGCTGCTCATCGCTGTTGCGCCAGACCATGACCTTGCGCGTGTTGAAGCCGTACACCTTGAGCGGCTCGGCCAGCGTGATGACCGTGTCGATGCCGCCGTCGTCCCACCCCGAATTCCTGATGGCCAACCCCGCCTGCTCGAACCGGTTGCTGATGGGGGCGCACGACAAGGCTTGTTCGAGCTGCTGTCGTGCCGCGGCGTCGAGCACGACGGGCGTGGCGTTCGTCGTGGCGCGCAGCGCGGGTGCCACCGGTGCCTTGACAGGTTCTGCCGCCGCAACCGCGGGGGCCGGCTTCGCAGCCTCGGGTTCGGACGACGACAGCTTGGGCATCGAGATCGTGAACTTGTGCGAGCCATCGGCCTGTTGCTGGCTGGTGACACAGGCACTGAGAGCGGACACGGCCGCCACGGTGGCCACACATCGATAAAGTACAGCACGCATTCGTCGCTCTCCGTTCGGGTTGAAGTTCGCGGCCATTATGGCGAGGGCCCACCGCATCGCCGGGCCGCCAAACGTTGCATACTCGACTGAATTGCCATCTCTCTTGTGACATATTGTGCAGCCGCCCCCATCGCCCGCTGACACCCGCCAGGGCGTGGTCCAAGCCTGGTTCGGCACCCACTTCGCGCAATTGCACCCCGCCCTGCAGGCCCTGCATTTTCACGGCGGACAACTCGAAGGCCCCGTACAGATCACGCTGGGCAAGGGCCTCGCCGGATGGCTCGGCACCCGCTTCGCGCGTCGGCTCGGCATTCCCTTTCCGGCTCCCGGGCAGCGCTTGACCGTCGACATCCATTCCGATGCCGATGGGCTTCACTGGGGCCGGCGTTTCGCCGGGGGCCACCACTTTGATTCGGTCTTCACGCCCGTGGGGCAATTCCCTGACGGGCACTGGATCGAGCACAGCGGCCGCATGCGCCTGGCGCTCGGCGTGACACTGCAAGACGGTGCATGGCATTGGCAGCCGCGACGTGCCTGGCTCGGCCGTTGGCCGCTGCCCATGGCCTTGATGCCCCGCATGCAGGCCCACAAAGCCGTCGACGGAAAACACTATCGCTTCTTGGTGCGAGTGTGCCTCCCGCTGATCGGGATGCTGCTTTCGTACACGGGCCAACTGCAGATCGTCCCAACGGGCGCCGAAACATCGGCATGAGGCATTGCTGGATTATCATTTCGGCTCCCGGCTGACGCCCTGGCCGATTCGCCGGCTGACCCTCATGACAAAGTCCGCCGCCTCCAGGCCAGCCCACGCAAGCATCTGGCTTTTTGCCGACGCATTCATCGCCGCAGTCGTGACCCGCCGCTTCGATGCCATGCGTGAGCTCTGGCCCGAATTGCGCGAAACCTCCTTCAATGGCAGCACACATTTCCACGCGGGCGGTGCCGTGCTCCTGGGCGATCACGTTCGGGTGACACCCGACCTCCGGGTCAATCAGTCGGGCGCCTTCCTCGGTGGCGGATTCACGCTGAGCGGCGCGCCTGTGTTGCTGCAATCCCTGCGCGCACATTGGCCGGCGGTGGAGCCCATCGGGCCACCTCCGCCGGGCTTCAGGCCCGAACTCGAACCCTGGCGCTTGAGCTTGCCCAGCGGACGGCATGTGTCGATTGAGGTGGCCATGGGCACGCCGCGGTACGTCGCCTCCCTTTATTGCTGGATGGGTGAATAGGGAGTTCCCTGCGCCGCCATGGGTGGTAGGCTGTCACGCCGGGCGCCATGCCCTCCGCGAGATTGCCTCTTTGTGATGCTGTCCAGCCCCTCTTTCATGCAATGAACGGCGCGCTCCCCCGCTTGCCGAACTGGCTGCCCCTGGTGGGGGGCACGGCATTGGCCTATGCGCTGGCCAGCATGTGCGCGTCGTGGCTGGCCATCGCTCCGGGCTGGGCGGCGCCGTTGTACCCGGCGGCCGGCATTGCACTGGCCGCCGTGCTGACCTTCGGCTGGCGCATGCTCATCGGCGTCTTCATCGGCTCGTTTGCCGCCAATGCGTTGTTCAGCCCCCTGTTCGCCACCTCGCTGCCGGTGGCGCTGGCCTCGACCAGCGCGGTGGCGGCAGGGGCTTGTCTTCAGGCGGCGCTGGGCACGGCCCTGATTCGCCGCTTCGTCGCTCAGCCAGTCACGCTGACCGAACCCCGCGACATCGCGCTGTTCTGCCTGTTCGGTGCCGTGGTGGCCTGCCTGGTGAGTGCCACAGTGGGGGTGGCGGCGCTGTGGCTCATTGCCGGCCAACCGCTGAGCTCGCTCGGCCTCACCTGGTGGGTCTGGGGCACGGGCGATACGCTCGGCGTATTGCTGGGGACACCAGCAGCGCTCACCATCATTGGACGCCCCCGCTCGGAGTGGCGGTCGCGCCGCCTGACCGTGGGCCTCACTCTCACCATTGCCGCGGTGCTGATGGCCTTGAGCATCAAGCAGATCGACCGTTGGGAGCAAGACCGCATCGATGCCACCTTTGAGCGCGACGCCGTGCATGCGGCCTCCACCCTCAGCAGCCAGCTCGACTTCCCGCTGCATGCACTCGAGGCCTTGCACGGCGTGTTCATCGCCTCCGAAGAAGTTACCCGTGACGAACTCCGCCGCGCCACCGCAGGTTGGCTCACGCCGGGCAGCCACCTGCATGCAATGGGATGGGGTGAGGCGGTGCGACGCATCAACCTCGAAGGCTTCACGGCCAAGGTGCGCGCCACCGGGCAGCGCGACTTCACCGTGTACGACCGACCGCTCCCGGCCGGTGCCCCGCCACCCGAAGCAGGGCCTGATGCCGATCCACTCGTCGTGGTGCGCTACATCGAACCGGAAGCCAGGAACCGACGCGCGCTCGGCGTGAACAGCCGCTCGGTGCCTGCCGCCCGTGCGGCAATCGATGCAGCGATCCGCAGCGGCATACCCACGGCCACGGCAGGATTCCGTTTGTCCCAAGATCCCGAAGGCCACGTCGGCATCGTCATCTATCACGCGGTCTATGCCGGCACGCCCCAGTCGACCAGCGAACGCCTGGGCCTGATCGAGGGGGTCGCGTTCGTGACCCTGCGCGTTGAAGAGCTCGTGACAAGCATGCAGCGCAACCTGCCGCCCTACCTGCACGTGTGCGTGATCGACCGAGATCCCGGCCTCGCAGAGCCCCGGCTCGCAGGCCCGCCTGGATGCGAGGGGCCCACCTCTGAAATGCTGCACGAGAAGGTGATCGATTTCGCCGGACGCTCATGGGCGCTGAGGGTGTCGGCCCGGATCACCGACGTGCCCGATGCGCGAGAACGCAACGCCCTGCTGTTCTCGCTGTTCGGCCTGCTGGCCACCACCCTGCTCGGCAGCTTGTTGCTCACCATCACGGGCCGAGCGCAGCGCATCGAAACCGCGGTCAATGAACGCACCGTGGCTTTGAACCGCGAGATCGCCGAACGTGAGCGCACCGAGGCCGAACTGCGCGAGAGCGAGCAGCGCTTTCGCAACATCCTGAACAACGTGCCGATCGGCGTGGTCTACACCGACCTGAGCGGCAACGTGAAGCAAGTCAATCCGCGCTTCGGCGAACTCACCGGCTACGCCAGCGAAGAGCTCGAGCACATGAACCTGCAGCAGCTTCGCCCACCCGACGACCCGGTGGAAGACCTGGTGCTCACGCGCCAGCTGGTGGAAGGCGACATCCCGATGTACCGGCGCCAGGGCCGCTACCTGCGCCGCGACGGGCGGCAGGTGTGGGTGCAGTCGGTGGTCACGCTGCTGCGCGATCCGCAGGGCCGGGCCCACCGCATCGTGGCGGTGGTTGAAGACATCACCGAGCACCTGCGGTTGGCCGATGCCGAGCGCGCGCGGGCACTGGCCGAGGCGGCCAACCTCGCCAAGAGCGAGTTCCTTTCGCGCATGAGCCACGAGCTCCGCACGCCACTCAACGCCATGCTCGGTTTCGCGCAGCTGCTCGAACTCGACCAGAACCATCCGCTGCCCGAGGTGCAACGGCCCTGGGTCGCCCAGATCCAGAGCGCAGGCTGGCACCTGCTGGACATGATCAACGACGTGCTCGACCTGTCGCGCATCGAGTCGGGCACCTTGAACCTGCAGCCGCATTCGCTCGACCTGGCCGTGCTGCTCGCCTCCACGCGCTCGCTGATCGAGCGCGATGCCGAGCAACGCGGCATCACCATCACGCAAGAGCTGCCGCCGGGCCTCACCCGCGTGATGGGCGACCCCACCCGGGTCAAGCAAATCCTGACGAACCTGCTGAGCAACGCGGTGAAGTACAACATCGACGGTGGACGAATCCACGTGGCCACGAGCGCAGGCGACCACGACAGCATCCGCATCACGGTGACGGACACCGGCATCGGCATGGACCCCGATCAGCTTCGCCAGCTGTTCCAGCCGTTCAATCGACTCGGGCGCGAACGCACGGCAATGGAAGGCACGGGCATCGGTCTGGTCATCAGCCAGCGACTGGCTGAGCTGATGGGAGGGTCCCTGCGCGTGCACACCGCGGAAGGTGATGGCTCCTCGTTCATCCTGAGCCTGCCCCGCGCCGATGCTCCGCTGCTCCTCCCACCAGTGACTGAGCTCGCCGAAGCGGAGATGAGCGGCTACCACCAGCGCGTCGTGCACTACGTGGAAGACAACGAAATGAACGTCGAGGTGATGCGCGGCGTGCTGTTGCGCCGGCCACAGGTACGGCTCGATGTGTCGATGACGGGGCTGGACGGGCTGGCGACGATCCGCGCCACCATCCCCGACCTCATCCTGCTCGACATGCACCTGCCCGACATCTCGGGGCTGGAGTTGTTGCATGCGCTCAAGAACGACCCCGACACCGCCGGCATCCCGGTGGTCGCCGTGTCGGCCGACGCGCTGGCCTCGCAGATCGAAGCGGCCATGAAAGGCGGTGCCCTGCAGTACCTCACCAAGCCCATCAGCGTGACACAGATGCTCTCGGCCATCGACGCGGTGCTCGAGGGCACCGACACTCGTTTCGGCTGAAATCGATCCCCCAGCGCCCGGCGTCTCGGGCTGCCACCCCGGCCAGACGGCATGTTGGCTGACAGGCGTTCGAGCACCCTGGTGGCAGCCGTGAGGATGCAGACGTGGCAGCATGGTTCAACCGGCATCGCCCGAACGTCCTCTGGCGATCACCAATGAACACGAGCCTTTTTCGTGAGCATGCGCACACATCCAATGGCTTCCGAGGCGAGATCAGCACTCTTCTCCGACGAGTGCTAATATGCACGGAACGAAAGGAATCCGACGATGTCTGACGTTTCCATGAACATGAACGCTTCCCACGCTCTGGCTGTCCGCGACCCCTGGGCCATGGTGCCTTCGCTGGGCAACCTCGACGCCTACATTTCGGCCGTCAACCGGGTGCCCTTGCTGACGCACGAGGAAGAGCTGACGTCCGCCAAGCGCCTGCGCGATTCGGCCGATGTCGAAGCCGCCGGCAAGTTGGTGCTGTCGCACCTGCGCCTGGTGGTCTCCATCTCACGCCAGTACCTGGGCTACGGCCTGCCTCACGGCGACCTGATTCAAGAAGGCAACATCGGCCTGATGAAGGCCGTGAAGCGCTTCGACCCTGAACAAGGCGTTCGCCTGGTCAGCTACGCCATGCACTGGATCAAGGCCGAGATCCACGAGTACATCCTGAAGAACTGGCGCATGGTCAAGGTGGCCACGACCAAGGCGCAGCGCAAGCTGTTCTTCAACCTGCGTTCCATGAAGCAGCGTCTGAAAGAAGACGCCGTGGACACGCACCGCTCCACGCTCACGCAGAGCGAGGTCGACTCGGTCGCGCGCACGCTGAACGTCAAGCGAGAAGAAGTGCTTGAGATGGAAACGCGCCTGTCGGGCGGCGACGTCAACCTCGAACCCCAGGGCGACGACGGTGAGGAGTCCTACGGCCCCATCACCTACCTGACCGACGAAAGCCACGAGCCCACCCGCATCATCGAAGCCCAGCGCCGCGACTGGCTGGCCGGTGACGGTATTGCCCACGCGCTCAACGCGCTGGACGACCGCAGCCGCCGCATCGTTGAAGAGCGCTGGCTCAAGGTCAACGACGACAGCTCGGGCGGCCTCACGCTGCATGACCTGGCGGCCGAATACGGCGTCAGCGCCGAGCGCATCCGCCAGATCGAAGTGGCAGCCATGAAGAAGATGCGCAAGGCGCTGGCCGACGTGGCTTGATCTTCTGCCAGGCAATGAAAAATGGCGTCCCGAAGGACGCCATTTTTTTGGGGGCTGCAGACGGGCAGCGTGCCTGATCAACCTATAAGAACTCGGCTCTCACACGATCGGTGTCGAACGGCGTGATGCCCTCACGAACCGAAAACACCGTTTGGGCATCGGTTGGCGAGCCGACCATTTCCCCGCGCGCGCGCGCATGCAGGGAGAACAAGGTCCACAGGTCAGGTTTGACGAGGGCGGTCAGTGCGCGCAGCATGAGCGATACGCCGGACAGGTTCTGATGGACATTGTTCAAGCGAGGGTACCCCTTGAGGGCGATGTCCATCCACACGACACGTCGCTCCTGCAGATCGAACACGAGAGGCAAGCAGGTCTGCGTGTTGGACGCTACATCAATGCGATCGACCACCGTGCGAGCTTCGAACACCTCCCCGGACCCGGTGTCCCGCCTCGCCATCCATCCTGCAAAGCACTCGGGCAGATCGCAGTAAGCCTGCATGGTGAAGCTGGTGAGCATCATCACCACAAAGCGAACGTTCATCTGACGCAAGCGAGCGAGATCCAGGTCGATGAACTCGGCGGCACCCTGCGGGGCATCGACGATGTCACCGCTGTGGCAGCCGCCGTAGTTGCGCAGGTTGTAGTAGGTGAGCGAGTCCAGGTAGTTGAAGTCGTCGTCGTACATCACGGCCGACAGATCGATGTCGGTGCGGCTTCGCCCGTTCATCCACCAGAGAAACAAGCGAACGAACGGACTCTCAGGCATAGGCACGCTGCTGCCCCGAACCAAGGTGCGCAAGCTGCGAGAACCTGAACGCTGCGCCAGCGGAACCAGGTGATGGCGCAATTCAGGGTCGATGTAGCAGCGGCCCAAAGCAGGCAACGATGCAAAGCGCTCCAACAGCGTTGATTCACAGACGACTGCCACGCCCGTCACCAGCTCGACAGCCAAGGGGGCCACGGCGGCGTTCATGGCAAACACATTGGCCACGTCGCCCTTGGGAAAGAAACTGCGCAGCCGTTGCCGCCCCCGGAACGAAAAGTGGGTCAGCACCTGAAGCAGGACCGGCGTGGACACCTTGGCCGCCACCTGTGCAAAGCCTGCGAGCACCGCATCAGGGTCGGCAGCCGTTCGCAGAAGATGGTCCAGGCGACGAGCCATTTCGCCAGGGCGCGCGAGCAATTCTTGCGCTGCCGCATCAGCATTGCCATCGCTCAGCAGCACCTCGATGCGGCTGTTGAACGACACGAAGGGTTTGTCATTGCGCACCACGTCAAAAGCCGCAAAGGCCTTCGGGAAGCGTTGAGCGAACTCGCCAGGGTGCAAGACCTTGCCCAACCTCTTCCAGCGTTCGGCCCAGCGTCGCATGTCTTCCGTCAGGTTGCCGATGTGCTCGAGCAACCCTAGCAGCAGCTTGCGCTCGGCGCGCTTCATGGACGCGAAACGGGTTGGCGCGGCCAGCGACACATCGCCGCCGGCCAACGCTACGGCGAGCCGAAGCACATCGGTGGCCGTCGTGATGTGCGTGTGCAAGAACATGAGGGTGAGCTCCCCGGGCACGAGCCTCAACAGGTGCGCACCAAGCAGAGCCAGGTTCTCCTTGAAGGGAACCTGCGCGGGCAACAAAGAGAAGACAGCTTGGCCGTGGTGGCCGACAAACCAGGCCAGGTCTTCCTTGTCCTGTGCGGACAGGGAACTCTTGGCCGACGCCAGCTGGGTGAAGATGGAGTTGAAGTCGTCAATGGTCCCCAACTCGATGACCTCAGGCACCTTGCCGTGCAGGAGGGGCGGACGCTGGCCCACGGCACTCGGCATGCGGCGCAGGCTCAGGTAGTGGCGCACCGCGTTGAGGTAAAGCTCGGCGTCGGACAGCGCAAGCACCTCCCGAGGAAAGCCCGGATACAACGGCGCATGGACGCGATGGGCGCCTACCATCGCCTGCAGGTCCTTGCGCACCGCCAGCAGAAACTGCGTGACCTGCTCGACCGGCAAGATGCGCAGGCGGTCGAGCAGGCTGTCGGACAACACGAATCCGAATTGCGCGACCTCCTTCTGAACCATGGCGAGATGGGGCACGCCAGCACCGAGGGTGGAGAGCTCGGCGCCAGCGGCACCGGTGAGGGGCTCGACATGAAGCTTTCGCCTGCGCCGCAAATAGATGTGGTTCATGGACGTTCAAAAGAAACGCCTGCCAAAAGGCAGGCGCGAGGTGGAAAGCGGGGACCCTAGTTTCAAGTGTGTGAGAAGGAAGGACCCCCATGGCCACAGCGTGAACATACCCGAGCGAGACGCTTGAAGCAAGTCGGGTCTGCGAGCGCCAGCAAGGCGGCCAAGTGATGCCGTTGGCGATCGACCGCCTGGCTCGCGCGCGATCATTGCCGCAACCGACTGTGCGACGGCACACCCTGAATCAGATAGTCCATCTGATCGGCCAGGATGCGCCGCTTCTCCAGGATGAAGGCCTCGTGCACGTTGGGAACATAGGGTACGTAGACAAGGGGCATGCCCGCTTCTTCTGGTGTGCGGTTGGCCTTCAGGCCGTTGCAGCTTGCGCAGGCCGACACGAGATTGGCCCAGCTCCATGCACCGCCACGACTCTCTGGAATGACGTGATCGGCCGTCAACTCTGATTCGCGGTAGACGGTGGCGCAGTAGGCACAGGTGAAACGGTCGCGCTTGAAGAGCCGCGGCCGTTCACACGACATCGGGCGGTAAGCCCGCGACGCATAGGTCTCACCACGGATGGCCATGATGGGCGGCAAGGCCAGCACCGAGGGCTGCCCCGTGCGCGCGTTCACGCCGCCACGCAGCAGGGTGAACGGCTCACCGAGCGACCAGGCCACCTTGCCGGAGCTCAGGTAGGTGGCGGCACGGTCGAAGTCGAGCCACTGCTGCGGAGTGCCCGCCGCATCCAGTTGAAGAACGTTCATCGAACCCTCCGTGGTGTGTTGTTGTGGTGGAAATGGTCGGGGCGGCACGATTTGAACGTGCGACCGCTCGCTCCCAAAGCGAGTGCTCTTCCAGGCTGAGCTACGCCCCGATGAATGGAGTAGGCCGCCGGAATCGAACCGGCCTTGACGGGTTTGCAACCCGGCGCCTCGCCGATCGGCCAGGCCTACAAAAAAAATGGCGGGCACTGAGGGCCTCGAACCCCCAACCTCTGGTTTTGGAGACCAGCGCTCTGCCAATTGAGCCAAGCACCCGTGGAAAAAATGTGGAGCGGGCAACGAGATTCGAGCTCGCCTGTGCCGGTTTGGAAGACCAGCCGTTCACCACTTGACCACCCGCCTCGAGGATTGTTGAGACGTCGCTCATCGAGCGGCACATCGTTGAATGGACCCGTTTGCAGGAGTCGAACCTGCGACCTCCGCGTTCGTAGCGCGGTGCTCGTCCAACCGAGCTCAAGCGAGATGGATCGCTGCTTGACGAGACTGCCGGACTGTCAATCCGGCGCTCTCGCCAACAACGAGAAAACATGGTGGATGCCGATGGATTCGAACCACCGCGGCCCCGAAGGGCGCCCGGTTTACAGCCGGGTTCTTTCAGCCTCTCAGACAGGCATCCATGGAAGATCAATATGTGGCGGGCAGTGCGTAGATTCGAACTCGCGAAGGGTTTCCCCTTTCCGGTTTTCAAGACCGGTGCCTTAGACCGCTCGGCCAACTGCCCATGTGTTTGTGGGACGTGAATTTTTAAAGGACCTGCTTGTTGCCAATGCAAGATGGGTTGCTTGCAGATGCCGGCCAGAAAGCAAAAAGGCCCGGTCCTGTTCGGAACCGGGCCTCTTGCAGAGGTTGCGAGGTGATGCGCCTACGCGCTTCCCTCTCCCGGATGGGATGGATCGGCACAGCCCCACTGCGAACTCGTGGTCGAGATCACAAGGCGGGCGGCGCGGTGGATGGTGTCCGGATATCGGACGGAGGACTGGGCCCCGCAGGGTCGCGCCGATCGCAGCCCACGCACGTGCACTGGCAGACCGGCAAGGGTCGCCAGAGGCGTGGAGGTGGGGATGGCGAAGTCCTGGTGATGTGTTGCGGTGGTGTTCAGTTCAGTGTCTGTTGTCATGGCCGATTGAAACGCGGCCGGTGTTCGATCTGTGGTCGTTGGGGTGATCGCAGTGTCCTGCAACCGACGAACGCATAGTAAAGTATCTTTACCGTTCGCGTCAACACATGAGACAATGAATGTTGTAATAAAGTGAAGATTCTTTACACCACATGCCCATGCCTTCTCAGACCAGCGACCTGCCCGAAGACAAGGCCTCGGCCAACGTCACCCTCACCCGGCAGCGCAATGCGAGGCTGTTGTTCCAGGAGTATGCGGAAGCGCAGCTGAGTGCAGGCGCGGCGCCCAATGGGCTGGAGCAGGCCTTTGCCAAGACCATCCAGGTCTCGCCCAGCATGTGGAGCCAGATCAAGAGTTCACGCCCCATCGGCGACAAGATCGCACGGCAGATCGAAGCGGCACGCGATAAACCGAAGGGCTGGCTCGACGAAGCCCGCGAGCAGGCCGGCAGTGGCGTCTCCCAAGGCGAGCAGCAGATCCTGGCCCTCATGCTCAAGGCCTGGCGTGCGACGAACGCGGTCGGACGCAAGCAGATGAAGCACTTTCTGCGTGAGGTGGCCGAAGGGCGTGTCACCCCGGAGATGATGAAGGGCTTGATGCGCTGAGGTCTGCTTCACCTTGCCAGCACCATGAACAAGGGCGTCCCGCGGGACGCCCTTGTTCATGGTGCTGGCTGAAGCATCAAGCGCCCGCTGGCATCAACTGCTGGATGTCTTGAAGCACCTCAGCGCGAGGAATGCCGTTGCGCACGAACAGCCGCACTTGGCCCGTGGCATCGAACACGTAGGAGCCGGCGGTGTGGTCCATCGTGTAGCTGTCCGGCGTCTTGCCCGGCACCTTGGCGTAGAAGATCTTGAAGTCCTTCGCCGCTGCGGCCGTTTGTTCGGGCGTCCCGCGCAGGCCGACGAAGCTGGGGTCGAAGCCCGTCACGTAGCGCTGCAGCACATCGGCGCTGTCGCGCTCGGGATCTACGCTGATGAACACGCCTTGCAAGCGATCACCCTGAGGTCCGAGCGCCTTCTTGAGGGCGGCAATTTCGGCCAGCGCGGTCGGGCACACATCGGGGCACCGGGTGAATCCGAAAAACACCACGACCACCTTGCCTTTGAAATCGGCCATCGTGCGCGGCTTGCCCAACCCGTCTTGCAGAGACAGGCCCTGGCCGAAGGGCGAGCCGGTGATGTCGGTGGAATGGAAGGTGAGCGGCTTGACCGAGGATACCGGCTTGAGCAGGTCGCCCAGCTTGTCGCAGCCGGTCATGAGCGCGGCGACCGTGATCACCAGGGCCCTGCGGCGGTGGAAGGTGCTGTCGAGAGGGTTCAAAACAGCGGCCTCAGGTAGTGGTCGAGCAGCAAGGCGGCAAACAGCAGCGACAGGTGCAGGATGGAGAAGCGGAAGGTGCTTCGCGCCAGTTCATCTGAATAGTTGCGCCAGAGCTTCCAGGCATAGCCGATAAAACCGGCGCCCAGCAGCACAGCGCTCACGAGGTAGATCACGCCGCTCATGCCGAAGATGAAGGGCAGCAGCGTGGCCGCGAACAGCACCAGCGTGTACAGCAGCACATGCAGCCGCGTGAACTCGTTGCCGTGCGTGACCGGCAGCATGGGCAGGCCGGCCTTGCGGTAGTCCTCCACGCGGTACAGCGCGAGGGCCCAGAAATGCGGTGGGGTCCAGAGGAAGATGATGAGGCACAGCATGAGCGCCTCGGGGCCCACGTCGTTGCGCAACGCAGCCCAGCCCAGAACCGGCGGCATGGCGCCCGAAGCCCCGCCGATCACGATGTTCTGCGGGCTCATGGGTTTGAGCACCACGGTGTAGATGACCGCATAGCCGATGAAGGTGGCAAAGGTGAGCCACATGGTGAGCGGGTTCACCCAGAAGTACAGCATCGCGCTGCCGATGGCGCACAGCACCGCCGAGAACAGCAGCGTCTGCGTGTTGGTCAGCTCGCCCTTGGCCGTGGGGCGCCATGAGGTGCGCGCCATCTTGGCGTCGATGTGTTGCTCGACGATGCAGTTGAAGGCCGCGGCCGCTGCGGCCACGAGCCAGATGCCCGCGGTGGCTGCCAGCGCCACCCGCCAGTCCGGCCAACCCGGCACGGCCAGCAGCATGCCGATGACGGCGCAGAACACGATGAGTTGCACCACCCGCGGTTTGGTGAGCGCGTAGAACTGCCGCACCCTGGACGCGGATGGGGTCGTGGGAGCAGCAACGGAAGGGGCAGCAGACAAGGTATCGGTCATGGTGAAGGCGGAACCCTGTATTTTACGAGCTGGCCGGTGTTTGCTGGGCAGCACGTGCCAGCAAGACCGTCAACAAAGTCAGCAAAGCACCCGCCCCGCCGGTGTGAGCCAGCGCCGCGAGCATCGGCCAGCCGAGCACGACGTTGCTCAGGCCGCTCAGCAGCTGCCACAGCAAGGCAGCGCCCAGCACGGCCGCCCAGCGGCGATGCACCGGCGTGCCGACGCGGTAAAGCGCCCAGGCCAAGACCACCACGCCCAGCGTGAGCACCACAGCACCCAGCCGGTGAACGAAGTGGATGGCCACGAGCCCGGCGAACGACAGCGCCTCCCCGTCATGGCCCAGGCCGAGCGGGCGCAGCACGGCAAAGCCGTGTTCGAAGTCCATCACCGGCCACCACTGGCCTTGGCACTGCGGGAAGTCGGTGCAGGCCAGCACGGCATAGTTGGTGCTGACCCACCCGCCCAGCGTGGCTTGCGCCAAGGTGAGCGCCAGCACCAACCACGCCAGACGGCGCACCCCGGCCGGCAAGGCGAGCGGCTGCTTCAGGTAGGCCTGGCTCTGCGCTGCCAGCAGCATCAGAAGCCCATAGCCGCCCAGCAGGTGGCCCGTCACGATGGCCGGGTAGAGCTTCATGGTCACGGTCCACGCGCCGAACGCCCCCTGCAGGCACACCCAGAACCACGTGACCACCGCCCACCACGGCGACACCTGCGCGCGTCGTCGCCAAGCCTCATACAGCGTGGCAAACAGCAGCACGGTGATGAGCGCACCGATGCCGGTGGCGAAGTAACGGTGGATCATCTCGATCCACGCCTTGCCGTGGGTCACCGGGCCCGTGGGCATCGCGCTTTGAGCCGCATGGATGTCGGCATGCGCGCCGATGGGGCTCGCGTTGCCGTAGCAGCCCGGCCAGTCGGGGCAACCCAGGCCCGAGTCGGTGAGGCGTGTGAAAGCGCCGAACAGCACCAGGTCGAAGGTGAGGAACAGCGTGAGCACGGTGAGCGCCTTGAGCCGCGCCGACATGCCCTGGCCGCGATGCCGGTAGCCCACCCAGGCCAGCGGCCCGAGCGAGATCAGCACGCCGGCCAGCGCCATCAGCGCGACAGGCGAGTAGTCGTACAACGAGGTGGCCTGCATGGCTCAGCGGCCCGGGTTGTCCCACGAGGCCGAGCCTCGCAGCAGTTTTTCCAGGTCCTTCTTGAGTCGCGCCGCATTGAGCTCGGTCGGCACGCGCATCATCCAGTTGCCCATGGGGTCGACGATGTAGAGGTGCTGCGACAAGGTGTTGCCTTCGGCCGGGGCCAGCCAGGCATTCAGCTGGTCGGCCGGAACCTGGAGCACCGTGACGGGCACACCTTGTGTGACGGCCTCGCGGGTTTCAGGACGTGGTGCCTGGCCGTCGGGAATGAGCCAGACCTTGTCGACACGGCCCTTCTCCTTGCCGAGGGCTTCGCGCAGCTGACGCTGGACCAGCAATTGGTTCTCGCAGCCCTTGTCGCACACGCCATTGCCCACGACCACGAGCAGCCACTGACCGTGGAGGGAGGCAGGATTCACCTCACGGCCGTCGAGGTCGCGCAGGGCGAGGTCGGGCATGGGGCGCTGCGGATCGACGAGCTCGCTGTAGTTCGTGCGCCCGCTGGGGCGGATGACGAAGTAGGTGAAGTACGAGGCGATCACCGGAGCGGCGCACACGAGCATCACGAGCAGCATCTTGAGCCGTCCGTCCATGGTGCGCCGCTGCGGTTGCAGCAGCGGCACGCTGTGCACCGTGAGGCTCACAGGCTCAGTCGGTTGCGGATGGGGTGGCACGGCGGGGGCGGATGAGTTGGAACCAGACATACAAACCTGTTATCAGCGCAGACAGCGCAAACCATTGAAACGCATAGCCGTGGTGCTTTTGAAGCCCCAGCGACGGCATGTACCACTCACGCAGAAGACCATCCCCCGCGGTGGCCGGGCTGTCGGCCTGCATGACGGACAGCGGCCGCAGCGGCACGCCGATCTCGCGGGAAAACTCGGCCAACTCGACATTTTGCCGGATGCGGCCGGGTTCCGACTCACCAAGCTCATACATCTTGGACGGCGGCAGGGCCAGCTTGCCCAGCACATCGACAGTGCCCGCGGGCGAGCCCACCTGCGGCACGGCCCGGCGGTCGAGCAGGTCGCGGGGTGCCCACCCGCGCTGCACCATCACGGCATCGGACCGGCCCTCCAACCGAAGCGGCGTGAGCACATAGAAGCCCGGGCGGCCGTTCATCTGGCGGTTCTCGAGAAAGACGGTGGCCGAAGCGATCCATTCTCCGCGCAAGTGCACACGGCGGTGCTCTTGTTCTTTCACCCGCTCAGGATCCTGCGCCAAGCCCTCGGCCGTGAGCGCTGGCAACCCGCTGCGAGCCTCAAGCTTGAGCTGAAGGGCTTCCTTCTCTGCCGCACGGCCGAGCTGCCAGACACCCAAGCGCGCCGTACCGGCAGCGGCCATGATGGCGGCCGCAAGCACCACGGCCTTGCCACGGCGGCCATTTGCAAGCTCACGCCAGCTCAGCACGCTGCGACCTCATTCATCCAGGCAGCGCCAGCAAAGGGCACCGGAGTGGAATAATCGGACCCCATGAAATATGTCCTCATTGCCGCCTTCGTGCTCATCCTCGTTGCCCTGGCCTCGGCCGGCATCCTCATGCTGCGCGACGGCCGCAACGGCAAGGCCAAGAGCAACAACATGGCCCGCGCGCTGGCCGTTCGGGTCGGGCTGTCGGTGGCGGTGTTTCTGCTGATCATGTTGAGCTACGCCCTGGGTTGGATCGAACCGACCGGCATTCGTGTGGGCCGCTGAGCGGCACCCGCTCGACATCCACGCGTCCATCGAAAAGAGCGCCCTGAGGCGCTCTTGGTGACCACGGCCCTCGCAGCCCGTGAGGGCCGCTGGGCTCAGAGCCAGTAGACGATGAAGTACAGGCCGAGCCAGACCACGTCCACGAAGTGCCAGTACCAGGCTGCGCCTTCGAAGCCGAAGTGACGCTGTGGCGTGAAGTGGCCCTTCTGCAGGCGCAACGTGATGAACAGCAGCATCAGCATGCCGACGAACACGTGGAAGCCGTGGAAGCCGGTCAGCAGGAAGAAGGTGGAGCCGTACACGCCCGAGGTGAGCTTGAGGTTCAGATCGGTGTAGGCGTGGTAGTACTCGTAGCCCTGGAAAGCCAGGAAGACGATGCCCAGCAGCACGGTGGCCCACATCCAGACGATGGTCTTGGTGCGTTGGCCGGCAATCAGGGCGTGGTGAGCGATGGTCAGCGTGATGCCCGAGGTCAACAGCAGTGCCGTGTTGATGGTCGGGATCGGCCATGGGCCCATGGTCGTGAACTTCTCGACCGTGTCGGCCGGTGCGCCAGTGAAGCCGGGCACCGAGCTGGGCCAGAAGGCCTTGAAGTCCGGCCACAGCAGCGCGTTCTCGAGGCTGCCCAGGCTTGGCACAGAGTGCACACGGGCCCAATACAGCGCGCCGAAGAAGGCGGCGAAGAACATGACTTCGGAGAAGATGAACCAGCTCATGCTCCAGCGGTACGACACGTCGATGCGGTCGCTGTACTGCCCACTTTCGCTTTCGCTGATGGCCTGGCTGAACCACTGCGTGAGCACGACTGCCCACCACACCAGACCGAAGGCCAGCGAATAGGCGCCCCACTGGTGTCCGTTGATCCACTGGCCTGCGCCGAGGATCACGAAGAACAGGCCCACGGCCGCCATGATCGGGTGGCGTGAAGGGCCGGGAACGAAGTAATGAGGCGCTTGGCCGGGGTGTGTCGCTGCCGACATGGTTTATCTCCTGCGAGGTCTGACTTTTCTGAAAATCTTGGAACACTGCGCTTCAAGGAACGAAGCGCAACGCGGAACAAAAACTTTGGCGGTGAGGCTGCCGTCGATCTGGTCTCTCAGGAGGACGCTGCCACACCGCTTGAAATCACCCAATTCACCAGCACCACCAGGCTCACCACAAACACCACCGCGACCAACAGGCCGGCAATGATCAGGTGAACGGGGTTGAGCTGCCCCACATCTTTTTCGTAATCTGCCGACTTGCGCACGCCGAAGAACGACCAGAACACTGCGCCCAGCGTTTGCCGGAACGACAGCTTGCGGCGCGTGGCCGAGCGCAGGTCATTGCCAGGCACCTCGGTCATGACCGGGGCTCCACAGCGGCGGCTTCAGCCCGTTGGCCTGCAGGGGCCGCTGGAATCTTGCCGCCCACTTCGAAAAACGTGTACGACAGCGTGATGGTCTTGACGTCCTTGGGGAGCTTGGGGTCGATGACGAACACCACCGGCCACTCCTTGGACTCGCCCGCCTTCAACGTGTATTCGTTGAAGCAGAAGCACTCGAGCTTGTTGAAATGCTGCATGGCATGCATGGGCGCATAGCTCGGAATGGCCTGCGCGGCCATCGTGCGGTTCTGCTTGTTGCGAAAGCTGTACATCACCGTGGTCAGCTCGCCCGGGTGCACGGTCATCGTGGTCACCGCGGGTTTGAAGTCCCACGGGCCGCGCGAGTTGGCATCGAACTCGATGTTGATCGTGCGCGTGAGGTCGACCTGCGTATTGAGCTTGCGGCCCTTGGCATCACGCCCGTTCTGCACCTGCTCCGACACGGCCAGCACGTTGATGCCGAGCACCGAACAGATGGCCGCGTACATCGGCACCAACGAATAGGCGAAGCCGAACATCAGGCCTGCGATGACGGCCAGCTTGCCCACCATGCGCAGGTTGTCCCGGCGCAGCACGTTCTGCGCAGCAGCGGATTTGGTGGAGGTGGGCTCGGACATGCCTTGCGCTCAGAAGTGCAGGAACGACATGCGGGCAATGAAGCCGACGCAGAACACGGCAGCCGCCGACGCGAGCACCCAGCCCAGCAGCTGGTTGCGGCGTCGAGGGCCGTCCGCCATGCGGGTACGTTCGCCTCGCAGGTCAGCCGCTGCGGCCGACTGTCCAAAGAACAGAAAGAGAACCCACAGCAGCGCGACCGCGGCACAGCGCGCGAAGATCGACCACGGCCAGACCACCGGCAGCTTCAGCAGCAGCACGCCCACCCCTTGCCGGCTGAACGTCGGCACGGGCACGGGCACTTCCAGCAGCACGAACGTGAGCACGACCAACAGCACGAACCCGGTCCACAACCAGGTCCGGACTTCCGGCGAGACGCCACGTGTTGCTGTCATGGTCATGCCGCTCACTGCACTCAGCCGATGATCTTGTTGGCAGCCGCGTTCAGCTTGGGCGGCGTCTCGAAGGTGTGGAACGGAGCCGGTGACGGCACTTCCCACTCCAGGCCTTCAGCAGCTTCCCAAGGCTTCTGCGGTGCAGGCACGCCCTTGCCGCGCATGCATGGCAGCACGACGAACAGGAAGAAGTACACCTGCATCAGACCGAAGCCGAAGGCGCCGATCGTGGCCAAGGCATTGAAGTCGGCGAACTGCATCGGGTAGTCGGCATAGCGGCGCGGCATGCCGGCCAGACCCAGGAAGTGCATCGGGAAGAAGGTGACGTTGAACGTGACCAGCGAGCCCCAGAAGTGGAACTTGCCGCGCCATTCGCTGTACATGACGCCCGTCCACTTGGGCAGCCAGTAGTACACGCCGGCGAACATGGCGTAGAGCGAACCGGCCACGAGCACGTAGTGGAAGTGGGCCACGACGTAGTAAGTGTCTTGCAGCTGGATGTCGATCGGGGCCATGGACAGGATCAGGCCGGTGAAGCCACCGATCGTGAACACGAAGATGAAGCCCACGGCAAACAGCATCGGGGTTTCGAAGGTCATGGAGCCGCGCCACATGGTGGCGATCCAGTTGAAGACCTTCACGCCGGTCGGCACAGAGATCAGCATGGTGGCGTACATGAAGAACAGCTGGCCGGTGACCGGCATGCCCGTGGCGTACATGTGGTGGGCCCACACGATGAACGACAGGATGGCGATGGAGGCGGTCGCGTACACCATCGAGGTGTAGCCGAAGAGTTTCTTGCGGGCGAAGGCCGGCACGATGTGGCTCACGATGCCGAAGGCCGGCAAGATCATGATGTACACCTCGGGGTGGCCGAAGAACCAGAAGATGTGCTGGTACATCACCGGGTCACCGCCACCGGCGGGGTTGAAGAAGCTCGTGCCGAAGTGGCGGTCGGTGAGCGTCATGGTGATGGCGCCGGCCAGCACTGGCATCACGGCGATCAGCAGGTAGGCGGTGATGAGCCAGGTCCAGCAGAACATCGGCATCTTCATCAGGGTCATGCCAGGTGCGCGCATGTTCAGGATGGTGACGATGATGTTGATGGAGCCCATGATGGAGCTCGCGCCCAAGATGTGCATGGCAAAGATGCCGGCGTCCATCGAGGGGCCCATTTGCAGGGTCAGTGGGGCGTAGAGCGTCCAGCCGGCAGCGGGTGCGCCGCCAGGCATGAAGAACGAGGCCACCAGCATGATGGCTGCAGGAATCATCAGCCAGAAGCTGAAGTTGTTCATGCGGGC
>JBEGTX010000162.1:0-17060 GCA_041179165.1 Pseudomonadota bacterium | reverse complement strand
CTAGGAGCCTGTCGGACTTGGAAAGCGTCGGCTGCAAATCGACCGCAGGGGTCCATTTTTCACCGTCTTTTTGTCCCATAGCGGGGCTATGGGCCTGCAAATCCGGCAAAAACTGTCCTCGCTGGGGCCGATTTTCTCTTTCGACGTTCCAAGTCCGACAGGCTCCTAGGCGAGAGCCGGTTTGTCGCCAGGCGATCAGGGCTTGCGCGAGCGGATGTCCCAAGCGAACCTTGGGGATGATGGCGATGCGATTCACCACCTTCCGACTGCTGTCGATGCGCTGCGGGCGGGGAGGCGAACTGAAGCCATTGGGCGGTCGAGCGCCGTTGCCCTGTACGGACTGTCGCCATGCGCAATGCGCTATCAAGAACAACTGCCCAGGGCAACGCCGATTTGCCCTTCAGGTCTGGCCGTTGATCCGGATCCAGGTGGTCTTGAGTTCGGTGTACTTGTCGAAGGCATGCAGCGACTTGTCGCGCCCATTGCCGCTTTGCTTGTAGCCGCCGAAGGGCACGGTGATGTCGTCTTCGTCGTACTGGTTGACGTGCACCGTACCCGCGCGGAGGGCGCGCGCCACACGATGGGCGCGGTCGATGTGGCGGGTCCACACACTGGCTTGCAGGCCGTAGGGGCTGTCGTTGGCGATGGCCACGGCCTCGTCTTCGGTCTTGAAGCGTAGGATCGACATCACGGGGCCGAAGATTTCTTCACGGGCGATGCGCATGCCGGGTGACACATCGGCGAACACTGTGGGTTCGACGAAATAGCCGCCACTGTCCTGGCGCGATTGTTTGGCGCCTGCCACCACGCGTGCCCCCTCGGCATGAGCGGACTCGATGTAGCCAAGCACCGTGTTGAGCTGCGTGGTGTCGACCAGTGCGCCCATGGTGGTGCTGGCATGCAGCGGATCGCCCGGTTGGTGCAAAGCCGTTTGAGCCGCGACGATGGCGGTGAATTCGTCCGCCAGGTCGGCATGAACCAGCACGCGCGACGGCGCATTGCACGACTCGCCCTGGTTGTAGAACATGGCGCCCGCCACCGTGTTGGCTGCACGGGTGAGGTCGTCGACGTCGGGGAACACGATGAAGGCGGACTTGCCCCCCAGCTCGTTGTACACCCGCTTCAGGTTGCTTCGGCCCGCGTAGTCGAGCATGCGTCGGCCGACACGTGTCGAGCCGGTGAAGCCGATGGCATCGACGTCCATGTGCAGCGCGAGGGCTTCACCGGCTTCAGCGCCGTGGCCGGGCACCACGTTGAACACGCCTTCGGGCAAGCCGGCATCGAGCGCCAGTTCGGCCAAGCGCAACGCGGTGAGGGGCGACTTTTCACTCGGCTTGAGCACCACCGAATTGCCAGCCGCGAGCGCGGGCCCGAGCTTCCATGCCGACATGATGAGCGGGTAGTTCCAGGGCACGATGGCGCCGATCACGCCCATGGGCTCACGGGTGATGAGGGCGAGGGCCGATGGGCCGGTGGGTGCCACTTCGTCATAGAGCTTGTCCACCGCCTCGGCGTACCAGGCGATGCAGCGCGCCGCCGACGGCACATCCACCCGCAGACTGTCTTGAATGGGCTTGCCCATGTCGAGTGTTTCGAGCAGGGCCAGTTCGTCGCGTGCAGCGAGGATGGCTTCAGCAAAGCGCTGCAGCACCTTCTTGCGCGCAGCGGGGGGCTGTTTCGCCCAGCGGCCGTCGTCGAAAGTCTGGCGAGCCGAGGCCACCGCGGCATCGATGTCGGCGCTGCGGCCGCGCGCCACGTTGCCCAGCGAGCGGCCATCGATCGGGGAGATGCAGGCGAAGGTTTCGCCGCTGAGGGCGACCTGCCGTCGTCCGCCAATGAAGGCCCGGCCGTCAATGGAGAGTCGGGCCGCTTCGGCGTGCCAGTCGATGATGGGCGTGGTCATGGCAGGTCTTTTTCAGTGTCAGGCGAGGCCGCGCTGCTTCAGGTCGGCCAGCGTGAGGTCCAGGCAGGTGCGGATGAGTTCGACCATCTGGTCGATCTGGCTCAGCGTGATCACCAGGGGTGGCGCCACGATCATTCGGTCGCCCACGGCCCGCATGATCAGGCCGTTGGCAAAACAATGCCCGCGGCAGATCATGCCCACCTCGAGGCTGTCGTCGAAAGTGGCCGAGCTGGCCTTGTCGCGCACGATCTGCAAGGCCCCCATGAGACCGCAGGTCTGCACCTCGCCGATCAGCGGGTGGTCGGCCAGCGCGGCGAAATGCCAGGCCAGGTGAGGCGCCAGCTCGGTGCGCACCTTGTCGACCAGGCCTTGCTCGCGGATGAGTTTGAGGTTGGCCAGCGCGACCGCACAGGCCACAGGGTGGCCCGAGTAGGTGTAGCCATGGGTGAACTCGCCGCCTTGCTCGATCATCACCTTGGAAATTCGCTCGGACACCATCACACCGCCGAGCGGGATGTAGCCCGAGGTCACGCCTTTGGCAAAGGTGATGAGGTCAGGCCTGTAGCCAAGGGTCTCGCAGCCGAACCACTGGCCTGTGCGGCCGAACCCGCAGATCACTTCATCGGAGACGAGCAGGATGCCGTAGCAGTCGCAGATGCGCTGGATTTCGGGCCAGTACGTATCGGGCGGCACGATCACGCCGCCTGCACCCTGCACAGGTTCGCCAATGAACGCCGCCACCTTGTCGGGGCCGAGTTCCAGAATGCGGGCCTCGAGCCAGCCCGCTGCGATGAGGCCGAACTCGTCGCGCGTGTGCCCCTGGCCGTGTTCGAACCAGAACGGCTGCCCGATGTGGCTGATGCCTGGAATGGGCAGGCCTCCCTGTGCGTGCATGCCCGACATGCCACCCAGCGAGGCGCCCGCCATCGTGGAGCCGTGGTACGCGTTGTGGCGGCTGATGATGATGCTGCGCTCGGGTTGGCCCAGAACGTCCCAGTAGCGGCGCACGAGGCGCACCACGGTGTCGTTGCCCTCCGACCCCGAGCCCGAGAAGAACACATGCTTGAACTGCGGCGGTGTGAGCTCCGCCAGCAGCTCGGCGAGTTCGATGGCCGGTGGGGTGGTGGTCTGGAAAAACGAGTTGTAGAAGGGGAGCTTCTGCAACTGCTGGGTGGCAGCGTCGATGAGGGCCTGCTGCCCGTAGCCCACGTTCACGCACCACAGCCCGGACATCGCATCGAGCAGCTTGTGGCCCTCGGTGTCCCACACGTAGATGTTGTCGCCCCGTTCGATCACGCGTGTCCCGCGCTCGGCGAGGGATTGGTGGTCGGTGAAAGGGTGCAGGTGGTGGGCCGAGTCGGCGGCCTGCCAGTCACGGGTGCTGCGGCTCATGGCGGCTCCTGGTGGGTCGGGGGGTGATGGCGATGCAAAGGGGAGGGCGCGTCAAACGTGCAGCAGCAGGTGCTCGCGCTCCCAGGGTGAAATCACCTTCATGAATTCATCGTGTTCGATTTCTTTCACCTCGGAGTAGACGGTGATGAAGTCCTTGCCCAGCACGTCGTGCAGGTCGCGCTCGTCGGCCAGCCAGCCGATGGCTTCGCTGAGCGAACGCGGCAGCTGGTACTCCGACAGGTAGGCGTCGCCCTTGCATTCGGGCGAAGGCTCGATGCGGTTCTTCATGCCCAGGTAGCCGCATGCCAGCGTGGCCGCGAGGGCCACATACGGATTGGCATCTGCGCCGATCACACGATTTTCGATGCGCCGTGCCGCCGGGGTGGCAATGGGCGAGCGGATGCCCACGGTGCGGTTGTCGGTGCCCCACTGGATGTTGATGGGGGCGGCGGTGGAACGTACGAGCCGCCGGTACGAGTTGACGTAGGGGGCGAACAGCGCCATCGCCGCAGGCGTGTATTTCTGCAGGCCGCCGATGTACCAGTAGAACTCCTTCGACGGCGAGCCGTCTGCGTTGCTGAAGATGTTCTGGCCCGTGAGCATGTTGAGCACGCTCTGGTGCACGTGCATGGCGCTGCCGGGCTCGTGGGCCATGGGCTTGGCCATGAAGGTGGCGTACATCTCGTGGCGCAGCGCCGCCTCGCGGATGGTGCGCTTGAAGAAGAACACTTCGTCGGCCAGACCGAGCGGGTGGTCGTGAAAGAAGTTGATCTCCATCTGGCCGGCACCCACCTCGTGGATGAGGGTGTCCACGTTCAACTCCATCTTCTGGCAGTAGTCGTAGATGTCTTCGAACAGCGGATCGAACTCGTTCACCGCGTCGATCGAATAGGCCTGGCGGGAGGTCTCGGCGCGGCCGCTCCGGCCGCGCGGGGGGCGCAGCGGCTGGTTGGGGTCGGTGCTGCGTTCGATCAGGTAGAACTCGAGTTCGGGGGCCACCACCGGGTTCCAGCCTTCAGCGGCGTACAGATCGCAGATGCGGCGCAGCACCGAGCGCGGTGCATAGGGAATCATGGTGCCGTGGCGGTCGAAGCAATCGTGGATCACCTGGGCCGTGGGATCGGTCGCCCAGGGCACGATGCGCACGGTGGACGGGTCGGGCCGCAGGTGCATGTCGCGGTCGGTGGCGTGGATGACGTCGTAGTAGGGGCCTTCGGCGGGGAACTGGCCCGTCACCCCGATGGCCACGATGGCCTCGGGAAGCCGCATGCCGCGGTCTTCGGTGAATTTTTCACGCGGAAGAATCTTGCCGCGGGCCACGCCCGTGAGGTCGGGGACCAGGCATTCGATTTCCGTCACGTGCCGGTCATTGAGCCACTGCTCGAGGTCGGCAAAGCTGAAGTTGTTGTTGTGTTCCACCGGGGTCACCTTTTGAAGTCGGAAGCCAGAGGGGTCTGGCGAAGTGCTGACCGAACGGCAAGAACACTAGCGTTCGGGTTCAGGCTGCAGTCGGCGGTGGCGCTGGTGATGGGATTGGCAGGCTTCTCCAAAGGCCTGAAACAGCTTGGTTGAGATGGGGTTGAGGGCGGCCTGCCACTCCGGGTGCCATTGCACGCAGAGGTTGAATGCGACGCCTGGCAATGAAAACGCCTCGATCAGTCCGTCGGGGGCGCGCGCTTCGACGCGCAGGCCGTTCGCGAGGCGTTTGACACCCTGGCCATGAACCGAGTTCACCTTGAATTCGCGTTGCTGCACGATGGCATCGAGCACGCCACCCGGAACCACGTCCACTGAATGGGCGAAGTCGTAGGTGACTTCGGCGGGGCTGTCGGCGGGGCCGCGGTGATCGGCCTGGCCCGGCACTTCTTGCACGGCTTGGTGGAGGCTGCCGCCGAGCGCCACGTTGGCCTCTTGAAAGCCGCGGCAGATGGCGAACAGCGGAATGCCGCGTTGCAGTGCCTGGGGGATGAGCGGGAGTGTCCAGCCGTCGCGCTCGAGGTCGAGCGGGAGCGAAGGGTCGTGGACGTCTTCGCCGAAGTGGCTGGGGTGAACGTTGGAGGGCGATCCGGTGAGCAGGATGCCGTCGGCCATGTCGAGCAGGCGGGCGATGTCGTCGGGCTCGACCGGTGGGACCACCAGTGGGATGCAGCCGCCGAGGCGCACGGCGTCGACGTATTTCTTGCCCGCCACGAGGAAGGGGTGGTAGCCCAGCGTGCGGTTGCAGGCTGGAATCAGAACGAGAGGTTTGCTGCGGGGTGTCTTCAGCGGATCAGGGGCGTTCATCGGAATGCGGTGCTTCGGTTATTGGCCGATCTCACTCAGGGCATGGCTTGTGACCATCGCTTGGCTTCCAGTGTGCCCGCTTGGGCGCACAAGTCAACTCGGGAGCAGTCATGAAACGCGTGCTATTGCACGCGCCACCGTGGCCACGATGTGGTCGATCTGAGCGGGTTCCACGATCAGGGGCGGAGACAGCGCCACCGTGTCGCCCGTGGTGCGGATCAGCACCCCCTGTTCCCAGCAGTCGAGAAACACCGAGTACCCGCGTTGCCCCGGTTGACCTGGCAGCGGCTGCAGCTCGATGCCTGCCACGAGCCCCATGTTGCGGATGTCGATCACATGCGGCAAGCCACGCAGGGAATGAACGGCTTGCTCAAAGTGGGCGGACAGCGTGCTGGCGCGGGTGAGCAGCTGCTCTTCGGCATAGGTGTCGAGCGTGGCCAGCGCGGCCGCACAGGCCAGCGGATGGCCGGAGTAGGTGTAGCCGTGGGGAAACTCGATGGCCAGCTCGGGGCCGGTCATGAAGGTGTCGTGCACCGACTGTCTGGCCAGCACCGCGCCCATGGGCACCGCACCATTGGTCAGTCCCTTTGCGACCGTCATCAGGTCGGGCGTGACGCCAAGCAAGCCCGATGCAAAGGGCGCACCCAGCCGCCCGAAGCCGGTGATGACCTCGTCGAAGATCAGCAGGATGCCGTGTTGGTCGCAGATGGCGCGCAGCCGTTCGAGGTAGCCCTTGGGCGGCAACAGCACTCCGGTGGAGCCCGCCATGGGCTCGACGATGACCGCAGCGATGGTCGACGCGTCGTGCAGCGCGATGAGCCGCAGCAGGTCGTCGGCGAGCTCCGCGCCGTGTTCGGGCTGGCCTCGGCTGAAGGCATTGCGCTCAGGGTCGTGGGTGTGGCGCAGGTGGTCGATGCCGGGCAACATGGCGCCGTAGAGCTTGCGGTTGCCCACCATGCCGCCGACCGAGATGCCGCCGAAGTTCACGCCGTGGTAGCCGCGCTCGCGGCCGATGAGGCGCGTGCGCTGGCCCTCGCCGCGGATGCGGTGGTAGGCCAGCGCGATCTTGAGCGCGGTCTCCACGGCTTCGGAGCCCGAGTTGGTGAAGAAGACTCGGTTCAGATCGCCTGGGGCCAACTGCGCCAGACGGTCGGCCAGCTCGAAGGCCGCGGGGTGCGACATGTTGAAGGGTGGAGCGAAATCGAGTTCACCGGCCTGCCGTCGAATGGCCTCCACGATGCGCGGCCGGCCGTGGCCTGCGTTCACGCACCACAAGCCGGCCGCGGCGTCGAGCAGCTGGCGCTTGTCGGGCGTCCACAGGTGCATGCCGTCGGCCCGGGCAATCAGGCGAGGGGCCTGCTTGTACTGGCGGTTGGCCGAGAAGGGCATCCAGTAGGCCTCCATCGCCTCGCGGGTCAGAGAGGTGCCGCTGTGTGGGGCGGTGCCTGCAGAGGTCATGAGCAAGTCCGGTCAGAGGTGGTCCTGACTGCAGTCTAGGCGGGTTGGCGCGAATTGACTGTCAGACGACACCGGGACCCTGACGCGCGCGCCCCAATTTTCCACATGCAGAAATACTCTTTTCACATCGTGGTAACCGGCCATGCTGCGCTGCCGCAAATTTCTGCATCGTGGACCGCGGATTTCCCGTGATGTGGGAAAAGTCAGGTAAGTGCTTGTTTTCATTGAGTGTGGTTTTTGGTCTTATATAAGACATAAGTCTTCCCCAACGGCCGCATCTTCTTTAAACTTCGCTCCTACGAGATGCTGATTTTCGTTTTTGTCATTGCCACACCCTCCTGGAGATCCACATGACCAAGCTGACGCGCGAACAACAAATTGCTGCCCTGGAAAAAGACTGGGCCGAAAACCCACGCTGGAAGGGCATCACCCGCGGTTACACCGCCGCTGATGTCGTGCGTCTGCGCGGCTCGCTCGCCATCGAGCACACGCTGGCCAAGCGCGGCGCTGAAAAGCTCTGGACCCTGATCAACAACGAGCCGTTCATCAACGCGCTCGGCGCCCTGACTGGCAACCAAGCCATGCAGCAAGTCAAGGCTGGCCTGAAGGCCATCTACCTGTCGGGCTGGCAAGTTGCCGGCGATGCCAACAGCAACGGCGAAATGTACCCAGACCAGTCCCTGTACTCGGTGGACTCGGTGCCTAAGGTTGTCAAGAAGATCAACGCCACGTTCACCCGTGCCGACCAGATCCAGTGGAGCGAAGGCAAGGGCGACATCGACTTCTTCGCCCCGATCGTTGCGGATGCTGAAGCCGGTTTCGGTGGCGTTCTGAACGCTTTCGAACTGATGAAGGCCATGATCGAAGCCGGCGCCGCAGGCGTTCACTTCGAAGACCAACTGGCTGCTGCCAAGAAGTGCGGCCACATGGGCGGCAAGGTCCTGGTGCCTACGCGTGAAGCCGTTGCCAAGCTCGTGGCTGCCCGTCTGGCTGCCGACGTGATGGGCACGCCCACCATTCTGCTGGCCCGTACCGATGCAGAAGCCGGCGACCTGGTCGTCAGCGACATCGACGACAACGACAAGCCTTTCTGCACCGGCGAGCGCACGGTCGAAGGTTTCTACCGCACCCGCAACGGTCTCGAGCAAGCCATCAGCCGCGGCCTGGCATACGCTCCGTACGCCGACCTCATCTGGTGCGAAACCGGCAAGCCAGACCTGGCTTTCGCCAAGGCTTTCGCTGACGCGATCCACGCCAAGTTCCCAGGCAAGCTGCTGTCGTACAACTGCTCGCCTTCCTTCAACTGGAAGAAGAACCTGGACGACGCGACCATTGCCAAGTTCCAACGCGAACTCGGCGCCATGGGCTACAAGTTCCAGTTCATCACGCTGGCCGGCTTCCACAGCCTGAACTACTCGATGTTCGATCTGGCCTACGGCTACGCTCGCAACAACATGAGCGCCTTCGTTGAACTGCAAGAGAAGGAATTCGCCGCTGCTGACCGTGGTTTCACCGCCGTCAAGCACCAGCGCGAAGTGGGCACCGGTTACTTTGATGCCGTGACCACCACCATCGAACGCGATGCATCGACCGCCGCTCTGAAGGGCTCGACCGAAGACGAACAATTCTTCGACGACAAGCACTGAGATCGACCGCTCATCGGGGCTGCCACCCGCAGCCCCGTACTGCAAAGCCTGAATGCCAAAAGCATTCAGGCTTTTTTTGTTGGCCCCCCAGTCGTTTCACTCCTGCTCTGCCAGCCGCGCTGAGCCGTAGGCTCAGCTCTTCGCCAGGCATGAACGGTCCACTGGACTGTTCAAGTCCGGGCTCAGCCCCCAAGGGGCGCCCGCCTGGCGGCCTGGCAGAGCCAGATCCGCGGGCGTTGGGCAATGCGCTTCGCTCTGGATTTTTATCACCTGCGCCCTGCTGCTCGCTTAGGTTCAAGCATTCAAACAGCGCGTTGTCTGGTGGACGGCAGAGCCGGATCTCGTGTGGTTGCTGGACAGGACAGCGCTGCTGTCCAGGTGCTCCGCACCATCAAGGGCACCCGGAGTCATTCCGGGGGACCGCTTCGCGAGCGCCCTGGCGCGATGCGCGAAGTGCGCAGGCGATCCCTGAACTCGGTCGCGTCGAACCAATCAAACGACACCAAAGCCCATCCTCTTGTGGTTGATTGATAAGGCATCCTCGCTTCGGCGTTGGGCCCGGGCGATGCAATGGAGCGCCCCATTGCGCGTTCAGGTGGGCTTCGTGGCGGCCGAGAGGCTGCGGGGGTCGTCGACCTTGCTCATGTGGACCTGGGTGCCGTAGCTGCGGTAGCGCTCGTGCAGGGCTTGCACGCGTTCCATCAAGGCATCGGCATCGGTGATGCGCTCCTTGTGGCGTTGCAGCGTGTGCATGGCGAGGTCGATGAGCTTGGCGTTGTAGGTCACCTCGGCTTGGCTCAGCAGCAAGGTGACGGCCTGCGTCGGTGAGCCGCCGACCGTGTGCGACACCGCGTTCTCGGCGTGTGTGCAGACGTCTGCATAGCGGTCTTGAATCACGGGCTCGAAGGAGGGCTGGCGCGCCCCGGCCTTCACCAGCAGTTCGCTGGTCACACGCGACACGGCGAAGCGGCCTGCCAGCGTGCCCACGTCGTCACGGTGGGGTGCGAGTTCACCTGCATCGAGGCGCGACATCACGCTCAGCACATTGCAGGCGGCTTCGAATTCGAAGTCGGGCTCATTGAGTTCGGCGATCAGCTCACCCACATCCTTCAAGGCATCGGCATTGCGGCGTTCTTGAAGGCACTTGAAGATGCGGATGACCGACTCGAAGCGGCGCAGCCGTGCACTCGCCGGTGCGGCCTTGAAGGCCGAACTCACGCTGGCGAGCGATTGCGCGAGCCCGCGCCGGTCGGCCGTGTCGTACTGAAGCGAGGCCAGCAGCACCAGACCCTGCAGGTCGAAGATGCGAGAGTTGAGCCCGAGGCGCGCCGCCTTGCCGAGCACCTCGGCGGCCTCTTTGGGGTCCCCGTAGTAGAACGCCAGCAGCCCGTGTTTCACGAGCCGCGCGATGCTGCCTGGCGTGAGTTGACTGGCTTGGCGCAGGGCATCGAGCGCCTTCGCCGGCTCGCCCTGGTCCAGCAGCACCCGCCCCAGAACGTCGTAGGCATCGGCGTACGCGGGCTGTTCGTTGAGCAGGCTCTCAAGCGACCGGCGGGCCTGCACGACGCTGCCGCCTTCGTACTGCGCACGGGCCAGCCCGAGCCGCGCCCACGGTACGGCGCCCAGCAGCAGGATCGCATCGAACAAGACCTGGGCGGCCCGCGCATTGCCCAGGCGCAACCACAGCTCGGCGCCGATGCGTGCGGCCGGCATCCACGCGGGCGCGCGTGCATCGAAACGCGCTTGGCAGAGCTCGGCAGCTTCGGCGAACTCGCCTTGCTCGACCTTGGTGATGATGTCTTTCAGGGCCCGTTTGCGCTGGCGCGCTTCGCCGATCCGTTGGCGTAACGCGGCCTCGGTGTGCGGTTTCACCAGGTAGGCATCCAGTGCGGCCTCTGCGGCTTCAGCGACCTTCGCATAACCCGCTTCGCTCGAGATCATGACGATCACGGTGGACAGGGGAATGGCACGCGCCAGCCTCAGGTCGTCCATGATGTCCTGGCCGCTGACGGGCTCGTCAGGAAAGTGGTACTCGCACAGGATGATGTCGAACTTGCCATTCTCGATGAGCCGGCGGGCGTCCTGCGGCCGGCTGGCCTGGGTGATGTTGGCCACACCGCAGTCGCGCAGCATGCTGGCGAGGCTGCTGCGGGAGGCCGCATTGGCATCGATCACCAGGGCTGTGGCACGCGTGATCTCGGCATCGAGCAGGGGCATGGGGTTACAGCTTTCGGGAAAGGCAGGCCGGCGAGCAAGGCGAAACAAGGGAAGGGCGGGGCGGCCCGGAAGGCTGATCCCGGCCGCGCGTGCTGCTCTTGCGCGTGGCGCATCGTGCCGCAAGCCGGCGGGATCGGCCCTGCTTAAAGTGAGGCGTGCAGCATGGCCCGGTACTCCTCGCGCGTGGCAACCCGAGGGTTGGTCTTGTGGCAGTGGTCGGCCATGGCGCCGTCGATCACCCGCTCGAACACGTCGGGGGTCACGCCCATCGCGGCCAGGCCCGTGGCCAGCCCCAGACGGGCGTTCAGGTCCTTCAGGGCTTCGGCGACTTCGGTGCCCTGGCTGTCGCACGAGGGCAGGCCGATGGCATGCGCCATGCGTAGCAGCCGCCGCTCCTTCACGATGGACTCGGCGCTCGCGTTGAAGCGCACCACGGCCGGCAGAAAGATGGCGTTCAGCGTGCCGTGGTGCAGGCGCGGGTTCACGCCGCCCAGGCTGTGGCTGAGCGAGTGCACCGCGCCCAGGCCCTTCTGAAAAGCCATCGCGCCTTGCATGCTGGCGCTCATCATGTTCCAGCGGGCATCGCGGTCGCTGCCGTCGCGCGTGGCGCGTTCGATGTGGGCCCAGCCGCGCGCCAGGCCGTCGAGTGCGATGCCGTCGGCCGGCGGGTTCACGGCCGGGGCCATGAAGGTCTCGAGGCAATGGGCGATGGCGTCCATGCCGGTGGCCGCCGTCAGCAGGGGCGGCAGGCCGAGCGTGAGGGCCGGGTCGCAGAGGGCCGACTTGGGCAGCAGGTTCCAGCTGTGAAAGCCGAGCTTGCGGCCGTCGTCCACGATGACGATGGCGCCGCGTGCAACTTCACTGCCGGTGCCGGCCGTGGTGGGCACGGCGATGACGGGGGCGACGGCCTCGGTGATTCGCGGGCTGCCGCCTTCGATGGTGGCGTAGTGGGTGAGCGGGCCGGGGTGCGTGGCGGCAATGGCCACGCCCTTGGCCAGGTCGATGCTGGAGCCACCGCCCACGGCGATGAGGCCGTCGCAGCCGTGGTCTTTGTAGACCTTCACCGCGGCACGCACGGCGGCTTCGGTGGGGTTGAATGGGGTTTCATCGAACACCGCGTGCGGCACGTCGGCGAGAGCCGACAGCGCCTGCGCCAGCACGCCGGCATCGCGCACGCCTGCGTCGCTCACGACGAGCGGCTTTTTCATGCCAATGCGCTCGCACTCTTGCGGCAGCAGCGAAACGACACCGAAGTCGATGTGGATGTCGGTCAGGTAGCGGATGTAAGCCATGGTGTGATGATTCTGTCCTGCGGATGGCAACCAGTATGCTCTGAGCCTGCGTCATCCTCGCTGCTCCTCGGTCGACTGCCCATCGTGAGTTCCTCTCTCTTGACACCGGCCATGCGCCAATTGCTCGAGCGCATGCAGCGCGTGCACGCTCCGCCGTTTCACACACTGAGTGCCTCCGAGGCGCGGGCTGCCTATGCACGAGGCGCCGAGGTGCTGGACCTCCCACGCGCGCCGCTGCCCCGCGTACAAGACCTCACGATCCCCTCGGACGATGGGGCCGCCTTGCCTGCCCGCTTGTACGCTGCCGGATCAGAGCCTCGTGCCGTGCTGCTGTACCTGCACGGCGGCGGTTTCACCATCGGCAGCATCGACACCCACGACAGTCTGTGCCGACAACTCGCGTTGCAGAGTGGTGTGGCCGTCGTGTCGCTCGGCTACCGGCTGGCCCCTGAACACCGCTTTCCCACTGCCGCCGATGACGCCTGGGCCGCACTGCAGTGGCTGGCCCGCGCAGGCCACACGCTGGGGCTGGACCCGAGCCGCCTCGCCATCGGCGGCGACAGCGCTGGTGCCACGCTCTCTGCCGTGAGTGCGATTCGGGCGAGGGACGCCGGCCTGCCGCTTGCCCTGCAGCTGCTCATCACACCAGGCACGGCGGCCACGACCGACTCGCCCTCGCACCAGGCTTTTGCGCAAGGCTTCGTGCTGGAAGCCCCCACCATCCAATGGTTCTACGACCAGTACATCGATCGCACCGCGCGGCACGACTGGCGCTTTGCGCCACTGGAGGCCGACGACCTCGACGGCGTGGCCCCCGCCTGCGTCCTGCTGGCCGAGTGCGATCCGCTGGCCGATGAAGGTCTCGCCTACGCCGACCGCCTGCGCGCAGCCGGGGTGGCGGTGAACCTCGAGATCTTCCGCGGCGTCACACACGACTTCATCAAGATGGGCCGGGTGATTCCCGAAGCGGTGCGGGCCCAGCAGGTTGCTGCCGCAGCCCTGGTCCAGGCGCTCGCCTGAACTTTGACATCTGCATTCTCACAAGGCATTCCATTCATGAAAAGAAGCGACTTCCGTTTCACCGACCGGCTGCGTGTGCGCTGGGCCGAGGTCGATCTGCAGAAGATCGTCTTCAACGGGCACTACCTGATGTACTTCGATACCGCCGTGTCGGGCTACTGGCGTGCGCTCGCCTTGCCGTATGAAAGCACGCTGGTCGGGCTGTCCGGTGACCTCTTCGTGCGCAAGGCCACGGTCGAGTACGAAGGCTCCGCACGCTATGACGACGTGCTCGACATCGGCATCCGATGCAGCCGCATCGGCAACTCTTCGCTAGTGTTCAACGGAGCGGTGTTCCGCCAGGACGAAGGCCTGGTGAGTGCCGAGCTGGTCTATGTGTTTTCAGATGCGGCCACGCGCAAGCCAAGCACGGTGCCGCAGCAGCTGCGCGACGTCCTCGAAGGCTTCGAAGCCGGCAACCCCATGGTGAACGTGCGTGTCGGGCCCTGGGACGAACTCGAGGCCGATGCGCGCAGCATCCGCACCGTGGTCTTCATCGCCGAGCAAGGGATTCCGGCCGACATGGAGTGGGACGAGGCCGATCCCGGCTGTGTTCATGCGGTGGCCTACAACCACTTCGGCGCACCGCTGGCGACGGGGCGCCTGCTCGAGCACGTGCCTGGTGTGGCCAAGATCGGCCGCATGGCCGTGACCCAGGCCATGCGGGGCAGCGGCGTGGGCCGGGCGGTGCTCGACGCACTGATGCAGGCGGCGCGTGAGCGCGGCTACCGCGAGGCCGTGCTGCATGCGCAGGTGTCTGCGTCGCCGTTCTACGTGCGGGCCGGCTTCGTGTCGCGCGGACAGGTGTTCGACGAGGTCGGCATCCCGCACATCGAGATGGTTTGTTCGTTGTGAACCATGCTGAGCGGGCTGCTCAGGCCAGCTTGCAGTTCAGGGTGCAGGCGATGCCGCAGGCCGCTTGCGGCGCACCGGTTCAGGCTTGAGCAGCGTGCGCACCCGGGTCTTGCGGGGTGGTGCTTGCACGGGCTCGCCCGACTCGCTGTTCTCTGTCACCGCCTGCTGAACGGCCGACTCGATGGCGCTGCCCTGGCTGTAGCGCGGAGGCCAGTCTTTGAGCAGCGAACGGCGCATGAGGGCCATGCCGCCAGTGACACTGAAGGTGCGTTCGAACACATGGGTGATGAGCCGCTTGTTGACCCGCTCGGTGATGACGAGTGTCGAGCAGCGCGTGCCGTAGCCTTGCTCCGGCGCGCGGATGAAGGCCGACGACAGCATGCGTTCCCACTCGGGTGACACACCCGTGCTGGGCAGTTCGTTGTCGGCAGCGGGCTGGCGGTCGGCCAGCGCTTCGAAGAGGGACTTGGACAGCGCGTCGATTGACTCGCTGTCGTCCAGGGCTTCTTGCAGACGCTCCTTCAGCAGCGTGACCTTGGGCCAAGGCGTGTCGAGCGAGGCGTTGGACAGGCCGTAGATGCCACGCTCCAGACGCGTGGGGAACGCATCGCTGTTGGAGGCCCAGAAGCAATCGCCGCGTTGGAAATCGGCGGCAATGAGGTTGAAACCGTTGTAGCCGCTCAGGGCCGTGCGCATCCAGAAACGGTCGGTGGCGGTGTCGCCTGCCAGCCAATTGCGCACGATCTCACCGCGTGACGGCGCGTCGGGGTCGTTGCGGCCGGGGTTGCGCACATTGGTGACCAGCGCGAGGCGGCCTTGCGCCGTGAGGCCGAGCCAGGTGCCCTGGGCATCGAGGTCTCGGCCGCCGAGGATGTCGGGCAGGCCTGCGCCGGGCGACCACCATTCCAGGCGGGTGGCAGGACGCTTGAAGAATTCATCGCGGTTGGTGGCAAGGACCAGCGGGAAGCGGCGCGACTGGTCGATGGCGAGGGCTACGAGGCACATGGATGGAACACCTCCACATGGCGCGCCGATGTGGTCCACGGCGCGAGGACGCTGCGAGCCGACTGCTCGATCTCGTCTTGGAGCGCCGGCGTCAGGCCGTCAGCGCTCGCAGGCATTGCGTAGGTTTCCATCCAGGTGTGCCATCCATCGTCCGGTTCGGGGCGGCGCAGCAGGCGTGCCAGCAGGCCGGGGTGGCTCAGCCGCAATTGCGCCTGCCAAGCCTGTACCGCAGCCTGCAGGGCCGGGGCCGCTGCGGGTTCAGCTCGATAGTAGATGAACAACTCGCGCACGAAAGCACTGTCCTGGGTCGGGGTGTGAACTGTTAACGCACCGGGGCGATGTTGTAGACGGATGTGCGAAATTGTGCCGGACCGAACAGGCTCAGGCCGTCACGTCGCGGTCGATTTCGTAGGGCATGGGGCGGGGGGCCAGCAGCGGACCCGTGGCCGAGCCCAGGTGCAGGCTGCCGCTGAGCAGGGCGGCGAGCTTCACCTCGGCCAGCACCCCGCTGCCGGGCTGGCCGCTCAGCGGGGCGGCATTGACCACCATGCCGGCGGGCTGGCCGGGGTCCTCGCTGTGGAAGATCTCCTCGCCGCTCCGGGCGCTGCCAGGGGTCTCGAAGATGAAGCTGCGCCGTTTGGTGGTGCCGCGGTACTGGCTGCGAGCCACCACCTCCTGGCCCGGATAGCAACCCTTCTTGAAGTCGACGCCCCCCAGCAGCTCGAAATTCAGCATCTGCGGAACGAACTGGTCGACCGTGGCTGCCTCGATGGCGGGCAGCGCGCTTTGCACATCGGCCAGGCGCCAGCGGTCGAGGCTCAGTGCGGGCAGATCGGGGGCCGTGGCACCCGAGGCGGCTTCAGCGGCCCACAGGAAGCGCGGCTGGCCGTCGGCATTGGGCAGGCGGGTGACTTGTGCGCCCTGGTGGTCGGTTCGCTCCCAGGTTGACGCGGGTGCGGCAGCGCCCAACCAGGCGAGCGCCGAGGGACCGGCCAAGCCGGCGAGCCGGACTTCGGCGGAGGCGTCGCTCAGCTTGCACTTGGCCCGCATCACGAACATCGACAAGCGCTTCAGCGTGGGCGCGAGCAGTTCAGCTTGGCAAGCGAGCAGCACCTCTTCGGGGCCGGTCGACCAGCCGATGAAACTCGCCAGCAGGCGGCCTTTGGCCGAGCAGTAGCCGGCCAGCCGCGCATGGCGGGTGTCGAGCTTGGCGAAGTCGCTGGTGAGTTGGCCGTGCAAGAAGGTGGCGGCGTCAGCGCCTTGGGCGCGAATGACACCCCAGTGGGGCAGAGGGGCGATGCCGTCGAGGGCAGAAATGGTGCTCATGTGCCGATTATGATCACCACCCGACCCTCAGGGGCGCGGAGGGTCTCGTGCCGGCCTCCATGCGCCGCGCTCACTCCGCCTCTTTTCGTGACTGCCTGCCCGTGAAATTCATTCGCCGACTGTTCTTGCTGATCCTGCTGGGCGTGCTGCTGTTGGGCGGTGCCGTGGCCTGGTGGATTCATCAGCCGTTGAAACTTGCCGCTGACTCGGTCGAAGTGTCCATTGAACCCCGCACCTCGCCCAAGGACGTGGCCCAAGCCTGGGTGCAGGCGGGTGTGCAGGCGGATGCCTTTCTGCTCTACGAGTGGTTCCGCTGGTCCGGCCAAGCCCGCAAGATCCGCGCGGGCAGCTACGAGATCGGCCGGGGTGTCACGCCGCGCAGCCTGCTTGAGAAGATGGTCAAGGGCGACGAGGTCATGTCGACCGTGCGTCTGATCGAGGGCTGGACCTTCCGCCAGTTCCGCGCCGAACTGGCGCGCGCGCCGGCGCTGAAACAAAGCACCGCCGCCATGAACGAGTCCGAGCTCATGGCCGCCATCGGCGCGCCGGGCCAACCCGCAGAAGGGCGCTTCTATCCCGACACCTACGCTTTCAGCAAAGGCGCGAGCGACTTGGCCGTGCTCA
>JBEGTX010000161.1:0-92952 GCA_041179165.1 Pseudomonadota bacterium | reverse complement strand
CGCTGCGCCTGCGCGGCGTGGTCACCCAGGCCAGCCCCGCCACCGCGGGCTCTGCTGCGCCGAAGACGAACTGAGGAACCACGCGATGGCCAAGGAATACAAGGACCTCGTCTTCGGACTGGACATCGGCACCGCCAAGGTGATGGTCGTGGCCGCCGAGATCCTGCCCGGCGGCGAGCTGCGCCTGGCCGGCATGGGGGTGGCGCCCACGCATGGCTTGAAGCGCGGTGTGGTGGTCAACATCGACGCCACCGTGGCCAGCATCCAGCAGGCGCTGAAGGAGGCCGAGATGATGGCCGCCTGCAAGATCGAACGCGTCTACACCGGCATCACCGGCAGCCACATCCGCGGCCAGAACTCGACCGGCATGGTCATCGTGCGTGACAACCGCGAGGTGACACCGGTGGATGTGCACCGTGTGGTCGAGACCGCCAAGGCGATCAACATCCCGAACGACCAGCGCCTGCTGCTGGTCGAGCCGCAAGAGTTCGTCATCGACGGTCATGAGGTCAAGGAACCCATCGGCATGAGCGGCGGGCGGCTTGAGGTCAAGGTGCACATCGTGACCGGCGCGCAGAGCGCAGCCGAAAACATCATCAAGTGCGTCCGCCGCTGCGGCCTGGAAGTCGATCAGCTTGTGCTGAACCCGAGCGCCTCCAGCCATGCGGTGCTGACCGACGACGAGAAGGACCTTGGCGTGGCCCTGGTCGACATCGGCGCCGGCACGACCGATGTGGCCATCTTCACCGACGGCGCCATTCGCCACACGGCCGTCATCCCCATCGCAGGTGACCTGATCACGAGCGACATCGCCATGGCCTTGCGCACGCCGACCAAGGACGCCGAGGAGATCAAGGTCGAGTACGGCGTGGCCAAGCAGCTGCTGGCCGACCCCAGCGAACAGCTCGAGGTGCCGGGGCTGGGTGACCGTGCACCGCGCATGCTGAGCCGCCAGGCGCTGGCCGGCGTGATCGAGCCGCGGGTCGAAGAAATCTTTTCGCTGGTGCACCAGGTGATCCGCGAGAGCGGCTACGAAGAGCTGCTCTCCAGCGGCATCGTGCTCACCGGCGGTGCGGCGGTGATGCCCGGTATGGTCGAGCTGGCCGAGGACATTTTCCTCAAGCCGGTTCGCAAGGGCATCCCGACCTACAGCGGCGCACTGCACGACATGGTGGCGAGCCCTCGCTCGGCCACCGTGATGGGTCTGCTCGATGAAGCGCGGCTGGGACGGGCGCGCGGCATGAAGGCAGCGCAACAGGCGGGGTCGGTCAAGACGTGGTTCGGCCGCCTCAAAGACTGGTTCCTGGGCAACTTCTGACTGAGGACGGACCCCACCATGCACCACCCCCATTTCGATGTCCTCGTCGGCCACCTGCGCGAAAGCACGGGGCCGCCCTTTTTCCTTTCACAGAAGATCGCGGACCCAGGCGGAATCCTTACCGCACCGGTCACCGCGACAGACACGGCGTCTGCAAAAAGTCAAAACAAATCAACGGCAACTGCAAACAGGATTGGAGTCACAACATGGCAATCGAAATGATCGAAGAATTCGACCTCGGCACCAAGATCAAGGTCATCGGCGTGGGCGGTGGTGGCGGCAATGCCGTGGACCACATGATTGCGCAAGGCGTGCAAGGCGTTGAGTTCGTCTGCGCCAACACCGACGCGCAAGCGCTGAACCGTTCGAGCGCGCACCACCTGATCCAGCTGGGCAACACCGGCCTGGGAGCTGGCGCCAAGCCTGAAGCCGGCCGCGCTGCCGGTGAAGAAGCCATCGACCGCATCCGCGAAGCCATCTCGGGTTCGAACATGCTCTTCATCACCGCGGGCATGGGTGGCGGCACCGGCACGGGCGCCGCACCGGTGATCGCTCGCGTGGCCAAGGAAATGGGCATCCTGACCGTGGGCGTGGTCACCAAGCCGTTCGACTTCGAAGGCAACCGCCGCATGAAGGCCGCCGACGCTGGTCTGGCCGAACTCGAAGCCAATGTCGACTCTCTGATCGTCATCCTGAACGACAAGCTGCTCGACGTGCTGGGTGATGATGTCACGCAAGATCAGGCTTTCGCACATGCCAACGACGTGCTGCGCAATGCGGTGGGCGGCATCAGCGACATCATCCACATCCCTGGCCTCGTGAACGTCGACTTCGAAGACGTGAAGACGGTGATGAGCGAGCCAGGCAAGGCCATGATGGGCACCGCCACCGCCAGCGGCCCTGACCGTGCGGCCAAGGCCGCCGAAGGCGCAGTGGCTTGCCCGCTGCTCGAAGGCATCGATCTGTCTGGCGCGCGTGGCGTGCTGGTGCTGATCGCAGCCGGCCGCAGCACCTTCAAGCTGAGCGAGTCGCGCAACGCGATGAACTGCATTCGCCGCTACGCCGCGGACGATGCGCATGTCATCTACGGCACGGCTTACGACGAAAGCCTGGGCGACCAGCTCCGCGTGACCGTCATCGCCACCGGCCTGAGCCCCGCCAAGCGCCAGCAAGCGCCGATCAGCGTGGTGCACAGCCAGGTCATGCAACGCACCGGAACCGACAACCTGCCAGTGCTGAACCAGCCGGTGCATGCCGGCAACGGTGGCCAGTCGCACGACTACAGCAGCCTGTCGGTGCCGAGCGTGTGGCGCAACGGCCGCACGGCGGCAGCCAAGGTGGACGCGCTTGCCAGCCACGGCATGGACGAGATCGAGATCCCGGCTTTCCTGCGCAAGCAGGCGGACTGAGGCCTCGCGTGTGCTGAGGACATGCGGTCCGGGCCTGCCCGGGCCGCGTGACACTGCCAGTCCGGGCCTGCCCGGACCACATGTCCCTGCCCGTGCGGGCGGGGGTGAAACCAAGTAATCTCGGGGGTGGGCGAGGGCCCGGCGGCGGACGTCTGTCCGTGGTCGGCGCGGGTGCCCCCGTATCAGTCCCGCATGCTGAGCCGCAGGCTGAACTCCCGGGCAATGGACGATCACGATGTCGATGTTGGCGCAACGAACCCTCAAATCACTCACGCGTGCGGTGGGTGTTGGCGTGCACGGCGGGCAGCGTGTTGAACTGACACTGCGCCCTGCGGCCCCTGACACCGGCATCATGTTTCGCCGGGTGGATCTGCCGACGCCGGTCGACATTCCGGTGAGTGTGGCCTCCGTGTGTGACACCCGCATGGCGACAACCATCTCGCCCGGTGGCGACCCCGGCGCGCCCAAGGTCAACACCATCGAGCACCTGCTGTCGGCCTGCGCCGGGCTTGGGCTCGACAACCTGATTGTCGACATCACCGCCGAAGAGGTGCCCATCCTCGACGGTTCGGCGGCGTCGTTCGTGTTCTTGCTGCAAAGCGCTGGCATCGAGCTGCAGAAGGCGCCCAAGCGCTTCATGCGCATCCTGAAGCCGGTGGAGGTGCGCGAGGGCGAAGGCCGCAGCCTCAAGTGGGCCCGCCTCACGCCGCTCAACGGCTACACGCTGACCTTCGAGATCGACTTTGACCACCCCGCTGTGAACCAGACCGGGCAGCAGGTCACCTTCGACATGGCCTCGGGGCTGTACAAGCGCGACATCGCCCGCGCCCGCACCTTCGGTTTCACGAAAGACGTGGAGATGATGCGCGCCCGCGGCCTCGGCCTCGGCGGCAGCATGGACAACGCCATCGTGGTCGACGACTACCGCGTGCTCAACAGCGGTGGCCTGCGCTACGACGACGAGTTCGTCAAACACAAGATCCTCGATGCCATCGGCGACCTGCACGTCTGTGGCCACCCTTTGCTGGCGGCGTACACGGCCTTCAAGTCGGGGCATGCGCTCAACAACAAGCTGATGCGCGCCGTGCTGGCCGATGTCAGCAGCCACGAGATCGTCACGTTCGACGATGAGCGGCTGGCCCCTGCGGGTCTGGCCGCGCTGGCCCCGGCGTGGTGAGCCATCCGGTGGCCATGCCCGTCAGGCGTGGGGCCCGCTGATGGCAGCCGCCCGTTGGGTGTTTTTGCTGCTGGGGCTGGCCGCCATCGTGAGCTTCGGGTTTTTCGTCATCACCCGTGATGACCGCTACCGGCGAGTCGGGCTGTTCATCGTCAAAGGCGCGGTATTCTCCGGGCTGGTTTTTTTTGCCGTGTTAGCCATCGAGCGCCTCGCGGAATCTCCTTGACCCTCTCTGCTTGACGCGCGCCGCATGAAATATTTCAGCTGGATCTTCCTCGGCCTCACTGGCCTGCTCTTGTTGGCAAGCGCCATCTGCTGGGTCGTGTTCCTGCTGATGGACGATCCCGACTGGCGCCGCCTGGGCGTCAAGACCTTCAGGCTGGCCATGGTGCCGCTGCTGTTGCTGGTGAATGTGGTCATCTACGGCCACATTGTCGACACGCTCAGCTGACCCATCGAGCGGGGACTGAAGCAGGGCAGGGCAGGCTGGTGATCGGGAGATCGCGAGCCGCCCCACTTGATCGGGGGGGAGAGGGCCCGAAGGAGGGGGCAAAAGAGGCGGCGGACTCCGAACTGTCACACTTGGAATGAATACTGCTTCTTTGGGGTGCGAGCCGTCATGGCTTACCCTCATATGCCGATTTTTCATTCAAGGACACCGCCACCCATGTCAGTGCGAACGCAAGTTAGTCAACGCATACTCGCGTTGCATGCCCCGATGGGGAGCGTCACCGTCGCCGCTGCGGTCGTTTTGACGCTGTTGCTGGGCGCGTGCGGTAAAAAATCCGAAATTGGCCCCACGCAGGTTGCAGCCAAAGTCGGTAAAGAAGAAATTTCCGTTCACCAGGTTAACTTTCTTCTCAAACGCCAGCCCCCCGTCCCCGCCGCTCAGCAAGACAAGGTCCGCCAGGAGGCCCTGGAACGCCTGATCGACCAAGAACTCGTGCTGGCCAAGGCCCGCGAACTCAAGCTGGACCGCGAACCCGACGTCATCCAGGCCATCGAGGCTGCCAAGCGGGAGATCGTGGCCCGTGCCTATGTGTCGCGCATGACGTCCCAGGGCAGCAAGCCGACGCCTGAGGCCATTAAGGCCTACCACGACGGCCATTCGCAGATGTTTGCCCAGCGCAAGGTCTACGACGTGCAGGAAGTCAATGTGCAGGGCACGCCCGACAAGCTTGCTCCGCTGGCCGAGCGACTGAAGGCGGCCAAGACTGCCGACGAAGCCAACGCCCTCGTGCGCAGTGCCAGCCTGCTCTCCGAAGTGCGTGGCAGCACCGTCGGTCCAGAGAACGTGCCGCCTGCCTTGTTCACGCGCCTTGCCGCGCTGCCCGCAGGGCAATCCATGGTGCTGAACGTGCCCGGCGGCGCCAAGGTCGTGTTCGTCACGTCGAGCCGTGCGGCCCCGGTCGACGAAGCCACGGCGTTGCCGCGCATCGCCGACTTCCTCGACAACAGCCGCAAGCGCGAGCTGATCGAAAAAGACCTGAAGGAGCTGCGTGCGGCGTCCAAGGTCGAGTACCTCGGTGCGTTCGCTTCGGGTGCGGGTGCGGCCGCGCCCAGCCAGCTTCCTCCCACTGCGGCAGGTCCCGCGATGAGCCCATCGCCGTCGCCCGCCACCAGCGAAGCGCCGTCTGCCGCCAGTGGAGCCGTCATCGATGCGGCCACCATCAACCGCGGTCTCAAATGAAGGAATCACCCCGCATGTCCATGCACCTTGTTCGCCGCTCCTGCTCGCTGTTCGCTGCCGTCATGGTGGCGGGCCTCTCCCTGCTGTCCGCGCCGTCGCAAGCCCAATCTCCCGCCCTCACGCCGGCCCAGGCTCAGGCGCAGGGTGATGTCCGTCGCGAGTACATCCTCGGCTCTGGCGACGTGATCCGCGTCACCGTGTTCCAGAATCCGGACCTCAGCCTCGAGACCCGCCTGACCGAAACCGGGTCCATCAGCTACCCGCTGATCGGCGCGGTTCAGCTGGGCGGCCTGAGCGTGCAAGCGGCTGAGAAGGCGCTGGCCGATGGCCTGCGCAACGGCAACTTCGTCAAGTCGCCGCAGGTGAGTGTGCTGGTTGTTCAGGTGCGAGGACACCAGGCTTCGGCCTTGGGTCAACTCAATCGGCCAGGCCGCTACCCACTGGAAGTAGCCGGCATGAAGCTCAGCGACCTCATCGCCCTGGCCGGTGGTGTGGCCTCCGGCGGCAGTGACATCGTCACCCTGGCCGGCGTGCGCGAGGGCAAGCCCTTCCGCTACGAGTTCGATCTGCCGTCGCTGTTTGGCACCGACGCCAAAGTGGCCGATCCTGTGGTTCAAAACGGCGACGTCGTCTTTGTCGACCGCATGCCGGTGTATTACATCTACGGTGAAGTGCAACGTGCTGGTGTGTTGCGCCTCGAGCGCGGCATGACGCTGATGCAAGGCCTCGCGGCCGGCGGCGGCCTGACCCAGCGCGGGACGGAAAAGGGGCTGCGGATTCACCGTCGTGGTGCCGATGGCAAGGTCCAGGTCTTGCAACCGACGCTCGATACCGTGCTGCTGTCGGGCGACGTGATCTACGTGCGCGAAAGCCTGTTCTAAGCACTGCCTGCCACCGACTCACCTGCTGACGCCCGAGGAACCCTCCCATGACCTTCCCTCAGTTCCTGTCCATCCTGCGTGCACGCTGGCGGGTCGCCCTGGCCACCTTCTTGTTCATCGTGACTGCCGCCGTCATCGTGAGCCTGGTGCTGCCGAAGAAGTACACGGCCACGGCCGCTGTGCTGGTCGACGTGAAATCGCCGGACCCGATTGCTGGCGTGCAACTGGCCGGCATGATGTCGCCAGGCTACATGGCGACCCAGGTCGACATCATCCAGAGCGACCGCGTGGCCCAGCAGGTGGTTCGTACGCTGAAGCTCGTGGAGAGCCCGCAGCTGCGCGCGAACTGGCAGGCCCAGACCGAAGGCCGTGGCAGCCTGGAAGCCTGGATCGCTGAGATGCTGCAGGCCAGCCTGAGCGTGAAGCCCTCGCGCGAAAGCAGCGTCATCAACATCGCCTACAAGTCGCCCGATCCCAAGTTCAGTGCCTTGCTCGCCAACGCCTTCGTGCAGGCCTACATCGACACCAGCCTCGAGCTGCGCACCGGCTCGGCCAAGGCCAACAACACCTTCTTCGACGGTCGCCTGGTTCAACTGCGCCAGGACCTCGAGGCCGCACAGACGCGCCTGTCCAATTTCCAGCGCGCTGAAGGCATCACCGGCAACGATGAGCGGGTCGACGTTGAAACCGCGCGCTTGAGCGAACTCTCGTCGCAACTCGTGGCATTGCAAGCCGTGAGCGCCGAAACCGCGAGCCGCCAGGCCCAGGTCAAGTCGAGTGGCGACCAGATGAGCGACGTGCTCAACAACGGGCTGGTCAGCGGCCTCAAGGCCGACCTGTCGCGTCAGCAGGCCCGACTCGAAGAAGTAAGCTCGCGCCTGGGTGATGCGCACCCGCAGGTGCAAGAGCTCAAGGCCAGCATCGCCGAAACCCGCGCCCGTGTGGATGCCGAGATCAAGCGTGTCGGCAACAGCGTGGGCATCAACGCCACCATCAACCGCAGCCGCGAAGGCGAGGTGAGGGCCGCGCTCGATGCGCAGCGCGCCCGTGTGCTCAAGCTCAAGTCACAGCGCGACGAGCTGTCGGTCAAGCAACGCGATGTCGAGCACGCCCAGCGTGCCTACGACGCCGTGGCGTCGCGGGTCACGCAGACCAGCCTCGAGAGCCAGAGCAAGCTCACCAACCTGGAGGTGCTCAACCCCGCAGTCGAGCCGCCCAATGCGTCGTCGCCCAACCTCTTGCTCAACACCGCGCTGGCCGTGTTCCTCGGGGGCGTGCTCGGCGTGATCGTGACCCTCGTGCGCGAAATGCTCGACCGTCGCGTGCGCATTGCGCAAGACGTGGTCTATGCCCTCGACATGCCGGTCATCGGCAGCTTGCCGCGGCCCGCTCGTCGTCGCTTCTTCGGAGGTCATGACCGCGCGTTGCCACGCCGCATGCTGGTGTCCTTGTCAGGCTCTCCGTCTCGCGCTTGAGTGTTGCGCTCCCATTTGAAGGCAGTACGCATGAATCACCCCACACCCATCTCTCAGCTCGATCCGGAGAGCGTGATCTCTTCGTTCGACTCCCTGGGGTTCAAACGGACGGCAGCCGACAACGCCGCCGATGGTCTGGTGCATGACCTCTCCATCGGGGACATCATTCGCCAGACCAAGAACCTGAGCGCCGATCAGGTCGAGAAGATCCTGGAGCTGCAGCGCGACCGCGGGATCAAGTTTGGCGAAGCCGCCGTGCAGCTCGGCCTCGCGCGCGATGAAGACGTGGTCTGGGCGCTGAGCCAGCAGTTTCATTACCCGTATGCTCCCGAGCAGGCTGAGCAACTGAGCAGCGAGCTGGTGCTTGCGAGCCAGCCCTTCAGCAAGCAGGCCGAAGCTTTCCGGGCGCTGCGCAGCCAGCTGATGATGCGCATCTTCAACGGGCAGGACACCCAGCGGCGTGCGCTGGCGGTGGTGAGCCCCAACAGCGGCGATGGCAAGACCTTCTTCGCGGCCAACATGGCCATCGCCTTCAGCCAGCTCGGCGGGCGCACCCTGCTCATCGACGGCGACATGCGCAACCCACGCCAGCACGAGGTCTTCGGCATCGAGAACAGCAGCGGCCTGAGCGGCATCCTGAGCGGCCGCAACGAAGCCAACGTCATTCGCGCGGCCACCCACCTGCCCAGCCTGTACGTTTTGCCTGTGGGCGTCGTGCCACCCAACCCGCTGGAACTGGTCGAGCGGCCGGCCTTTCAGCTGCTGATGCGCGAGCTGCTCAGCAAGTTCGATCACGTCGTGGTCGACACGCCTGCTGCAAGTCATGGGTCGGACGCCGCAGTTCTGGCCGCCAAATGCGGCGCAGCCGTGGTCATCGCACGTCAGGACCACAGCCGCGTAGCCCAGCTGCAAGACTTCGTCAGCCTGCTGCGCGAAAGCCCGGCCAAGCTGGCGGGTGTCGTGATGAACGGGTATTGATCATGGCGCTCACCCCGCCCTTGTCGAGGCCAGCCTGGTCGGTGCCGCATGTGCCCGGTCCCTGGGTGCTGGTGGCACTCAGCGTGGTCGCAATGTATGCGCAAAGTGTGTGGGACCTGATGCACGGCATCTGGTCCACCAGCGAACAGGCGCACGGCCCGCTGGTGCTGGCCCTGTCGGCGGCGCTCTTCTGGCTGCGGCGCGACAACATCATCGGCGCCCCTGTGGCCCCGGCGCCTCGTGTCGCATGGCCGCTGCTGGCTTTTGCGCTGCTGCTGTTCGTGTTCGGGCGATCGCAGGGCATTCTCATCTTCGAGATGGGCTCGCTGCTGCCCCTGCTGGCGGCCGTGCTGCTTTTCCGTGGGCCTGCTGCGCTCAAGGCTAGCGCGTTCGCGCTGTTCTTCCTGTTTTTCATGATTCCGCTGCCCGGGCCCGTGGTCGATGCCGTCACCCAGCCCATGAAGCTGTCGGTGAGCTACGTGACCGAGCACGTGCTGTTTGCGCTGGGCTACCCCATCTCACGCAACGGCGTGCTGCTGCAGATCGCGCAATACCAGTTGCAGGTGGCCGATGCCTGCGCGGGCCTGCACACGCTCTTCACGCTCGAGGCCATGGGTCTGCTGTACCTCAACGTGGTGCGCCATGCCTCGGCCGTGCGCAACATCACGCTGGCCATCCTCATCGTGCCCATCAGCTTTGCGGCCAATGTCATCCGCGTGATCGTGCTCACCCTCATCACGTACCACTGGGGCGATGAAGCGGGCCAAGGTTTCTTGCACGGCTTTGCGGGGCTGGTGCTTTTCCTGGCTGCCCTGGTGCTCATCATGGGCGCCGATTCGCTGCTCCGTTTCGGTGTCAAGAAAGCGATCACATCGTGAGCCCACGCGCTGCCACCTCCCTTCGCCTGCGCTGGTCGCATGCGCTGCTGCTGCTGGTTCTCATGGTGGGGGCGGCCGTGGCCGGCACCGCCTTGCGGCCAAACGAACACCTCTCTGCGTTGAGCCGCGATGTCGTGCTCGAAGACGCCCTGCCCAAAGCCTTTGCAGGCTGGCGGCTCGATGAGCAGTCGAATGCTGGCGTCGTCAATCCGCAGCAGGAGGCGCTCATCAAGGTGCTGTACTCGCAAACGGTCACCCGCAGCTACCTGAATGAAAAGGGCGAGCGCGTCATGCTGTCCATCGCCTACGGCAGCGCGCAAGACGGCGGCCTCGAGCTGCACCGGCCCGAGGTCTGTTATGTCGCGCAGGGGTTTCAGATGGTCACGGCAGGGCGCAGCGAACTCATTGTGGACGGCCACGCCGGTGCCGTGCCCCTGCAGCGACTCACGGCCAGGATGGCCGGCCGGAACGAGCCCATCTCGTACTGGATGCGGGTGGGTGACGACCTGATGGTGTCGGGCTTGTCGCAGCAGCTTTCGCGGGTGCGCCATGGCCTGCATGGCTGGATTCCCGATGGCGTGCTGTTTCGCGTGTCGTCGATTTCAGCCCATCCGCAAGCAGCGTTCGCGCTGCAGGACCGCTTCGTGCAAGACCTGCTCGCGGCGTCGAGCCCCCGGGTTCGCCAGTTCCTCATCGGTCCGGTGAGCCGCCCGATTGCCAAGGCGTCCGAATGAAGGTGACCGACGCATCAGCGACGCAAGACGCATTGGCTCCCGATGTGTCGGTGATCATCGTCAACTACAACGGCCTGCGTTTTCTGTCCGAGTGCCTGGACTCGCTGCAGACCGCCTTCAAGCGCTACACCCACGAGGTCATCATCATCGACAACGCGTCGAGCGATGGAAGCCAGGCCTTCTTGCGCGCGCGCACCGACATCCGCTACATTGAGTCGACCGAGAACCTCGGCTTCACCGGTGGCAACAACCGCGCCGCCGAGGCCGCGCGAGGCCGGGTGCTGGTGCTGCTCAACAACGACACGCGGGTGCAGACCCTGCTCGACCCGTTGGTCGATGAGGCCCTGTCGCCCGAGGTCGGTGCCGCAGGCCCGCGGCTGGCCTATGGCGACGGGCGCCTGCAGTACTCGGTGGGCTTCAAGCACACGCCGCTGCGCATCGTGCTCTCGTGGCTGGGTCTGGAGCGGCGGCACCAGCTGCCCAGCTCGTTTCGCCGCGTTCAGTCGCAGCCTGGTTTCTACGACACCCCGCACGCCAGCGTCGACTGGGTCTCGGGTGCCGTGCTCGCCACGCGCGCCGACGTGTGGCGTCGCCTGGCGGGGCTCGACGACGTGTTCTTCATGTACTGCGAAGACGTCGACTACTGCCTGCGTGTCACCCAACTCGGCCTGCGCTGCAGCTACGTGCCCCAGGCCGTGGTCACGCACTACGAAGGCGCGGGCAAGGCATGGATCGGCCGTGCAGCCTTGTCGCGCACTTCACGCTCGTACTTCACCTTCGTCGAGAAGCACTTCGGTGCCGGCGCTGCACAGCGGGTCGCGCTGTCGCTGAGCGTCGTGTTCCTGGCGCGCGCATTGGCGTTTTCACTGGTGGCGGCCGTGGCATTCAAACCGGGCCGGCGCGCCTTGCGCTGGGATCAGGGGGGCGGCTATCTCGCAGCCTCTCGGCAACTGTTCCGCTCGGCGGTGTCGCGCTCCGTCGTGGCGCGCGGCTGAGCATGGCTGCCCGGCTCCTGTGCCTGATCGCCTTCGTGGCGATCCTCTCGCAGTTCATCAAGACGCTGCTGGGTTTGGGCGGCCTGCCCAATCCGGTGCCGCTGCTGCGCGACGGGCTGCTGGTGACTCTCGCACTGGTGGGTCTGTCGCGTGTCGACATCTTCAATCAGCGCGGCTTTTTTCTTTCGATCCTGCTGTTGTTCTTCGTGCTGCTGGCCAATGCAGCCATCGGTGGGCTTGAAGATCGCCACTTCGCTGGCCTGTATTACGCCCGCCTCTATGCGCTGCCGCTGCTGTCGGCCGTGGCCGTGAACGGCCTGCTGCGCCAGGCCGACACCGAACAGCTTCGCGGTCTGGTGCACCAGGTGTTCTGGACGGGGGCCATCGTGCTGATCGGTGCGATAGGCATTTTCCTGAGTGTTGAATTCAACCCCGCGCTGCTGCACTCGCTGATGGGCGGTGACAACACGGGCGAGCTGGCTACGGCCTGGTACATCGCCGGCGGCACCTGGCTCCGCATGGGTCTTCCAGCCACCTCGCCCAACGCGCTCGGTCTGATGACGGCGATGTTCCTGCTGTTCATTCTGAGCGCGCGCCTCGATGGCCGCTATCTGCAAGTGAGCAAGGGCGCCTACGTGGCCGTGGTGTGCGCAGCGGTCATCGTGATGGCGCTGACCTTCTCGCGCAGTGCCTGGCTGGCCTTCTTCATGGGAGGCACGGCGCTGTTTTTCCTGTGTCGGCGGGAGTGGGGCATCGGCAGTGCCGCGGGCTTGCTCAAGCTGGGCGGGGGGTTGGCGATTCTCTCGTTCGCGGTGGTCGTCGGCCTGATCTGGCTCGATGACTATTCAGGCGGATTCATCGGCCGGTGGATGGCGCTCAACACGTCAGGAACCGACCCTTCAATGGTCGGCCACGGTGAATCATTTCTCCATGCGTACAACGCCTTGGAAGACTACTTCTGGGTCGGTTACCCGAAGGGTTCCGTCGGTGCGCGAGCGCTGCTGTTCGGGCTCACGGTCAACAACGCCGAGAACAGCATCCTGAGCGTGTTCTTCGACATGGGCGTGCCCATCGGGCTGGCCTTCCTTGCGCTGGTGACCGCAGTGTTGCGGTGCCTGTGGGTGCACAAGGCGCAATGGGGGCTGCTGTTGGCCTTCACCACGTCGTCGATGTTCCTGCCGTACGTCTTCGAGCCCGACATGATCGGCTTCTTTCTGGTGTTGTTCGCGCTGACTGGCCGACTGATGCAAAAAGATGCACGCAGTGTCGAATCGGTGCAGGCCACTCGGCCGGTGCCCAAGAGTGCCTGGCGTTCGATGCCGGCTGGACGACGGTCCCCGATGGTGTTTCAACCCACGCGTCCCCTGTGACCATGCCTCCTTCTTCGTCTCTTTCTTCTTTTCGCGCTTCAGCCTCGCCCCGCATCCTGTTGTTGTCCCCGTTTCTCTATGGTGAGGGCGCAGCCAACGGTGGCGCCGTGTTGGCCTTCGCCCAGATGAAGCAGCTGGCGCTCGACGCCGAGCTGGCCTTCCTCGGATTCTCGGGTGTCGATTCGCCTGAGAGCGAAGCGGCCCATCGCGTGTCGCTGGCGCGCTTGTGCGTGTCGGTGGCCGATGTGCCTTTGCGCATTCGCCGGACCGATGTGCTGCGTGCGCGGCTGGGCTCGGTCGCGCTGCGCGAACCCGAACTCGCTGCGCTTTGCCACACGCCGGACATGGTGCAGGCCTTGCACCAGGTCGTGGCCTCGTTCCGGCCTGATGTGGTGTGGATCCAATTTCCGCAGATGGCCCAGTACGTGGCGATGTGCGACGGCATCCCCTGTGTGATGGACGTGCAAGACGCCTACACCTTGTCCGGCTTTCGCCAGGCCCAACGCCGCCCCGGTTGGGCCGGCGTCAGAGGGTGGCTCGACTGGGTGTGCTGGGCGCGCTACGAAGCGCGTCACTATGCGCGTTTCTCGTCGGTCTTGACTCTGTCGGATCAAGATGCCCAGGTGCTCTCGGGCATGAACCCCGCCGTGCCCGCCGTGTGCGTGGGCCTGCCGCTGGGCAGTACCGGCGCCAGTGCGGTCGCTGCCATCGCGGGCCGTGCCGGCTTTGCCGGCAGCTTCGGCCACCGGCCTAATCTCGAAGGCCTCGCCTGGTTCCTCCAATCGGTGTGGCCGCTGGTGCGGGCACAACGGCCCGCGTCCACCTTTGTCGTGGCGGGACGCAATCCGCCAGCCGACCTGGTGGCATCGGCGGGCGAGGGCGTGGAGTTCGCGGGCTTCGTGCCCGACATCTACGATTTCTACGCGGCCAATGCTGTGACCGTGGTGCCGTTGGTGAGCGGGGGCGGCGTGAAGATCAAGACGGTGGAGGCCATGCTGGCGGGGTCGGCCGTGGTGTCCACCCGCATCGGCATCGAAGGCACCGACAGCCGCCACGGTGAACATGCCATGGTCCATGACGACGCGGCCGAGTTCGCACTCGCCGTGGTGCGAGTGCTCGATGACGACGACCTGCGCAGCCGCCTGCGGGCCGCGGCGCTGACGCACGCGCAAGCCCTGTTCTCGACCGAGGCCTGGCGAACCCGCGTGCTGAACGTGCTGCAGGCCGCGGGAGCATCCCGTGGTCACTGACAGCAAACACCGCGGCAGCCACGCCACACTCTGGGCTTACGTCCAGAACTGGTCGGCGCGCGGCATCACGCTGGTCGTGTTCTTCACGCTGGCCCGGTTGCTCACGCCGACGGAGTTCGGGGCCTTTGCGGTGGCCATGGTCTTTCTCACCTTGGGTGAGTTGTTCGTCGAGCAGCTTTTTGCGCCGGCCATCGTGCAACGCCGGGAGCTCGATGCCGATCACCTCGATGCGGCCTTCTGGTTCACGATCGGATGCGCGGCCCTGTTGACGCTGACGACCTTGCTGGCAGGTCCGTTTTTTGCACGTATTTTCGACGCTCCGACCGTGGCGCCGTTGATCATGTCGCTGTCACCGGTGTTCGTGCTGATGGCGCTCTCCGCCGTTCCTGCTGCACTGCTGCGGCGGCATGTGGCCTACCGCGCGCTGGCCCAACGCACCACCGCCTGCAACCTGCTGAGTGGCGCGGTCGCCATCGCGGCAGCGGTCGGGGGGTTGGGGGTCTGGGCCTTCGTGTTGCAGCAGCTCACCTTTCAGTTGGTGGGCACGGTCATCCTCTGGCGAAACGAGACGTGGCGCCCGCGTCTTCACTTCAAGCGATCAGCCCTGCGCGACATTGCAGGCTTTTCGACGAACATGATGATCGTCAAGCTGCTCGATGTGGCTGAAACACGGTTTGTCGAGTTGCTGGTGGGCCGACAACTCGGCCTCGCAGCGCTGGGCAGTTATGCCCTCGCATCGCGTGCACACCAGGCGGCCACGCAGCTCGTGGCCGCACCGTTGTGGGATTCTGCCAATGGCGTATTCGCGCGGCTGCAAGGCCAGCCGGCCGCGCTTCAAGACGCCCTGCGACGCCGGCTCTTGGTGGCGGCCACCATCATTTCGCCGATCTTTCTGTTTGCCGCTGCCGCTGGCGAGCTGCTCATTCCCGCTGTCTTCGGTTCGAAGTGGACGCCCGCCGTGGCCCCGTTCCAGGTGCTCTGTTTCCTTGGCGCGGTTCGTGCAGTGATGTACCTGTACAGCGCGATGTTGCAAGCGCTGGGTGCGGCGAGTTCCACCTTGAGGGTGGCCATGGTCCGCACCGCGGTCACCCTGTTGAGCATTCCGATTCTTTTCCGCTTCGGCTCAGTAGGGGTGGCTGCCTGTTTGCTGGCGGGACAACTGGTGGTGCTGCCGCTGGTGTTCCACGTGATCCGAACGAAGTTGGAGGTGAGTCCATTGCAGGTCATCAATCACATTGCAAAACCCATGATGGCGGCGTTGGCGGCTGCAGCGTTGGGGTGGGGCGTGGCGCATTCCGTGAACGGCGCATTGCCGGCTGCCCTTGGGGCCAGCCTGAGTCTGTTCACGTGTGCGCTGGCATTCGTGTTGTTGCTCTCGCTGCTGATGCCGCGCACGCTGTTGGGCGTGGTGGCCAGCCTGCCGCTCAAGGTCGGCCGCCTGCTCAGTGATCCGCTGGACCGCCTGGTGCGGGTTCAGGATCGCGTCAAAGTGGCAGCCATCATGTTGCAGATGCGCATGGCCGTGTCACGGTCGCGCCGTTCGCGCCTGAGCGAGCCGGCGGTCGTGGTGTCGGGTGATGCCTACTCCGTGACCGGGTCGGTGGGCGACCAGGCGTTGTTCGGTGGTCTGGTGAGCATGCTCAAGCGCAGCGGGGCCACGCGCGCCCGCGTGCTGTGCCGCCCCGGCGCCGGCATGCCCACACCCGACGGGCTGGGCGTGACGGCGATGCCGCTGTGGGGCAGCATGGGCCAAGCAGGTCAGCTGGCGCGTCAGCTGCAAGATGCCAACGCGTTCATCCTCATCGGTGCCGATGTGCTTGACGGCTTCTACTCGCGATTCGAGTCGCTGTTGCGCCTGAAGATCGCTGAGTTCTGTGCCGAGCGCGGCGTGCCCACGCTGCTGATCAGCTTCAGCTTCAACGGGCAGCCCGATCGGGTGGTGGCGCGAGCCATGGCGGACTTGCCGGCGAGCGTGGTCGTGCTGTGCCGCGACAAACTCTCGCACGAACGCCTCGTGAAGATCATGGGTGACCGGGTCACGCTCACCGCCGACGTGGCCTTCAACCTTCAGCCGTCCGAGCACGGCAAACTCGCGGCGAACGTGCGCGCATGGCTCGATGGCGGCCACCATGGCAACGGCCCGGTGATCGCCTGGAACCTGTCGCCGCATGCGCTGCAGGATTTGAGTGCCGACCAGCGTTCGCAAGCCATGGTCGCGTCGGGCGAGGTCATTTCACGCTTGATCACCCAGCGCGATGCAAGCGTGGTGCTGCTGCCGCATGACTTCCGTTCCATCGCGAGCGACTACACCATGCTGAACCAGGTGCTCGACCAGGTGCCCGCTGCGGTTCGCCACCGTGTGCTGCTGGCCGAAGGGCCCTACACCGCGGCCGATGTGAAAGAGTGCTGCCAGAACTTCGACCTGGTGCTCACCGGCCGCATGCACCTGATGATCGCCGCGCTCGGCCGCGACGTGCCCGTGCTCGCCGTCGAGTACCAGGCCAAGTTCATCGGCATGCTCACGCACTTCGACATGAGTTCGGACCATATCCTCGAGGGACGGGACATCTACGAACCTGATCGCTTGCAGGCCCGCATCTGCTCCACGCTGGACCGCCTGGCGCAAACGCGGCAGAAGATCGCCAGCCACCGGCCGAAGGTCGAGCACATGGCATCAGACGCGATCTTGCGTTCGCTGCCCAAGGCCGCCTGACATGGGTCGCGCGCTGCTTCTGCGATGGCGATGGTGGCTCACGCTGGCCCTGCTTGCGGGGTCGGTGGCATCCCATGCGGCATCGCCCTACCAGATCGGCGTGTACTACTACCCCGGCTGGTCTCCCTACACCAAAGGGGCGCACGAGCCCGACCCCTGGGCGGTCATCAAACGCTTCCCCGACCGCGAGCCCAAGCTCGGGTGGTACCACGATGGAAAGGGCGATACGCTCGATCAGCAGCTCGCCTGGATGGCCGATCACGGCATCAGCTTCACCGTCTTCGATTGGTACTGGGAAAACGGCAAGCCGGCCCCGCAGAGTTCGGTGCGCGCGTACCTGCAGTCGCCCCAACGCGCGCGTGTGAAGTACGCGCTCCTGTGGGCCAACCACACCCGCGAGCCGCGCAACCTCGCCGAGTGGGATGCCCTCACCAGCTTCTGGATCGACAACCACCTGAAGAACCCCGAGTACGTGCTGATCGATGGCAAGCCGGCGTTGTTCGTGTTTTCGCCCGATGGGCTGCGCGACCAGGCGAAGGTGATCGGGTTGCCGGTCGACAAGCTGCTCGACCGTGCGCGGTCCAAGGCCCGCGAAGCCGGGCTCAAGGGCATCTACTTCGTGATGTCCACGCCCGCCGATGAATTCTGGGCGCGCGACTTTGCACCCAAGGCTGGCTTCGATGCGCTGTCGGCCTACAACTATCACTTCGGGGTGGACGAGCACCTCAAGGCGGGCCGCATGTCGTACAGCTTCGACGAACTCGACCGTGGCTATCGCACACACTGGAAGTGGCTCGTGGCACGCAGCCCGCTGCCGTACATCGTGCCCATGACTTCCGGCTGGGACAAACGGCCCTGGGGCGGCAGCCGCGACCGCCGCCACGACGACTCCATGTCCACGCCGGACGAGTTCGAAACCCACCTGCGCGCAGGCAAGGCCCTGATGGACGCGAATCCGGACAAGACACACCGCATGGGTGTCATCTGCTGCTGGAACGAATACGGTGAAGGCTCGTACATCGAGCCCACCAAGGCCCACGGCACGGCCTACCTCGAGCGTGTGCGCAAGGTGTTCGGAGGTCGTTGATGCGCAGCGAGCAGTCCCCATCGCTGGTGTTGTCGCCAAGCACCCCTACAACCTCTGAGTCCGATGCCATCGGACCCGCGGGCATGGGGAGGCCGCTGCGGGTGCTCGTGTTCTTGCCCCGCGCGCTGGACGTCGAAGCCTGGGCCGATCGGTTCGCCCGGGGCGAGGTGCCCGACGCCACGCCCTATGGCTACCACTTCGCTCGCGAGTTCGGCTGTGAGCTGAGCTTTGCGTCGCCAACGCCCACCTGGCGAGGCGTGGCCGGCCTGTTCGACAAGGCGGTGAAGCGTGTGTTGGGATTCGACCTGCGGCATGTGTGGTCCCAGCGTCATCTGCTCGATGTCCAACGCTTCGATGCGGTGTGGACACACACCGAATACGAGCACCTCGCGATCGGCCTCGTGCGCAAGCTGCAGGCGCGTGTGTGCCCGCCGGTCATTGCGCAGTCGATCTGGCTGATCGATGAATGGCCGCGCTGGTCGGCGCTTCGACGCTGGGCTTACCGCCGCCTGATGTCGGGCGCCGAGGTGGCCACATTCCATTCGCCGCTGAACGAAACCGAGGCGCGCCGACAAGGGCTGGCGCAGTCCGTCGCCATCGTGGAGTTCGGCATCTCGCTCGACAGCTACCCGTTGGTGCGCCGCGAGTTGCCCGTCACGCTCGACGACAGCCGGCCGATCCGTGTGCTGGCGCTCGGCAACGACCGTCACCGCGACTGGGCCACACTCTCGCAGGCCTTGGGCGGCAACCCGCGCTACGAACTGCACATCGGCTCCACGTCGGTGGCACCGGCGCTGGTGAAATCCAATATGACCGTGGGCCCCATGACCCAGGCCCAGATCGTGGCGGAGTACGCGTGGGCCGACTGCGTGGTGGTGCCGCTTCGCTTCAACCAGCATGTGTCTGGCCTCACGGCCACGCTCGAGGGTGTAGCGATGGGTGTGCCGGTGGTCGCGGCCCGCGCAGGTGGGCTCGACCACTATTTCGACGACCATGCGCTGGGCTACTACCGCATCGGAGACGCCGACAACCTGCGCCAGGCGGTGGACGCACTGGCCAACGAACCCGGATTGGCGCGTCGCCGTGCCGATGCCGCGCAGCAACGTCTGACCGAGCGGCAGTTCACGTCGCGGGGTTTTGCCTGGCGTCACGTGCAGCTGAGTCACCGCTTGCACCACGCTGCACTGCCGGCCGGTGAAGGGAACGCTGTATGCAACCCCGCCTGATGCCGCTGTTGCCGCTGTCGCTGTCGCTGCCGCTGCCTTTGTCGCTGGCTTTCCAGCCGCCCTGGTGGTTGGGCCGCTCCGCGCCAGCGCATCTCCATTCCCCATGTCTGCTCGACCTTCCTGGACCTTGCCATGTCGCGTGACGCGATCGTTCTGTTCGTTCATCAGTCCTCCGAGCTGTATGGCTCCGACCGGGTGCTGTTGATGCTCGTGATCGCACTGAAGGCGCGCGGCGGATTTCACCCGGTCGTCGTGCTGCCCGACACCGGCCCCTTGCACGATGAGCTCACGCGGGCCGGCATCGAAACCCATGTCGGTTCCATCGCCAAGATCAGCCGCGCGATGTTTTCGGTGGGTGGGCTGCTGCGTTTGCTGCGCGCTGTCACGCAAGGCCTGCGCGACCTGGACCGCATCGCCGCAGGGCGTGCGATCGCCGTGGTGCACTCGAACACCGTGGCGGTGCTCACCGGCGCCATCTGGGCGTGGCGTCGCAAGGTGCCTCATGTGTGGCACGTGCACGAGATCATCCTGTCGCCGCGCTTGGTGAGCAAGGCCTTGCCCCGGCTGGTCGCTGCGTTGTCGGATGGGGTGATTGCCAACTCCCGACAGACCGAGGCCTGGCTGCTGCAGGAAGTGCCGAGCCTGCGCGAGACCTGCCGCGTCATGTTCAACGGTCTGCCGCCGGTGGTCACGCCCGCGGCCGATGCGGTGCAGCGTTTCCGCTCGCGGGTGGGGGCGGCCGAGGGCGAGGTGGTCATCACCTTGGTCGGCCGCATCAACCGATGGAAGGGCCAGGAGGTCTTCGTGGAGGCCGCCGGTCTGCTGAAGGCGAGCGGCCGTCTCGGCTCGGCCAAGCTCGCGATCGTCGGCAGCCCCGCGCCCGGGCTGGAGTCGCTGGTGCCCGAGCTGCAGTCGCGCATCGACGCCCTCGGTCTGCGCGAGCAGATGTCTTTCGTCAGCTTCGATGCCGACATCTGGCCGGTGTGGTTCGGCTCCGATGTCGCCGTGGTACCGAGCACGGAACCCGAGCCCTTCGGCATGGTGGCCATCGAGGCCATGGCGGCCGGGTTGCCTGTGGTGGCCGCAGGGCACGGCGGGCTGCTCGACATCGTGGTGCCCGAGGCGACGGGCCTGCTGGTCGCCCCGCGCGATGCCGAGGCCTTGGCCGCCGCACTGTGGCGCCTGTTGCAAGACGCGCCGCTGCGCCGCCGTTGGGGCCAGGCCGGACTGCAGCGCCAGGCACAGCAGTTTTCGCTGGAGGCCCAGGTGGAACTCACCGCAGCGATGTACCGGGACCTCATGCGCGATGAAGACGTCGTCGCGGGTTCCTGTGCCACCACCTGAGCTCGCCATGTTGTCTCGCCACGCACTCGCACGGAACTTGCAACGCCTTGGCCCAGGCGGTGGCGGCCCGTTCGCGGCGCCTGCTGAAAGGAGTCGACCATGAGTGAACCTTCCGCCAGCCTGGCTGCAGGCAAACAGCGCAATGACTTCATCCAGGTGATGCGCTTCGTGGCCGCAGCCTTGGTGCTGGTGACCCACACCACCTTCTACTATCACGAGCGCATCGACCCCAGCCTGGCCGTCTGGCACAGCGGCGAGATCGGTGTGCCGATCTTCTTCGCCATCAGCGGCATCGTGATGGTCATTGCCAGCACCATGCTGCTGTCAAACGCGGCAGGCGCCAAGGAATTCATGACGCGCCGACTGCTGCGCATCCTGCCGCTGTACTGGCTGGTCACGCTGGCCAAGGTGATCATTGCGTTGGCCGTGCCTGCGGTGGTCAATCACAACCACTTCGACGTGGTGCATGCGATCAAGTCATTCCTCTTCATCCCGGCCTACAACGCCGCGGGCGAGGTGCGGCCCATCCACGGTGTGGGCTGGACCCTGCTGCACGAGATGTTCTTCTATGTCGTGTTTGCGGCGGTCATGCTGTTCAAGGGACAGCGCGTTCGCACGACCTCGCTGTTCATCCTGGCGCTGTATGGGCTGGGGCTGCTGTTCCCCCCCACCACGGCCTTCATGGAGGTGGTCACGAGCCCGATCAACCTGTACTTCATCATCGGCATGCTGATCGGCCACGCCATGCTGCAGGGCGGGCTGCGCCAGCCGGCCACGCAGGCGCTGATCAGTGCCTTCCTCGTGGTGGTCGTGGCCAAGTGGTCAGCGCCCGTCGCCATGACTTGGCTGCGCCTCGACCCCATCGTGCTGTTGCTCGGATGTGCCATGTTGGCGCTGACCTCGTGGAAGCCTCCGGCAGTTTTCGATGGGCCCGTCGCCCTCGGTGACAGCTCGTATGCGCTTTACCTGTTTCACCCGCTGATGGCGCCGCCGGTGCTGATGCTCATCCACAAGATCCTCCCGGGTGCCGGGGCGCTGGTCGCGGTCGGCCTCACTGTGGCCATCACGGTGGGTCTGGCGCACGGCGTTCACCGCTTGGTTGAACTGCCACTCAACCGCTGGGCGCGCAAGCTGGTGCGCCGCCCGCCGCCCGCGGTGCAGGCGGTGGGAGAAGCGGCATGAGTACGGCCACGATGCAGCGCATTCGCTTGCTCGCGCGGGTGCTCAGGCAGCGCACTCGCTTGCTCGCGCGGGTGGGGCCGGCCTGGGCGTTGTGCGCCGTCGTGCAGACCGGCTGGGCTGCGCCTGATCTGTCGGTGGTCGCACTCGGCAACTCGATCACGCGCCACGGGCCGGCCTCTTCCATCAAGTGGATGGGCGATTGGGGCATGGCCGCGACGTCCGCACAAACCGATTACGTCGGCCACCTGGTGCGGCTGCTGAGCGGCGACGCGCAAGCGCCGGTGCGTGCGCAGCGATTCAACCTGGCAGCCCTGGAAGCCCAGCCGCGTGACGTGCGGGCCGGCCTGGAGCAGCTCGCGGCCGGTCGGGCCAGCCAGCTGCTGGTCGTCGAACTGGGCGACAACGTGGGGCCGAAGTCCCTGGCCGATTTCGAGCCGGCCTATGCCCGCTTGCTCGCCTCTGCAAAGCCCGACAAAGGGCTGCTGGTGTGCCTGTCCACGTGGTGGCAGTCGGCTGCGGTCGACGCCATCATCGAGCCTGCCTGCCGGCGTGCCGGTGGGCGCTTCGTCGACATCGGCGATATCCATCGCAAGCCCGGCCGCTCGGGCAGCGGGGCCACCGGAATCACCGACCCCGGCGTGCTGCGTCACCCTGGCGATGCCGGCATGGCCGAGATCGCCGAACGCATCCACCAGGCCTGGCGACCTTCGAAAGCCGCACCATGACAGCACGGGTGCCGCACGTCCCTTCTCTCATCACCTTTGACGTGGGCGGCTCTGCTGCCCCCTCTCTCGCCCCATGCAAAAAACCCTTCGAATTCTAGGCACCCGCGGCGTCCCGGCGGCACATGGCGGTTTCGAAACCTTCGCCGAATACCTGTCGCTCTACCTCGCCGACAAGGGCTGGCGGGTCGTGGTCTACTGCCAGACCGACGGCAGCGGCCCTATCACCGAAGACGTGTGGCGCGGTGTGGAGCGGGTGCACATCCCGGTGCCCCAAGACGGCCCAAAGGGCACCATCGTGTTCGATTGGCGTGCCACCGCCCATGCGGCGCAACACCGCGACCTCTGCCTGACCCTCGGCTACAACACGGCCGTGTTCTGCGCGCTGTTGCGCTTGAAGGGCGTGCCCAACCTCATCAACATGGACGGCATCGAGTGGTCGCGCGCCAAGTGGGGCCCTGTGGCCAAGACCTGGTTCTGGCTCAACGATTGGGCCGGTTGCTGGCTGGGCAACCACCTGGTGGCCGACCACCCCGAGATCAAGCGTCACCTCAGTTCACGCGTGAAACCAGCGCACATCACGACCATCGCCTACGGCGCTGACCCGTTGCACGATGCCCCTGTGGACGCCGTGCGCGCCCAGGGCCTGGAGCCCGGGCGCTACCTGACGCTCGTGGCGCGCCCCGAACCCGAAAACTCGATTCTCGAAGTGGTGCAGGGCTTCTCGCGCAAGCCTCGTGGGGTGCAGTTGGCGGTGCTCGGCAATTACTCGCCCACCAACGCGTACCACCAGTCGGTGCGGCAGGCCGCCAGCAACGAGGTGAAGTTCCTGGGCGCCATCTACGACAAGCCGGTGGTTCAGGCACTGCGCTTTCACAGTGCGGCTTATGTGCACGGCCACCAGGTCGGAGGCACCAACCCTTCGCTCGTGGAGGCGCTCGGCGCGGGCAACGCCGTCATCGCGCATGACAACCGCTTCAACCGATGGGTGGCCGGTGAGGGCGCACGTTACTTTCAGGGCGCTGACGACTTTTCGAACGTCATGGACGGCCTGCTTCAAGACCCGGCAGCACTGGCCGCCATGCAGGCAGCCAGCCGCCGGCAATTCGAGCAGAACTTCACCTGGGGCAAGATCCTGGGCGAGTACGAACAATTGCTGACCCGCTACCTGCCGCGGCCGCAGGGTGTGGTGACGCAGCCGACAAAGGACCGTGTATCTTGACCATGGCCGCCCTCATCGCCCCACGAGGTGAAACGCACGTCACCGTGCTTTGGGCGCGTTGGCCGGCTGGGCATGAGGCTGCTGAATGAGCACGCGTCAACCCTGGACGGCCGAGTCGTTGGCGGAAGCGCCCGCCGAGGCCGTGATCCGCGGCCAGCACCTCAAGCTCGATGAACTGTTGAACCCAAAGTTGCGGGATGGCGCGTACCTTCATGGCTTGCATGAGCAGCTGCTGGCGGCCAGCCCATTTCCGTACCTGGTGGTCGAGGACTGGTTCAATCCTGTCTTGCTGCGGTTGGTGCGCGACGAATTTCATTCGGGGCCCGAGCTGCCCTGGAGCACCGAGATCAATCGATACGCGCGTGTGGAGCGCTCACGCGACCATGCCCGGCTCGGTCCGGCCAGCCAGCTCTACTTCAATGCCTTGCACTCGGCCTTTTTTCTGGATGTGCTTTTTCAGGTGAGCGGCATTGCCGGTCTGGTGGCCGATCCGCACCTGGTGGGCGGCGGGCTTCACGAGACCGAGAACGGCGGCTCGTTTGGCATCCATACCGATTTCGATCGCCACCCGCACACCGCCTTGAACAACGAGATGGTGCTCATCACCTACTTGAACGACCATTGGCAGCCCGAGTGGAACGGGGCGCTTGAGCTGTGGGACGCACAGGCACACGCCTGTGTGCGGCAGATCGAACCGCGGTTTGGGCGGTCGGTGCTGCTGACCCATGGTGCGGCCCATTTCCATGGGCACCCCACGCCACTCAGCGTTCCGCCAGGCATCACCCGGCGCTCGCTGGCAGCCTACTTTTACGCCAATCGATTTGCCCGCGAAGACCGCCGTCCGGCCATGTTGTCCCGCTTCATGTTCACCACCCGCGGTGACCGCGTCCGCCATGCGCTTGAGCAGTGGTTGCCGCCTGTGCTGGTGAGGTGGCTCAAGGGAATGAGGCGGTCATGACGGATTTCGCTCCGGCTGTCTGGCCTGCCCTTGGGTTTTTAACTGCCGTGCACGCTTTTGCAATATGTGCTCGATACACTGACCCGTGCAAAGGGTGTGAATGCGGCGGGGTGCGGTCAGCCTGCCCGGAATGATGGGGCTGACAGCGGGCGCGGCAAAGCAGTAAACAGACATCCAGGAAGAGGTTCGAGTGAGCATCAACAACATTTCGGTCGTGCCCGTGATCATGGCGGGAGGGAGCGGAACACGCTTGTGGCCCTTGTCGCGCGCAGGCTTTCCCAAGCAGTTTCTCGTGCTGTCGGGCAACAGCTCGCTGTTCCAGCTCGCCGTGCGACGGCTGGCGGCGCTGCGTGCAAGCGACATCGATGTCGCTGCACCCCTGGTCGTGGGCAACGAAGAGCATCGCTTTCTCGTGCTCGACCAGTTGCGCGAACTCAAGCAAGCCGAGGCCACTGTGCTGCTCGAGCCTTCGGGCCGCAACACGGCGCCGGCGCTCACGCTCGCGGCACTGCAGGCACTGTCGCAAGGGAACGATCCCGTGCTGGTGGTGACCCCGGCCGATCAGACCATCACCGATGACACCGCCTTCACGGTCGCGCTGCAGCGCGCGGTTCGGTTGGCCGCCACCGATGCCATTGTGATCTTGGGCATTGCCCCTGACCGCCCCGAGACCGGCTATGGCTACATCCGCAGCACGCCGGGTGCCGATGACGGTGGCGATGTGGTTGCACAGTTCGTGGAAAAGCCCGATCTCGCCACCGCCCAGCGTTACCTCGCCGAAGGCACCTACAGTTGGAACAGCGGCATGTTCGTGCTCAAGGCCTCGGTGTGGCTGGCCGCACTCGACCGCTTCCGGCCCGACATCCATGCCGCCACGGCAGCGGCCTGGGACAAGCGCAGCACTGACGCGCAGTTCGTGCGTCCGGGCAAGCCGGAGTTTGCGGCCGTGCCCTCGGAGTCGGTGGACTATGCCGTGATGGAGCGCTGCCCCGGCAGCCCCGTGCCCATCCGCATGGTGAGCCTGTCGGCCGGCTGGAACGACCTCGGCGCCTGGGATGCCGTTTGGCAGGTGGCCCCCAAAGACGAACACGGCAATGCGCAGGTGGGCGATGTGATGCTGCAAGACAGCCACAACACACTGGTGCATGCCACCAGCCGGCTCGTGAGCGTGGTGGGCTTGAGCGACGTGGTGGTGGTCGAGACACCCGATGCCGTGATGGTGAGCGACCGTTCCCGCAGCCAGGAGGTCAAGAAGATCGTCAGCCTGCTCGATCAACAGAAGCGCACCGAGCACACCCTGCACCGCAAGGTGTACCGGCCTTGGGGCTGGTACGACAGCATCGACGCGGGGCCGCGCTTCCAGGTCAAGCGCATCCTGGTGAATCCCGGTGCCACGCTGAGCCTGCAGATGCACCACCACCGCGCCGAGCACTGGATCGTCGTGACCGGCACGGCCGAGGTCACGTGCGGAGAGCAGAAAATCATGCTCACCGAGAACCAGAGCACCTACATCCCGCTCGGCCAGAAGCACCGGCTTGCCAATCCCGGCAAGGTGCCGCTGGAGATCATCGAGGTCCAGTCGGGCAGCTACCTGGGCGAGGACGACATCGTGCGTTTTGAAGACACCTACGGCCGGGCGGGTTGACGGTACAAATTTGAGAGGCATTCCATGACCATTCTTGTGACCGGCGCCGCCGGATTCATTGGCAGCAACTTTGTCCTGGACTGGATGTCCGAAGTCGGGGAGCCCGTGGTCAGCCTGGACGCGCTGACCTACGCCGGCAACCTGGCCAACCTGGCTTCGCTGCAGGGCGACACGCGTCACGTGTTCGTGCACGGCGACATCAACGACCGCGTGCTCGTCGACAAACTGCTCGCAGACCACCAGCCGCGCGCGGTGGTGCACTTCGCGGCCGAGAGTCACGTCGACCGCAGCATCCACGGCCCGGGCGACTTCGTGCGCACCAACGTCAACGGCACGTTCACGCTGCTCGAGGCCTCGCGCGCTTATTGGAGCGGGCTCGCGCCCGACGCCAAGGCAGGCTTCCGGTTCCACCACGTGAGCACCGACGAGGTGTATGGCTCGCTCGGCCCCACTGATCCGGCCTTCACCGAGACCCACCCGTTCGAGCCCAACAGCCCGTACTCGGCCAGCAAGGCCGCGAGCGATCACCTGGTGCGCGCCTGGTTCCACACCTACGGTTTCCCGGTCGTCACCACGAACTGCAGCAACAACTACGGGCCTTACCACTTCCCCGAGAAGCTGATCCCGCTGATGATCGTCAACGCATTGGCCGGCAAGCCGCTGCCGGTGTACGGCGACGGCCAGCAGATCCGCGACTGGTTGTACGTGAAAGACCACTGCGCGGCCATTCGCGAGGTGCTGGCGCGGGGCCGCCTGGGCGAAACCTACAACGTGGGCGGCTGGAACGAAAAGCCCAACCTCGACATCGTGCACACCGTGTGTGCGCTGCTCGACGAGTTGCGCCCCGATGCGGCCGGCAGCTACGCCCGGCTCATCACCTATGTGACCGACCGCCCGGGCCACGACCGGCGCTATGCGATCGACGCCCGCAAGCTCGAACGGGAACTCGGCTGGAAGCCCGCCGAGACCTTCGAGACCGGCATCCGCAAGACCGTGCAGTGGTACCTCGACCATGCGGACTGGGTGGCTGCCGTGCAAAGCGGGAGCTACCGCGACTGGCTGCAGCAGAATTACACCGACCGCAGCGCTGAAACTGCTGCGGCCTGATGGCGCCGCGCATCCACCATCGAACCCAGACACTCACGAGAGAGAACAGCATGGAACACAAGGGGATCATTCTGGCGGGCGGCTCAGGCACCCGGCTTCATCCGGCCACGCTCGCCATCAGCAAACAGTTGCTGCCGGTGTACGACAAGCCCATGGTCTACTACCCGCTGGCCACGCTGATGCTGGCGGGCATCCGCGACATCATGCTCATCAGCACGCCGCAGGACACGCCGCGCTTCGAAGCCCTGCTGGGTGATGGTGCGAAGTGGGGCGTGAACATCCGTTATTGCGTGCAGCCCAGTCCCGACGGCTTGGCCCAGGCCTTCGTGCTCGGCAAGGAGTTCGTCAACGGCCACCCCAGCGCACTGGTGCTCGGCGACAACATCTTCTACGGCCATGACCTGCAGGGTTTGCTGCAGTCGGCGGTGGACCGCCCCCAGGGCGCGTCGGTGTTCGCGTACCACGTGCAAGACCCCGAGCGCTACGGCGTGGTGGCCTTCGATGCCGACAAACGTGCGCTCAGCATCGAGGAAAAACCCAAGGCACCCAAAAGCAACTATGCCGTCACCGGCTTGTATTTCTATGATGAGCAGGTGTGCGACATCGCGGCCAGCATCAAGCCGTCGGCGCGCGGTGAGCTCGAGATCACCGATGTGAACGCGGTGTACCTGCGGCAGAACCAGCTGAATGTCGAGATCATGGGCCGCGGCTACGCATGGCTCGACACCGGCACCCACGACAGCCTTCTCGAAGCCGGGCAGTTCATCGCCACGCTCGAAAAACGGCAGGGGCTCAAGGTGGCCTGTCCCGAAGAAATCGCCTACCGTGCGGGCTGGATCACCGCAGAACAGGTCGAGAGCCTGGCCCGCCCCATGCTCAAGAACGGCTACGGCCAGTACCTGATGCAGGTCATCAAGAGCCAGGTGTTCTGATGGGATACAAGCCGACAGCCATTCCTGACGTGATCGTGTTCGAACCGAAGGTCTTCGGTGACGCGCGCGGTTTTTTCCTCGAAAGTTTCAACCAGCAGAGTTTCAACGACGCGGTGGGGCATGAGGTTCACTTCGTGCAGGACAACCATTCGCGGTCGGCCAAAGGTGTGCTGCGAGGCCTGCACTTTCAGCGCAGTCCCCATGCCCAGGGCAAACTCGTGCGCGTCACGCAGGGCTCGGTGTTCGATGTGGCGGTCGACATTCGGCGAGGCAGCCCCACCTACGGGCAATGGGTCGGGTGTGAACTGAGTGGTGAGAACCACCGCCAACTCTGGATTCCGCCTGGCCTGGCCCACGGTTTTTTTGTCACCAGCGACAGTGCAGACTTTCTCTACAAAACCACCGACTACTACGCACCGCAGTCGGAAGGGGCGATTCTCTGGAACGACCCCGCGCTGAACATTGCCTGGCCGGACATCGGCGTGGCCCCGTTGCTGTCTGCAAAAGACGCCGTGGCCCCGCTGCTGGCGGACCTCGCCTGAGGGTGCTGCGGCATCCCACCCATTTCAAGGAGATCAAGAAAAATGCCAAAAGCAATGATCCTGGCCGCGGGCCAGGGCACGCGCGTTCGACCGCTCACCAAACAACTGCCCAAGCCGATGATTCCCATCCTCGGCAAGCCCGTGCTCGAGTACCTGATCGAGCACCTCGCCCGCTATGGCGTGCGCGACATCATGATCAACGTCGCCCACTACCACTGGAAGATCGAGAACTACTTCGGCAACGGCCATCGCTGGGGCGTGAACATCGGCTACTCGTTCGAGGGCGCCCGTGAACACGGTGAAATCGTGGCCAAGCCCATGGGGTCAGCCGGCGGCATGCGCCGCATTCAAGACCACAGCGGCTTCTTCGACGACACGACCATCGTGGTCTGCGGCGACGCCATCATCGACCTGGACATCTCGGCCGCCGTGTTCGAGCACCGCACCAACAAGGCGATGGCCAGCGTCGTGGCCCTCGATGTGCCGCGCGACCAGGTCAGCAACTACGGGATCGTGGTGGCCGATGCCAAAGGCCGCATCACCTCCTTCCAGGAAAAGCCCGAACCGGCCAAGGCCTTGTCCACGCTCGCCAGCACCGGCATTTACCTGTTTGAACCTGAGGTTCTGGAATTGGTGCCGAAAGGAAAGGTGTTCGACATCGGCAGCGAGCTGTTCCCGCTGATGGCCGAGCAGGGCCTGCCTTTCTTCGCGCAAAACCGCTACTTCAACTGGATCGACATCGGCCGTGTCACCGACTACTGGAACGTCTGCCAGCGCGTGTTGCGCGGCGAAGTGGCCCAGATGGACATGCCCGGTACCGAGATCCGCCCTGGCGTCTGGGTGGGCTTGAACACCAGCGTCAACTGGGACAAGGTCAACATCATCGGGCCGGTCTACATCGGTTCGGGCGTGAGTGTGGAAGACGGCGCCACCATCCAGGGCCCGGCCTGGCTGGGCAACGGTTGCGTTCTGCGCAAAGACAGCAAGCTGGTGCGCAGCATCCTGTTCGATTACACACGCCTGTCTGAAGGTGCCGTGTTCGAAGACCTGATCGCCTCGCCCCAGTACTGCGTCGACCGCTACGGCAACACGACGTACCCTGGCGACGAGTCCAGCGAACTCCGCTGGGGCGACGCAAGGGCTTGAGGCTGATCCCCCTCTCGCAAAGCGATGGGGTTCAGAAGTAACAAGGCCGACCCCGAAGGGTCGGCCTTGTGACCTTGAGGCACGCCGTGAGGCTGTGCCAGTCAGGTTCGGTCCGGCTTGCGCCGGCGTGCCACTTCAGTCCGGCTTGCGCCGGCGTGCGACATAACCCACTGCCAGCAGACCTGCGAGCAACAGCGCGTAGGTTTCTGGTTCCGGAACGGCCGACTTGATGTCGAAACCGCCACCGTACAGTGCGAGGTTCGTGTTGAAGAACGTCGGGAAGGTGAAATCACCCGAGATGCGCACAGCATAGTCGCCACCGGCGACGCTGTTGAAGCTGATACCGCCGGCAGGGCCGTCGGTCAGCGTGGTTGCGCCCACGAGCGACACCGACAGCGGTCCGGCGCCAATGGCGTCGAAGTAGCCGGTGAGGTCCCACAAGCCAGCACCGAGACTCAGCGTTCCGACTTTCCAGTCAGAGAAGGTGTCGTTGCCAGCCACGATACCGAAGTAGAAGGTATCGAGTGTGCTGCCGAGCGGGGTTGGCACATTGGCTGCCTGTGCCGGGGCACTGGCGATCGCTGCTGCCACACCTACTGCTGTGAGCATGCCCTTGAACATTTTTCTCATCTCTTACTCCTTATTGGATTAGTGCCCAGACGCTGCGGACAACAGGACGGGTCGTCCCGCCACGCCTCGCTCAGGCGACGCGAACTCAAACGAGTCCGCGGACGTAATGCAATTCGCGTACCAAAAAATCAGGGGTTTTCACTTAGTGGTGCGACCTGATCGTGACACACGGATGGCGTGATGCGCCAGGCTGGGGAAATGATCCCCGTTCTGGTGTCATTGAAAGCGAATCTGTGCAGAGCAGGTGCCCGTGCTGTATTTGTATCGATCGGTGTTTTCGGCGGTAGCCTGCGTCGCCACGTTCGTCAGCGTGCTGTTGATGCGGCGATCGTCGTGGACCAGGCGGCAGCCTAGACCGATTGCGCGCGTGGCTTGGTAAGTGATACCGAGCGAGATGTTGTCGCTGCGGTCGTCTGTCTCGGAGGTGCTCAGCATCACCCCACCGACGGTGTTGTCGGCCTCTTGATCGCGGCGCACGTGGGCGTAGGCGGCATCAAGCTTGATCTTGGCGGTGGCCTCCCAGGTGGCACGCAACAGCACGTTGTTGTTGATGCCGGTGTTCGATGACGAGGTCAGCGAGGTCACGGTGTTGAAGTTCTGGTCGGTGCTGCCGACAGCGCTGTCACGCGACCACTGAAGCCGAAGCTTGGACTTGCCTGAGGGCGCCCAGTCATAGCCCACGAGGCCCGTGACGAAGCGCGCGTCTTTCGGCTGCAGGAGGCTGTGGGTCTGATGGGTGGAGCTCACGCGGGCATCGAGCTGGCTGTTGCCGGTGGGCATCCAGGTGGCCGAGAGGTCGATGTCGTCGCGCTCGAGGTCATCGCCCTGTTGAACGCCGTTCGTGTCGACGATGTTGGGGTATCGACCGTCGGTCTTGCGCCCGCCCAGCCGCACGCTCCACAGGCTGCTCGGACGCAGGCGCACCCCGGCATTCACGCTGTGCTGGGTCAGGTCGTTGGAGGCGAGGGCCTGCGACGAATGACTGGCGCGGTCGTAGTTGTACCCGCCCTCCAGGGTCCACAAGGTCACCAGGCCCATGCGGGCGCGAAAGCCTGCGCCGCTGGCACGCAGCAGGTCGCGTTCGTTCACGCCCGAGGCCACCGCATTGGAGCCGGGCTCGTTGCGGTACAGGCTTTGGCGGTCATAGGCGGACAGGTCACCCGAAATGCGATACAGCGTTTCCCACTCCAGGTTGGCGCGGATGGCGTGACCGCTGTTGTTGAACTGACTGAAGTTCTTGAACCGGTTGGCGCTGAGCAACAGGTCGGCGGCCAACCGGCCCCGGCCCAGGGGCTGGTCGATCCCGGCCGAGAGCTCGGTGCTGGAGATGAGGTCCCGGCTGATTCGCCGGCCTTCGGCCGCCCGCGCCACGTTGGTGTCTCCGGTCACCCCCTGCGACACCCCGATGTAATACGGGTTGGGCTCGTCGGCATGGGCGAAGCCGGCCGCGAGGGCCAGCACCAGGGTGCACACGACGGGCGACGGCAGGGCACGGGCCGCGTGGGCGCCAAAGGACGGTGAGGGGCGTGGGCGTGTCATCGGATGGTAGGTCCTGGTGGAACGAGGCGGCATGCCTCCATGGCGAGGCGGTGTGCCTCTGTGCGCGCTGGCCTCAGTAGGCGTTGCGGTCGAGCAGCACCAGCTTGATGGTGCGCGCGATGATCTGGAGGTCAAAGCCTAACGACCAATTGCGAAGGTATTCCAAGTCGAATTCGACCCGGGCCTGCATTTTTTCAATGGTGTCGGTTTCACCACGGTGACCGTTCACTTGCGCCCACCCGGTGATGCCGGGCTTGACCTTGTGGCGCACCATGTACGCCTTGATCATGCCGCGGAACTGCTGGTTGTGGGCCACCGCGTGCGGTCGTGGGCCGACGATGCTCATGCGCCCCTGCAGCACATTGATGAACTGCGGCAGCTCGTCGAGCGAGGTCTTGCGCAAAAAAGCACCGAGCCGTGTGATGCGCGGGTCGCCCCGAGTGGCTTGGCGCACCACGGCGCCGTCGTCCATCGTGCGCATCGAGCGAAACTTGTAGACGGTGATCTCTTCGCCATCGAGGCCGTTGCGTCGCTGTTTGAAGATGACCGGGCCGCTCGACGTGAGCTTCACCGCCACCGAGATGACCGCCAGGATGGGCGAGATGAGCAGCAGGATGAGGCTCGACAGGGCGATGTCGCTCAACCGCTTGAAGAGCCGGTTGGAGCCGGTGAACGGTGTTTCCAGCAGGCCCACCACCGGCACGCCGTTCACATCGGCCAGCCGCCCCTGGATGATGCTGATGCCGAACACATCGGGCACGAAGTACAGAGAGGCCGTGGTGTCCTGCAGATCGGCCAGCAGGCGCACGATGCGGGGCTGTGAGCTCATGGGCAGCGTGATGTACACCTCTTTGATGCTGTGGGCGATGACGTATTCCCGCAATCGGGACAGCGAACCGAGATGGGTTTGTCCCGGCGGGGACTCGAGGCGCTCGTGGCTGCGGTCGTCGAAGTAGCCTTGCACGTCCACGCCGATGCCCCGGCCATGGCCGAGCGAACTCGTCAACTTGCGGCAGAGCGGGCCGCCTCCCACGATGATGGCCGAACGACGCCGGTGCGCGAGCCCGCTGAAATGGCGGATCCAGGCGCCGCCGGAGAGCACGGCGATCAGGTAGAGGATCACCGTCGTGGTGGCCCACACGATGAGGACCTCGCGTTCGAAAAACTGGAAGCTGTCGGTCGCGTAGCCACACAGGCCCAGGATACCGAGCAGCATCGCCCAGGATCCGAGCAGGTCACTCGCCGCGGTGAGCGGCCGTTGATAGAAGCGATTCACCCCGGGAAACGTGAGCGCAAAAACCAAAAGGCACAAAGTTACCGATGCCCGATCAAGCGCTTGCCCGTAAAAATGGCTGACCACCACGTAAGAGAGGATGGCGATGCCAGGTTCGAGAAAAGTCGAGATGAAACCGGCCACCGTGGGTGGCGCGTTGATGAATTGCCGAACATTACCCGAGCTTTGGAACATGGTTGGCAAACACGCAAATACTGCAGACGGTCTACCAAGAGCAAGCGCCATGCCGAGTGGTGTTGGCCCCCCAGTCGGGCTCCGCCCTCCTGCCCCCAAGGGGCGTCCGCCTGGCGGCCTGGCAAAGCCAGATCCGCGGGCTCTGGGCAATGCGCTTCGCTTTAGACTTCTGTGCCCGCTACCCACCATGCCTCATCGTAAGCTTCAGTTCAAGCGTACAAGGGGCTGAGCCCGGACTTGAACAGTCCAGTGGACTGTTCATGCCTGGCGAAGGGTTGAGCTTCAGCTCAACGCGGCCTGCAAGGCCCCGCCTGGCGGCCTGGCAAAGCCAGATCCGCGGGCTCTGGGCAATGCGCTTCGCTCTAGACCCCAGCATCGGTTTGCTTTGCTCGCACACGCTCGACCCGGGCAAAGCTGATACGTCAGGGATCGTCAGGGGAGGTCGACGCCGAGCTGGAACATGAGGGCGGAGTTGCCTAGGACGTTCACTTGGGCGGCGTAGCGGGGGGTGAATTGCCAGCCGAGGGTGAGCACGGCGCCGGGGGAGAACCCGCCGTGGTTGAAGGGCACTTTGTCGGCATACTCGCCCTTGTAGCCGTACATGATGCCGGCCGTCCATTGGGCGAAGAGTTGGTCGTAGGCGCTGAACTTGCGAAAGCGCTGGCCGACATAGGCGTATGCGCTGTCTTGCCCGAAGGAGTTGCTGAAGTAGACGGCACCGAGCACGTAGGAGTCGGCACGTTGGCGTTCGCCACCGATCATCCACACGGGGCGATGTTCGTCGCTGCGTGAGTAGTGGTAGCTGTAGGGCGAGAACAGGAACCGCCAGTGGCCTCCGTCAGAAGAGGCTTCGGGCTCAGCGCTGGGCGTGGTCGAGGCTGGTCCCGAGACTGAGACGGGCGCCGCGGTGCGCGCGGCGGGCTCGGCGATGGGCTGCGCGAAGCAGTTGGCGGTGGCACAGGCCACAATGGCCGGCAGGATGACGATGGGAAACTTCATGGGCGAGATTGTCCTCAATTTCTTTGTGCGCTCCGGTCAGGCCTCTCGGCGCGCCGCAACAGTTTGTGTCTTGCTGCTCGGCATCAGTGCGCTGAGCGGTTGCGCCTGGTTCACCAACAAGCAGCGCGAACTGGCATTTCGACCCACACCGGGGCGCCCCGCCGACTTCGTCGGGCTGCGTCCCGGCGACGTCACGCGCGCCGTGCCTGTGCCAGGCACTGACGACGAAGTCCAGATCTGGTGGCTTCCCCATGCCAACCCCGATGCGCCCACCGTGCTGTACCTGCACGGGACCTTCCGCAACCTTTACCGCAACCTGCCCAAGATCGATGCCTTCCGCGAGGCCGGCTTTTCGGTGGTGGCAGTGGACTACAGAGGCTGGGGCGAAAGCACACGCATCATCCCGTCGGAGTCTTCCATCTACGCCGACGCCGAAGTGGCCTGGGCCGAGTTGGTCAAGCGCCAACCAGTGCCTGGCAAGCGGCTCATCTACGGGCACTCCATGGGCGGGGGGGTGGCGGTCGAAATGGCCAGCCGCCGAAAAGGAAAGACCGACTACGGCGGTCTGATTGTCGAGTCGACGTTTTCACGCTGGCCCGACGTGGCGGCCATCATCGGTTTCTGGGGGAGCGTCCTTTCATGGTTCGCGGCCGACAATTTCGATTCGGTCGACAAGATCGGCAAGGTGGATGCGCCCGTGATGATCATTCACGGCGAGGCCGACGACACGGTGCCCGTGGTGCTGGGTGAACGTCTGCGCGACGCAGCACCAGCCGGCACTCGCTGGGTGGCCATCCCGAAAGGCTCCCACAGCCGCTTGTTCAGCGATGACCCGGCGACCTACCAGGCCGCTCTGCGCGAGATGCGCGACAAGCTCACGCCGTGAGCCGCTGCACCGAGCGGCCCGCTCCCTGCGGGTGGTTCAGGGAATGCGGCTGCCGTAGCGGATCGATGACACCTTGCCCTGCTCGAACTGCAAAATGGTGATGAACTGACCCGCGCCGGGCTTGTACGACCATTCATCGAGCCTTTCGCAGGGGCGCACGTTGAGCACGTTGCCTTGCGTGACCACCGGCCGTGGTTCGGAGGCCGCGGGCAAAGGTTTGCAGAAGGAGTCTTGCAACACGGGCTCGCCGCACTTTTCGATGACCGAGAGTTTGGAGTCGCCGGGTTGTACGAAATCATTCTTGCAGCGCAGGTTCTGGGCCTGAGCGGCAGCCGAGAGGCTGCCGAGCAACACCACCAGGGCGGCACCGGCACAACGGATGAAAGAAGGCATGTCGAACGCTCCACAAGGCTGAAGAGTCACCGCGAGACGGTGGGATCTGCAACGATTCTGCCATCGCGCAGAAAACCTCAGCCTCGTGTCTCCACATGTTTGACCAGGCGCTGCAAATGCAAGGGCTCGCCGCGCGGCGTGCCCACGCCGGCATCGACCGGGTAGGGCTCCAGTTTGCCTTCAGGCAGGTAACCGCGCCGCACGTAGAACGCCATGAGGCTCGTGCGCGCAGTGACGACGGCCATCTCCAGCACACGGGCCTCGAAGCGTTCCACCGCCAGCGCCTCGGCCGTCTGCAGCAATTGCCGGCCGACGCCTTGCACTTGCAGGCTCGGCTCCACGGCCAGCAGGCCGATGTGGCACGACAGGTCATGCGGCTCCACATGCACACATCCGGCCAGTTGTTCGCCCAGGTGGACCAGCAGCAGACACGAGTTGCCATGCCCGATCAGCGCAGCGACTTGCGCCGCGGTGATGCGCGCGCCGTCGACCAGATCGGATTCATGGGTCCAGCCGCCCGTGCCTGCCGGCGGCCGGTAAGCCCGGTTCACCAGCTCGGCAAGGGCGGGGGCATCGGAGAGGCCGGCGTCTCGGAACTGGAGCCCGTTCATTCCAAGGGCACTGCTTCGAAAGCCTCGCTGGCGCTGCTGCGTTCGAAGGCCGAGCCGGTGGGATGCTCCAGCAGGGGCGTGACCTCGGGGTGCTCGAGGGCAAAGTCGGCCAGCACGCAGGTGATGTAGTGCGTGGGCTGGTTCATGTACTTTTCGCTTTCGCTGCCGCTGAGAAAGCGCCAGCCGCTGTCGGTGGGCGTGGCGGGTGCGGTGCGGTAGGCGTAGCCCACGGGTTTCTGGTGGGTGGTGATCACCTCGGTGGCCACACAGGTGAGAGAGGTCATGGCAGGGGTGGTTGGAGAACGAAGGGGCCGATCATGCCGCAGCGTCGGCGAATGCCTTGTCGAGCGCGGCCATCCAGACCGTTTTTTGATCGGCGCCCACAAAGCTCGCCTGAAAGCTGTTGGCGGCCAGCCGGTAGGCATGCCCGGCATTGAGCTGCGTCAGCGCTGCGAAGGTCTCCAGGAAATTCTGGTTCATGTAGCCACCGAAGTAGGCCGGGTCGTCTGAGTTCACGGTAGCGCACAACCCGGCGTCGAGCAGGTGGCCGAGGTTGTGCTGGTCCATGCGGTCCACCACACACAGCTTCACGTTGGACAGCGGGCACACGGTGAGCGGCACCTGGTCGGCGGCGAGACGCTTCACCAGTGCGGGGTCCTCGACACAGCGAACGCCGTGGTCGATGCGCTCCACATTCAGCACATCGAGTGCGCTCCAGATGTAGGCAGGTGGGCCTTCTTCGCCTGCGTGGGCCACCAGGCGCAGGCCGAGTTCGCGGCAGCGTGCGAACACCTTGGCGAATTTTTCGGGGGGGTGCCCGTGTTCGCTGCTGTCGAGCCCGACACCGATGAACTGATCACGGTAGGGCATCGCTTGGGCCAGGGTGACGAAGGCCGCTTCTTCACTGAGGTGCCGCAGGAAACACAGGATCAGCAAACCGCTGACACCGAGCTCGCTCTGCGCTGTCTGGCAGGCGCGCGTGAGGCCGGTGATGACGGTCTCGAAGCTCACGCCACGTTCGGTGTGGGTCTGCGGATCGAAGAACAATTCGGCGTGCACGACGTGGTCGGCCGCGGCCCGGCGGAAATACGCCATGCCCATGTCGAAGAAGTCCTGCTCCTTCAACAGCACGCTCGCACCCGCGTAGTAGATGTCGAGAAAACTCTGCAGGTCGGTGAAAGCATAGGCCGCGCGCAGGGCCTCCACATCGGCGTAGGGCAGGCTCACGCCATTGCGCTCGGCGAGCGCGAAGATCAGCTCGGGCTCGAGCGACCCCTCGATGTGGATGTGCAGCTCGGCCTTGGGCATGGCCTGCAGCAGGGCCGGCAGCTTGTCTCGGCCGATGCGGCGAGCCATGTCTGGGGTGGTGCCTCGGGCCTGGGTCTCGAACGTCATGCGGGTTCTCCGGAAAATAGGCCGTCGGTCAACAGCGCAGGTGCCCAACCCCCACCGGCACGAGCCATGGGGTGTCGGGTGTGCAGGTTCACTGTCCTGGCACTTTGCCTTCCACACCCTTGACGTAGAACTTGATGTCGCCAAGGAATTTGTCGTCGGCCACGTCGCCGGCCTTGAGCACTTCCTTGCCGTCTGCATTGACGAGCGGGCCGCGCCAGATCGCGAAGCTGCCGTCCTTCAGGCCGGCTTTCACCGTGGCCACCTTGGCCTTGATGTCGGCAGGGACCTGGTCGGAGATGGACACGATGTCGATGGCGCCTTCTTTCACGCCCCACCACGCGCTGCCCGTGGACCATTTGCCTTCGAGGGCTTCGCGTGTGGCCTTGATGTAGTAGGGCGACCAGTTGATGACGGCCGAGGCCAGGTGGGCCTTAGGACCGTAAGCGGTCATGTCGCTGTCCCATCCGAAGGCGAACTTGCCTGCCGACTCGGCAGCCTTGAGCACGGCATTGGAGTCGGTGTTCTGCATCAGCACGTCGGCGCCGCCATTGATGAGCGACGTCGCGGCTTCAGATTCCTTGGGCGGGTTGAGCCATTCGTTGATCCACACGACCTTGGTCTTCACCTTGGGATTCACGCTCTGGGCGCCGAGGGTGAACGCATTGATGTTGCGGATGACCTCGGGGATCGGCACCGAGCCCACCACACCCAATGTGTTGGTCTTGGTCATGGCACCCGCAATGATGCCGGCCATGTACGCACCTTCGTAGGTGCGGCTGTCGTAGGTGCGCACGTTGTCGGCCGTCTTGTAGCCCGTGGCGTGCTCGAACTTCACGTCCTTCAGGTCGGGGGCGGCCTTGAGGATGGGCTCCATGTAGCCGAAGGTCGTGCCGAAGATGAGCTTGGCGCCCTGGCCGGCCTGGTCGCGGAACACCCGCTCGGCGTCGGCACCTTCAGGCACGTTCTCGATGTAGGCGGTGGCGATCTTGTTGCCGAACTCTTTTTCCAGGGCCTTGCGTGCGTTGTCGTGTGCGAAGGTCCAGCCGCCGTCGCCCACCGAGCCCACGTACACGAAGGCGATCTTCAAGGGGTCGACCTTGGGCGCGGCCGGGGCTGCGGGTGCCGAAGCCGCAGGTGCGCTGTCGGCAGGGGCTGGCTTTTTGCCACATCCGCTCAGGGCCGCGGCAGCCGCGAGAAGGGACCAGCCCGCTGCCGTCAGCAGGGTACGTTTGGAAGCTTGGATCATGTCTACTCCAGATGAAAGACGCCACTTGCACAGCCGGCACGTGGAAGACGCATCGGCGAATTATCACTGCGTGCCGCACCGCCGGCTCCGGGTCGGCACAGTCCGTTCAGCCGCTGGGCGTGAACGGCTTGCCGAGCGAGGCCGGCATGTTCACACGGATCCAGGTGGCATTGCGCGAGATCAGCACCAGCACCACGATGGTGGCCACATAGGGCAGCATGCCGAGGACCTGGATGGGCACTGCCACGCCCTGTTGCTGGAGGTACAGCTCGAGCATGGTCACGCCCCCGAACAGGTAGGCACCGAGCAATACGCGTGCCGGACGCCAGGTGGCGAAGGTCGTGAGAGCGAGCGCGATCCAGCCTTTGCCTGCCACCATGCCCTCGGCCCAGAGCGGTGTGTACACCACCGAGATGTAGGCGCCCGACACGCCGCACAGCGCACCGCCTGCCACCACCGCCAGCAGCCGGATGCGGCGCACCGGATAGCCCAGCGCATGCGCCGATTCGGGGGACTCACCCACGGCGCGCAGCACGAGGCCCGCGCGTGAGCGGTACAAGAACCACATCAGCCCCAGCGTGAGGGCGATGGCCAGGTAGACCATCGGGTGCTGGCGGAACAGAGCCGGCCCGATGAAGGGCAGGTCCGACAGCCACGGCACCGCGAAGCGGGGTCGTGCTGGCAGTGTCTGGCGCGTGAACGACAAGCCCATGAACGCAGAGAACCCGGCACCGAAGAGGCTGAGCGCGAGGCCGGTCGCGTACTGGTTGGTGTTGAGCCAGATCACGAGCACGCCGAAAGCCGCGGCCATGGCGGCACCTGCTGCCGCGCCCGCGGCCAAGCCCAGTGCATCATGGCCGCTGTGCACCGCCACCGCGAAGCCGGCGAGCGCCGACACCAGCATCATGCCTTCGGCCCCGAGGTTCACGATGCCGGCGCGCTCGTTGAGCAACAGGCCCAGCGATGCGAATGCGAGCACCGTGCCCGCGCTCAGCGTGGTGGCGAGAAGAAGCGCCAGCGCGTCCATCAACTGACCTCCTTGGGTGCCGTGGCTGGCGTGGCCGGGGTGGCGCGTGTGGGCCTGTGCTGCCAGCGCACGCGATGGGCGACCAAGGTGTCGCAGGCCAGCAGCGTGAACAGCAGCAGGCCCTGGAACACACCGGTGAGTGACTTGGGAAGGCCCATGCGCGACTGCGCGAGTTCACCGCCGATGTAGAACATGCTCATCAGCACGGCCGACAGCACGATGCCTCCGGGGTGCAGCCGCCCCACGAAGGCCACGATGATGGCGGCAAAGCCGTAGCCCGCGGGCACATACGGGGTGAGCTGCCCCAGCGGGCCGGTCACCTCGAGCGCGCCGGCCAAGCCGGCCAGGCCGCCCGAACCCAGCAGTGCCAGCCACAGAGCGCGGCGGCTTGAAAAGCCCGCATAGCGCGCCGCGGCGGGGGCCATGCCGCCCACCTGCATCTGGAAACCCGCGTAGGTGCGGAACAAGAACACCCAGCAGGCCCCGGCCGTGGCCAGTGCCATCAGCACACCGATGTTGATGCGCAGGCCGTCGAACAGGCGCGGGATCTGTGTCGCATCCGCGAAGCGCACTGTTTGCGGGAAGTTGTAGCCGGCGGGGTCTTTCCAGGGGCCGAACACCAGGTAGTCGAGCGTGAGCTTGGCCACGTAGACGAGCATCAGGCTCACGAGAATTTCGTTCGCACGGGCGCGGTCACGCAGCAGCGCCACGATGGCGGCCCACGCCATGCCGCCGACCACTCCGGCCAACAGGATGGGCAGCACGATCCACCGGCTGGGCGCGGGCCCGGCCCACATGGCCACACCGCCTGCGGCCACCGCACCCAGAATGAACTGGCCTTCTGCACCGATGTTCCAGACGTTGGCGCGGAAACACACGGCCAGGCCGAGTGCAATGAGCAGCAGCGGCGTGGCCTTCACGGCCAGCTCCGACAAGGCCTGCGCGTTCTTGATCGGCTCCACGAAAAACATCTGCAGGCCGCGCAGCGGGTCCTTGTCCAGCCAGATGAACATGGCCGTGCAGATGAGCACCGTGATGGATAAGGCCAGCAGCGGCGAGGCCACGGCCATCACGCGGCTGGACTGGACGCGCGGTTCAAGCTTCAGCATGGGCGGCTTGTGGTGATGATGCGGCGCTTGGCCACAGGCCCGACATCCATTCGCCGATCTGTTCGATGGTGGCGTCTGCCGTGGCGATGGCGGGGGACAGCCGCCCTCGGGCGATCACATGCAGCCGGTCGCTGAGCGCGAACAGCTCGTCGAGTTCTTCGCTCACCACCAGCACGGCGCATCCGGCCTCGCGCAACGCCAGCAAGGCGGCGCGGATCTGCGCGGCCGCGCCCACGTCGACGCCCCAGGTGGGCTGCGACACGATGAGCAGCTTGGGGTTGGCATCGATCTCGCGCCCCATGATGAACTTCTGCAGGTTGCCCCCCGACAGGCTCTTGGCCGTCGCTTCGGGGCCACCCGCCTTCACATTGAACTGCTGGATCAGCCGGTGAGCCAGGGCAGTGACCGCCGTGGTGTCGATCCACCCCGCACCTGTGACGGCCTGCGTGCGCGTGAGCAAGGTGTTGGCCGCCAGTGGCAGCCCCGGTACCGCGCCGCGGCCGAGCCGTTCTTCGGGTACGAAGTGCAGCCCCTGGCGTCGTCGGTCGCGCGGTGGGCTGCGGCCGATGGCGTGGCCGCACAGCGTGATGGCCGAGTGCGCTGCCCGAGGGTCTTCGCCCGAGAGCGCCGCCATGAGCTCCTGCTGTCCGTTGCCCGACACGCCCGCGATGCCGACGATCTCTCCGGCCCGCACATCCAGCCCGATGCCGTGCAGCGTGACACCGAATTGATCCCGGTGCGCGAGTGTCAGTCCCCTGACGCCGAGCACCAACTTGCCGGGCTGTGACGGCCGATGCTGCAGCGGCGGTGGCTCTGCGCCGATCATCAGGCGCGACAGGCTGGCGTTCGACTCGTGTCGCGGGTCGACCTCGCCGGTGACGCGGCCGCCCCGCAGCACCGTGCAGCGGTGGCAGAGCGCCCGAATTTCATCGAGCTTGTGGCTGATGTAGAGGATGCTGCAGCCTTCGCTGGCGAGCTGGCGCAGCGTGGTGAACAGGGTTTGAACAGCCTGGGGCGTGAGCACCGACGTGGGCTCGTCGAGGATGAGCAACTGGGGCCGGGTCATCAGCGCGCGCACGATCTCCACCCGCTGGCGTTCACCGACCGACAAGGTGTGGACCGGGCGCAGCGGATCGACGTCCAGGCCGTAGACCTGGGCCACTTCGGTGATCTGCTGCGTCACCTGCCGGAGTGTGAGCGAGCGGTCGAGTCCGAGCCAGACGTTCTCGGCCGCCGTGAGCGTGTCGAACAAGCTGAAGTGCTGGAACACCATGCTGATGCCCAGCGCGCGCGCTTCGTGCGGGCTGCGGATGGTGACGAGTCGCCCGTTCCAGTGGATGTCGCCCTCGTCCGGGCGCACGGCGCCGTAGATCATCTTCATGAGGGTGGACTTGCCCGCCCCGTTTTCGCCCAGCACGGCGTGGATCTCGCCTGGCAACACGCTCAGGCTCACCCGGTCGTTGGCTTTGACCGAGGGGTATTGTTTGCTCAGGCCGATGAGCTGGAGTCTGGCCGTGGCATCAGGTGGCTTCACGCTGGTACTTCCGTTGTCCCGCCACATAGGTTTCTCTCAGGTTGCGCTCGTCGCCCAGCGTCATCCAGGCAAAGATCTGCTCATGCAAGCCCTGCGCCACCTCGAGCCGGCGTGAAGCGACCGGGCCGACGGCACGGTCCCAGATGCAGACGTCGGCCAGCAGTCCGGGTTCGAGCGAACCGATCTCGTGGCCAAGGCCCAAGGCCTCTGCCGCGCCGCGCGTGCAGGCGTGCAGCCCTTTCCATGCGGTGAGGCGCTGGCCGGCCATGGCCTGCACCTTGTAGGCGTCGCCCAGCGTGCGCAGCAGCGACAGGCTGGTGCCCCCACCCACATCGGTGGCCACGCTCACGCCCACGCCGGCTTTCTCGCAGGCGCACCAGTCGAAGAGGCCGCTGCCCAGAAAGAGGTTGGACGATGGGCTGTGGGCAATGTGGGCGCCACAGGCATGCAGCACCGCGCGGTCGGTGTCGTCGAGCCACACGCCATGGGCCAGCACGCTGCGTGCGTTGAGGAGGCCGGCCTGGTCATACACGTCGAGGTAGCTGCGTGCCGTGGGAAAGAGCTTCTTGACCTCGGCCACCTCGGCCAGGTTTTCCGCCACATGGGTCTGCATGTACACACCACTCTGGCTGGCGCACAGCGCACCAGCCATCGCAAGTTGTGCGGGCGAGCTGGTGAGGGCGAAGCGCACGGTGACCGCATAGGCCAGCCGGTCCACGCCATGCCATCGCTGGATGAGGGCGAGCGAGTCCTGCTCGGCCTGGACGACGTCGTCGCGCAGCCCCTCGGGTCCGCGGTCCATCAGCACGTTGCCGGTGATGAGGCGCATGCCGCGAGCCTGTGCCGCTGCAAAAAGCGCGTCGGCACTGTGCGGATGCACGGTGGCGAACACGACTGCGCTGGTGGTGCCATGGGCCAGCAGCGCATCGAGAAAACGCACGGCGCCGCGTGTGGCCTCACCCACGTCGGCAAAGCGCTTTTCAGCGGGGAAGGTGTGGGTCTCGAGCCAGTCGAGCAGGGCCGTGCCGTAGCTGCCGATCACGTCGAGCTGGGGGCTGTGGACGTGGGTGTCGATGAAGCCAGGCAAGATGAGGCGGCCGCGGTGGTCTCGCTGGGCATAGCTGGCGTCGGGGGCTTGCGAGCCGGGTTGCACGCCCTGAATGCGCCCGTCGTCGATGAGCAGCCAGTGGTCAGCCCGAAAACGCACCGCGGGCGAGTCGGGTTCGCCCCAGGCCGGGTCACCGCTGAAATCGAGCAGGTCGCCACGCAGCGCCAGTCGGGTGGGGTGGGGAAGGGGCATGGGTGGGAGGGTGAGAGGGGGTCAGCCCGGCACGGGCCATGCTTTGGCTTGGGGCGGAAAGTCCGGTTGTATTCTGGGTGAGGCGCGATGATATTTGCCACGAGGATGTCGCGTCAGCGCGTCTATCGTATCCATTGCGGGCTGGTTCGTCCTATCCTTTCCAGCCATGAGCACTCAACCCATTCGCTTCCACCACCGCGGCCAGACGGTCGAGGTCACTGGTGTGGCCACGACCCGCTCCGTGCTCGACTGGCTGCGCGAAGACGCGGGCTGCGTCGGCACGAAAGAGGGCTGCAACGAGGGCGACTGCGGCGCCTGCACGGTGGTCGTGGCCGAGCTCGACGACACGGCGGGCAGCACCGGACTGGCCCTCAAGACGGTCAACGCCTGTCTGCAGTTCCTGCCCACGCTCGACGGGCGCGCCTTGTTCACGGTCGAAGACCTCAAGCCCATGAACGGTGGCAGCTTGCATCCGGTGCAACAGGCCATGGTCGACAGCCACGCGTCGCAGTGCGGTTTCTGCACCCCGGGCTTCGTGATGTCGCTGTGGCTGGCCTATGTGCAGACCGAACCCGGAACCGTGCCGCCCTCACGCGCGCAGTTGGCCGATGCGCTGTCGGGCAACCTCTGCCGCTGCACCGGTTACCGCCCCATCCTCGATGCGGGCGAACGGATGTTCGCGCTGCCCCCGGTGGTGTTCGACGCGCCCGGCGTGGCGACGGCCTTGCGGCCGTTGCAGCGAGACACCGTCTTCCGCTACCAGGGCCCATCGCGCCACGATGTGAATCCAAATGCCCTGCGAACCGATGTGTTCAGCGCACCGCGCACCATCGACGAACTGGCAGCACTGCGCCTGGCACAGCCGCACGCCACGCTGCTGTCCGGCTGCACCGACATCGGTCTGTGGGTCAACAAGCAGTTGCGTGACCTGGGCGACATTGTCTACCTCGGGGAGGTGAAGGCCCTCAAGACAATCTCGCAGCGCGATGGCGTGCTGCACGTCGGTGCCGGGGTGTCGCTCGAAGTCGCCTGGGCTGCCCTCGCTTCGCATGCACCTGAGCTGACGGAGGTGTGGCGCCGCTTTGCCTCACCGCCCATTCGCCATGCGGGCACGCTGGGCGGCAACCTGGCCAATGGGTCACCGATAGGCGACAGCGCGCCGGTGCTGCTGGCGCTCGACGCGGTGCTGGTGCTGCAACACGGCGCGGCGGAGCGGCGCGTGCCCCTTCATGCGTTCTACCTCGGCTACATGGAGAACCAGTTGGCCGAGGGCGAGTGGCTGAGCGCCATCGAGTTGCCGCTGAACGCGTTCGACGCGCAGGTGCGCAGCTACAAGATCAGCAAGCGCTTCGATTGCGACATCTCGGCGGTGTGTGCCGGGCTGTCGGTGAAGGTCGATGCGCAGAACATCGTGACCCAGGTGCGCCTGGCCTTCGGCGGCATGGCGGCCACTGTGCAGCGTGCGAGCACCGCCGAAGCCGCGCTGATGGGCAAGGCGTGGACACTGGGCGCGGTGCAGCATGCCCGGCTCGCGCTCGCCGTCGACTTCCAGCCGCTGAGCGATCTGCGGGCCAGCGCGGCCTACCGCTTGCAGGTGGCGCAGAACCTGCTCCAGCGATTCTGGCTGGAGACTCGACGTGTCGATCCACTGCCGCCGAGGTCCACGCGGGTGTGGCCCATTCTTCCTGCAGAACCGAAGCGCTGACCATGAACAAACCCGTCGACATGCCCGGCCTGGCCCCATCGCGATCGAATGGCCCGGCCGTGGGCGTGGCTCGGCCCCATGAGTCGGCTCATCTGCACGTGGCCGGAGAGGCCGCGTATGTCGACGACCTGCCGGAGGTGGCAGGCACGTTGCACGCGGCATTGGGCCTGTCGCCCGTGGCGTGTGGCCGCATCGAAGCGATGGACCTGCAGGCACTGCGCACGCTGCCGGGCGTGGTGGATGTGATCAGCGCGGCCGACCTGCCCGGCCCCAACGATTGCGGCGCCATCGTGCACGACGACCCCATCTTTGCCGACGGCGAGGTGCGCTACGTGGGCCAGCCCGTGTTTGCCGTCATCGCCACCACGCGCGATGCGGCTCGCCGGGCGGCGGCGCGCGCCGCCGAGGTGCTCTCGATCACACCCCGGCCTGCGGTGCTCGACCCGCTCGCAGCGCATGCGGCGGGGCAGTATGTGGTGCCGCCCATGCACCTTCAGCGCGAGTCGTCGCCGGGCAGGGTGGCCGAGTTGCTCGACCGTGCACCGCATCGGCTCACCGACACCTTCCAGCTGGGAGGCCAGGAACAGTTCTACCTGGAGGGCCAGATCAGTTATGCACTGCCTCAGGAAGACGGCGGCATGTTGGTGCAGTGCTCCACCCAGCATCCCAGCGAGATGCAGCATGTGGTGGCCAAGGTGCTGGGCCTGCGCTCGCACCATGTTCAGGTGGTGTGCCGGCGCATGGGCGGCGGCTTCGGTGGCAAGGAGAGCCAGTCGGCGCTGTTCGCCTGCGTGGCCGCGGTGGCAGCGCGCCGTCTCGGCCGCGCAGTGAAGTTGCGCCTCGATCGTGACGACGACTTCCTGGTCACGGGGCGTCGGCACGACTTCCATTTCCAGTACGACGTGGGCTTCGATGACGAGGGCCGGGTGCTCGCGAGCGAGGTGTCGATGGTGTCGCGTGCCGGCCATTCGGCCGACCTGTCGGGCCCGGTGATGACGCGCGCGCTGTGCCACTTCGACAACGCCTACTGGCTTCCAGAGGTGCTGATGCATGGCTACTCGGCGCGCACCAACACGCAATCGAACACGGCCTTTCGCGGCTTTGGCGGACCCCAAGGCGCCATGGCCATCGAGAATATCCTCGACAGCATCGCGCGCCGGCTGGGCCTCGATCCACTGGATGTGCGCCGGCTCAACTACTACGGCGATGGGCGCAACAACGCCACACCGTATGGCCAGACGGTCGACGACAACATCCTGCATGCGCTGACCTCGCAGCTCGAACACGACAGCGACTACCGGCGGCGCCGCGACGCGGCCTCCCACTTCAACAGCCTGAGCCCCGTGCTCAAGCGCGGGCTCGCGTTCACGCCGGTGAAGTTCGGCATCTCCTTCAACGTGGTTCATCTCAACCAGGCTGGCGCCTTGGTGCATGTGTACGCCGACGGCTCGATCCTGGTGAACCACGGCGGCACGGAAATGGGCCAGGGCCTCAACACCAAAGTGGCTCAGGTCGTGGCGCATGAACTGGGTGTGGCGTTTGAGCGGGTCCGGGTCACCGCCACCGACACCCAGAAGGTGGCCAACACCTCGGCCACGGCAGCATCCACCGGCAGCGACCTGAACGGCAAGGCCGCGCAGGATGCGGCCCGTCAACTGCGTGAACGTCTGGCCGACTTCGTGGCACGGCAGCATGGGGTGGGTGCCGACAAAGTGCACTTCGCCGACGACGTGGTGGAGGTGGCGGGACGGCGCCTGCCCTTCGACGAGGTGGTCGAGCGGGCGTACTTCGCGCGCGTTCAATTGTGGTCCGATGGCTTCTACGCCACGCCCGGTCTGCACTGGGACCGCAGCACCTTGCAAGGCAAACCCTTCTACTACTTCGCCTACGGTGCCGCGGTGAGCGAAGTGATGGTGGACACGCTCACGGGCGAGTGGAAGCTGCTGCGCGCCGACCTGTTGCACGACGTCGGCCGGTCCATCAATCCGGCGCTCGACATCGGGCAGGTGGAGGGGGCGTTCATTCAAGGCATGGGTTGGCTGACCACTGAAGAGCTCGTGTGGCATCCGGTCACCGGCCGCCTCAGCACGCATGCCCCCAGCACCTACAAGATCCCGACGGCCAACGACTGCCCGCCGGTGTTCAACGTGTCGCTGTTCGAGGCCGACAACCCTGCCGACAGCATTCACCGCAGCAAGGCGGCCGGCGAGCCGCCGCTGCTGCTGTCGTTCTCGGTGTTCTATGCCTTGCGCGATGCGATCTCTGCGGCGGGCGGCCATGGGGTCGATCCGCCATTGACCGCGCCGGCCACGCCCGAGTCCATCCTGCGGGCCCTGGCCGTCGTGCAAGGCACTCTGTGATGAACCTTGAGCGCACCGCGAGTCAATGGCTGGCTTCAGGCGAGGCGGCCGTGCTGGTGGAGGTGACGCAGGCCCAGGGCTCCGTGCCGCGCGGCTGCGGCACCCGCATGCTCGTCTCGCGCGATGCCGCGTGCGGAACCATCGGCGGTGGGCACCTGGAGCTCAAGGCCATCACGCTGTGCCGCGAACTGCTGGCCCGCGATGAACGGGCCGTGCAGTCGTTGCACTTGCCCCTCGGCCCCGCGCTGGGCCAGTGCTGTGGTGGCGCGGTGACGCTGCGCTTCGAGCGCCTCGGTCCGCAGCACCTGGCCGATTGGCCCCATCGGCAGTTCCTGTTCGCCTTGCAGCTGTTCGGGGCGGGGCACGTCGGCCGCGCATTGGCGCGCGTGTTGAGCACGCTGCCGGTCGAGGTCGACTGGATCGATGAGCGCGAAGACGAGTTCCCGGCCACGCTCGATGGCGCCCCATGGCCCGCCCACATCCGGCGGCATTCGGGTGAGGGCGTGGAGGCCGAAGTTCGTCACGCGGCACCCGCGGCGTTCTACCTCGTCCTCACGCACCGCCACGACCTCGACCTGCGCATCACCGAAGCCATTCTTCGCCGCAACGACTTCGGCTTTCTAGGGCTCATCGGCTCGCGAACCAAGCGGCAGCGTTTCATTCATCGCTTCGAGCAACTCGGCATCTCCGATGCCGCGATCGATCGCATGACCTGCCCGATCGGCCTGCCTGGCATTCAAGATAAATCGCCCGAGGTGATTGCCGTGAGTGTGGTGGCACAGCTGTTGCAGCGGGCGCAGGCCGGCTGACTCAAGCGTCGAGCGATGGCGGCGCGAACGCGCCCAGTTTCATGAAGTAGGTCGGTGGCGCCCCAAAGGCTTTCACCCACACTTTAGAAAGGTGCGCCGAGTCGCAGAAACCGCCCGCATGTGCGGCATCGGTGAGGCTGGCGCCGGCCACCAGTGCGTGACTGGTCGCATCGATTTTCAAGGACAGCAGGTGCTTGCGCAGCGAGACGCCCATCTGCTCGGAGAACAGGTGCGACAGGCGCGAGTACGACAGGCAGGCCACCTCTGCCAGGGTCTGGAACGGCGTGGCGTGGTCTTTGGCCAGCAACTCCAGCACTTGGAGGATGCGGGGGTCGGTGGGCTCGACCTCAGGAAGTGTGGCCACCACTGCATCGACACATTGCTCGAACAGGCGGGCGCATTGCTTGAGCGAAAGTTCCTGCCGGGCCGCTTGAAGTGGCTCTGTCAGCGCACGGAGTTCATTGCGCGACTTGATGCACCAGCCGTTGTCGCCGAGCTTCAGAAACGCGCGGTACTTGGCGTGGGTCGGGCTCACGCCCAGGCTCACGAAGGGCGTGCCCTTGGCAAACAGGCGCTTGGACACATACGGCTGGAGCAAGGCGACGCCCGCCTGATGGCAAGTGCCATTCACGTCGATCTCGAAGTCGCGGGGGGTTGTGGCCAGCAGCACGGTGGCCGTGAAACGGGCAGTTTGCGCGGAGAGATCGTGGCCGTTGCTGTTGAACAGGTAACCCCGCGTCAGCACGTAGACCCGCGATTCGTTGAGGGGCTTCAGGGCCGACTCGGTCACCGGGCTCTCTTCAACGATCGTCGGCACGGGCTTCCTCCGGCGGGCTGGCGAGGTTGAGGTGCAATCGGGTGGCCAAGCCATTTCGATAGACCTCGAGCTCGAGCTCCGATTGTCCGATGAGCGCCACCATCGAGCTTTCGTCGACGGGTTTCATGGTGGGACTGTCGAGCGAATAGATCACGTCGCCAGGCCGCACACCCATGCGCTCATAGCTGCTGTCGGGCAAGACCTCGGTCACCACGAAGCCGCCTTTCGGGCTGGGGGTGAGCACGACTTCATTCAGGAAGCTGCGGGCCGAGACGGGCCGCGACAGCGTGAGCCGGTTCACCTCGATGCCGGCATTGCGGGTGGCGAAGTCGTCGGATGTGTCGGTCGTTGGCGCATCGGCTGGGCTCGCGGGCGGTCTGGTGGTGCCAGCGCGAGTGCCCACGCCCGGCCCGACGGAGCCCACTGTCGGAGTGCCGGCCTTGGAGAAAAACAGATCAGCAGCAGGCGAGGGCGAGGTGGCCGCCTGCGAGGACTCAAGACGGGGCGTGGGGTTGTCGGTGGTCAGCAATTGCCGCCACACGAACAGGGCCAGCGGGGCCGCCACACACAGTGCAATCAGCTTGTGTGAAGACGACGATTTTTTGGAGATATGGATGATTCCGCGCATGACAACTCCTGCCGATAGATTGCGCCAAATGACCGAGTTTGTCATCGCGGACAACCCGCTCTTTTATCTGTGCAGTCGCTCACAAACGGTTGAGGGTGACCCGGTGTCTGTGAGAGCCGCTGGCCGAGCAGCTGCAGGACAGAAAAAAAAACGCCCTGCCGGCGATGTTCCGGCAGAGCGCAGGCTTGATGATGCTGCAGTGGGCGGCTCAGGCCACCCACCGAAGATCTTTATGGCGTGACAAAGCTCTTGAGCCAGTCGGTCGTGGCGTTCAGGGCCCAGTTCTCAGAACTGTTCTGATAGATCGGATCGACCTGCATGCCACCGCACTGGTTGTTGGCACTGCCGCCGTCGCCCATGAAGCAATGGTCAGCAAAGCGGTCATTCACCTGGGAGTTGCGCACCACGATCCAGCCGGAGCCGTTCGGTTGCAGGCAGCTGGCCGTGCCCGTGGGGCAGGAGAAGCCGGTGACGGCCTTGCCAGACGCAGCCGCCGTGGACAGCGAGCCGCCCACGAACATGTCTTCTTCACCGTTGATGATGCGGATGCGGTTGCCCGGCTGCGTGTGGCGGCCGTTGTTCATGCACGAGGCGAGGTTGTACGCAATGGTGTACGTGGTGCCGGAACCTTGGCCCATGGAGGCGCGGATGCGGCTGTCGTAGTTCTTGGACAGCACGGAGATGATCGAACCTTGGCTCAGGCCGCCGGTCACGACACCCTTGGTGCAATCAGCCTTGGCGCGGGCGCACAAGGTTTGCACGGCGCTGGTGGCTTTGGCGGCATTGAAGATGCACTTGGCGCGGGTGCCGATGGCCGAGCAGCTGCCGAAGGAGCCGTTGTCGTATTCGATCGAGGCAGCCACAAAGCCTTTGGAGGCCATGTTGTTCACGGCAGCCATGGCCCAATTGCTGTTGTAGTTTTCACCCGTGCCGCCGATGTGCACGTACACCGGGTACTTGCCCGTGGCGGTGGGCTCTACGCCGGCGATCTTGTACGTGGTGCGGCACGTCGAGGAGCTGCCGCCTTTGTAGGTGGTGGAGAACGACGTTTGAGCGATGGCCAGCGAGGTGACCGAAGTGACGACCAGCGCGAGGCTGGCGCGCACGATGTGGCGGGTGAACTTGTTCAAGATGTCTCCAATGGGCCGGGTGAGGGCACGTGATTTTTTTGTTGCCCATGACGCATCGAGGCGGCACGTGGCAAACGCAGACGTCTCTGTGCGGACGCGGATGAAGTTTCCCTGTTCGCGAATCTGTGGACTTGTACCGAGATGCTGCGAACCGCGGGGGTTTGCCCGGGTTCTCTGAGTCCCTCTGCTGTGCTTTGACGGCGGTTTGCCGGCGTTTCAACTGAAACCACCCCACGGACCGTGAGGTCGGTGGGGCGGTGGGTGGGGGCGAGAACTCAACAGGCAGGGGGCGATGCGCCCTCAGCCGAGCAGACCGCTCATGGCGTCACGAAGGTCTTGAGCCAGTCGGTGGTGGCGTTCAAGGCCCAGTTGGCCGAACCGCTTTGGTAGATCGGGTCGACCAGCTGGCCGGAGCACTGCACGCCGACGACACCGCCGTAGCCCATGAAGCAGTGGTCGGCCGACAGGTCGGAGACCTGCGTGTTGCGAACGACGATCCAGCCCGAGCCGTTGGCTTGCAAGCACGATGCCGTGCCGTATGCGCAAGAGAAGCCCGTCACCAGCTTGCCTGAAGCAGAGGCCGAGTACAGCGTGCCGCCGACGAACATGTCTTCTTCACCGTTGATGATGCGGATGCGGTTGCCCGGTTGGGTGTGCTTGCCATCGGCCATGCACGAGCTCAGGTTGTAGGCGGCGGTGTAGGTGGAGCCGGTGCCCTGGCCCATCGAGGCGCGAATGCGGCTGTCGAAGTTCTTCGACAGCACGGAGATGATCGAGCCTTGGCTCAGGCCGCCGGTCACGATGCCTTTGGTGCAATCGGCCTTGGCGCGTGAACACAGGGTCTGCACGGCGCTGGTCGCTTTGGCGGCGTCGAAGACGCACTTGGCGCGGGTGCTGATGGTGGTGCAGCTGCCGAACGAGGCGTTGTCGTATTCGACGGAGGCGGCCACGAAGCCCTTGGCGGCCATTTTGTTGACCGCGGCCATGGCCCAGTTGCCGTTGTAGGTTTCGCCCGTGCCACCGATGTGCACGTACACCGGGTACTTGCCGGCTGCGGCAGGTTCTGCGCCAGCGATCTTGTAGGTCGTGCCGCACGAAGCCGTGCTGCCGCCCTTGTAGGTGGCCGTGAATGCAGTCTGGGCAAAGGCCATCGAGGTGACCGAGGTCACGACCAGCGCCAGGCTGGCGCGAAGAAGGTGGCGGGCGATGTTGTTCATGGGGTACTCCAATCGACAGTGTGTTGTGTCTTGCAGCCTGTCCGCCCTAGCGGGTTCTGGACGTCTGCTGCGCCTCTAACTGAGCGCAGGTGCAGTTTCAAGGCGGATTGGAGGGCTACCTTGTATCGAGACGCTACCGGACGGCCGGGTTTCTACTGGAAAAGAGGTGGTTTGTGCATCACCGTTCAATATTGCGAGAAATACATCACGTTACATGTTTGGCTGAACGGCACCCAAAATCCCCCGGGAAAACCCTCGATTGCGGCCAGGGTAGCGGTATATCGAGGTACACCGTTTCGGCGGGCGGCCGCCTACAGGAGAGGCTTTCGCGGCAGGCCTCTCCCGAACAACGGGTGCCCAAAGGCGGAGCGAGCTTCCGCCGTCCCTCAGCCGGTGTTCCGCAAGCCGGCCGCAATGCCGTTGATGGAGATGTGGATGCCGCGCTGCACCCGCTCGTTGACCGGATCGGCATCCGAGGCCTGGCGGTAGCGCCGCATCAGTTCCACCTGCAGGTGGTTCAGTGGGTCGAGGTACGGAAAGCGGTACTCGATGGAGCGCGCCAGCGTGGGGTTGGACGCCAGGCGCTTGGTGTCTCCGGTGATGAGCGAGAGGCAGTCGGAGCTGGCCTGCCATTCATCGCGGATGGCGCCGAAGATGCGCTTGCCCAGCTTCTTGTCCTCGACCAGTTCCACATAGCGCGCGGCGATGGCCAGGTCGCTCTTGGCCAGCACCATGTCGAGGTTGGACAGCAGCGTGCGGAAGAACGGCCACTGCTTGTGCATGCGCTGCAACAGCAGCAGGCGTGTCTTGCGCTCTGCCGGTTCGGCCCCGAGGTAGGCCTCTACCGCAGAGCCGAAACCGCACCAGCCGGGCAGGGCCACACGGCACTGGCCCCAGCTGAAGCTCCAGGGGATCGCGCGCAGGTCTTCGATGGCACGGGTCGACTTGCGCGACGCAGGCCGCGAGCCGATGTTGAGTTCGGCGATCTCGCGGATTGGCGTGGTAGAAAAAAAGTAGTCGGTGAAGCCCTCGGTCTCGTAGACCAGCTTGCGGTAGGCGGCCATGCTGGCCTCGCTCAGCGCTGCTGCGGCATCGAGAAACGCCTTGGGCGCACTCTTGGTCGGGTGCAGCAGCGAGGCCTCGAGTGTGGCGGCCACCAGCGTCTCCAGATTGCGCCGACCGATTTCAGGGTGGGCGTATTTGGAGGCGATGACCTCGCCCTGTTCGGTCAGACGGATCTGGCCGTTCACGGTGCCCGGGGGCTGTGCCAGGATGGCCTGGTAGCTCGGGCCGCCGCCTCGGCCCACCGTGCCGCCGCGCCCGTGAAAGAGCCGCAGCGTGGTGCCGTGCTTCGCCCGCAGTTCGTCGAACATGCTCACGAGCGCGATCTCCGCGCCGTAGAGCTCCCAGTTGCTCGTGAAGAAGCCGCCGTCCTTGTTGCTGTCGCTGTAGCCGAGCATGATGTCTTGCTCATTGCCCGAGCGCTTGATGAGCGCCGTGATGCCAGGCAGCGCGTAGTAGGCGCGCATGATGGGCGCGGCCTGGCGCAGATCGCCGATGGTCTCGAACAAGGGCGACACGATCAGGTCGGCCGTGGCGCCGTCGTCGAGCGTGCCCCGCATCAGACCCACTTCCTTTTGCAGCAGCAGCACTTCCAGCAGGTCGCTCACGTCTTCGGTGTGCGAGATGATGTAGTGGCGCAATGACTCGCGGCCGTAGCGCGCGAGCATCTGCACCGCGGCCTCGAAGATGGCGAGTTCGCTCACGGTGTGCTCGCTGTAGGCGGCGGCGTGCACCCGAAGTGGGCGGGTCTCGTTCAACAGGCGCACGAGCAGGGTGCGGCGCGCCGCTTCGTCGAGTTGGCTGTAGTCGGGCTCGATGCGCGCCACCTTCAACAGCTCGGCCACCACGGCCTCGTGTTTGTCGGAGCTTTGCCGCAGGTCGACGGTGGCCAGGTGAAAGCCGAACACCTGCACCGCGCGGATCAGCGGGTGCAGGCGCGGCGAGATCAGTGCCTGGCCGTGGTTGGCCCGCAGCGACAACTCGACTTCCTTCAGGTCGGCCAAGAATTCTTCGCTGCGTGCGTAAGGGTCTTGCGGGGCCACGGCATGCCGCAGGGCCTCCGTGCCGGTGAGCTCGTGCAAGGTGGCGGCCAGCCGCGCATAAACGCCGATCAGCGCGCGCCGGTAGGGTTCGTCTTCTCGGTGAGCGTTGTGGTCGGGGGAGCGGTCGGCCAAGGCCTTGAGACCGGGTGAGATGGGCGACAACAGGGCCGAGATCGACAGCTCGGCGCCCAGCTCGTGCACCTCGGTCAGGTAGAAGCGCAGCGCGGTTTCGCTCTGGCGTCGCAAGGCCATGCGCAAGGTCTCGGCGCTGACGTTCGGATTGCCATCGCGGTCGCCGCCGATCCAGTTGCCCATGCGGAAGAACGGCGCGATCTCGTGTCCCGGCAAGGCCTCTTCGATCTCGCCATAGAGCTTGGGGATCTGCCTCAGGAATGTGGACTGGTAGTAGCTGAGGGCGTTCTCGATTTCATCGGCGACCGTGAGCTTGCTGTAGCGGAGCATGCGGGTTTGCCAGAGCTGCGTCACGCGGGCGCGCAGCAGCGTTTCGTTCTGTGCCTTCTCGCGGGCCGAGCTCAGCGAGTCGCGCTGGCCGACCAACTCCGCGATGGCACGTTCGGCATCGAGGATGCTCTTGCGCTGCACTTCGGTGGGATGGGCCGTGAGCACGGGCGAGATGTAGGCATGGCGCAGCTGCTGCGCGATGTCGGCCGCACGGATGTCGGCCTGCGCCAAGCGCTCGAAGCTCATGGCCAGCGACCCCTCCTGCAGATGGCCTTGGTGTTCGTGGTGTTCACGCCGGCGCACATGCTGGCGGTCTTCGGCGATGTTGGCCAGGTGCGAGAAATAGCTGAAGGCGCGGATCACGCTCACCGTCTGCTCGCCGCTCAGGTTCTTGAGCAGCCGGTCGAGCGCACGCCCGGCCTGAGTGTCGCTCTTGAGCCGGTAGGCGACCGACAGCTGCCGCACCTGCTCGACCAGTTCGAAGGCCGCCTTTCCCTCTTGCTCGCGGATCACCTCGCCGAGGATTCGGCCCAGCAGGCGGATGTCTTCCACCAGGGGCCGGTTCTTGTCGGTTGCGTCGGGCTGGGCGGGTGAGCGGGGCATGGACAACCTCAAAACGGCTGAAGGAAGGGGAAGGCAGGTCAAGTACAAGCGGAGCACAAAGCGAGCCCATGCAAGGGTAGCAGCAGGCGTCGCAGATCGCACGAGGCTCGGTTCTAGAGCGAAGCGCATTGCCCAACACCCGTGGATCCGGCTCTGCCGGTTCACCAGGTGGCGCCCCCTTGGATGCTTGAGCCGAAGAAAACAGCGGGTCGCAGGCGATGAAAATCCAGAGCGAAGCGCATTGCCCAACACCCGTGGATCCGGCTCTGCCGGTCCACCAGGTGGCGCCCCCTTGGGGGGCAGGACCGAAGGGACGTGGGGGCCCAGTGATAGCATTTGCCGATGTCCGAATCTGCCTCCCCCCTCCTGATTGCCACCCGCGAAAGCCGACTTGCCCTGTGGCAGGCCGAACACGTGCGTGATCTTCTGCAGCAACGCTTCGGCCTGACCGTCGGTCTGCTGGGCATGACCACGCGCGGCGATCAGATTCTCGACCGCACGCTGTCCAAGGTGGGCGGCAAGGGTTTGTTCGTCAAGGAACTCGAGACTGCCCTCGAAGAAGGCCGGGCCCACCTGGCCGTGCACTCGCTGAAAGACGTGCCCATGGACTTGCCGCCGGGCTTCGAGCTGGCGGCCGTGCTGGAGCGCGAGGACCCGCGCGATGCGCTGGTCTCGCCCCGCTACGACAGCCTCGCGTCGCTGCCGCAAGGCGCCAAGGTCGGTACCTCCAGCCTGCGCCGTGTGGTGCAGCTGCTCTCGGTGCGCCCCGACCTGCAGATCGAGCCGCTCCGCGGCAACCTCGACACCCGGCTGCGCAAACTCGACGAAGGCCACTACGACGCCATCGTGCTCGCTGCGGCCGGCCTCATGCGGCTGGGGCTGGCCGATCGCATCCGCGCCCGGTTCGGTGCGGACGACATGATTCCCTGTGCCGGACAAGGTGCACTCGGCATCGAGGTGCGCACCGATTCGGCCGCATTGCGAGAACGCCTGGGCAGCCTGACGCACCGCCCCACCTGGCTCGCTGTGCAGGCAGAACGCGCGGTGTCGCGCACGCTGGGTGGAAGCTGCAGCATGCCCCTGGCAGCCCACGCCGTGTGGCAAGACAACACGCTGCGTCTGGCCGTGGCCTTGGGGCATGCAGAAGAACCCACGCGCCCGCTGATGCGCGCGGCGGTGCATGCCGCGGTGACCGATGACGACGGCGCGCGCGCGCTGGGTGAACGGGCGGCCGCGCAACTGCGTGACGCTGGCGCCGCCGATTACCTTCCCGGCCTTTGAGCGCCGCTGCCATGCGAATCCTGGTCACCCGGCCGGAACTGCAGGCCCGCGAGTGGGTCGAGAGCCTCCGTGCGGCCAGCCTGCAGGCCGAGGCCTTGCCGTTGATCGGCATCGAACCCCCGGCTGACGCCGCCGCGGTGCGCGAGAGCTGGTCCACGCTGGCGGCTCAGTCGCTGGTGGTGTTCGTGAGCCCCAATGCCGTCACACAGTTTTTCGGCTTGCGGCCCTCCACCGTGTTCTGGCCGAAGGGGGTGGTTGCCGCCTCCCCGGGGCCGGGCACCACCCTCACGCTGTTGCACCACGGCGTGCCTCAAGCGCAGATCGTGGAACCTGCGGCCGATGCAGCGCAGTTCGACTCCGAGAGCCTGTGGCAGGTGTTGCGGGCGCAAGAGTGGGCCGCGCGGCAGGTGCTGATTGTGCGAGGCACAAGCGGGCGCGACTGGCTGGCCGAGCGCCTTCGCGAAAGCGGGGCCACCTTGTCTTTCGTGGCCGCCTACCAGCGCAGTGCGCCTCGCCTGTCGCGCGCCGAAGAGGGCTTGCTCGATGGCGCGCTGGCGCGCCCCGACGAACACCTCTGGTTCTTCAGCAGTTCCGAAGCCGTGACCCACTTGAAGGCCCTGGTGCCGCGCGCCGATTGGTCAAGGTCGGTCGCCCTCGCCACCCATCCCCGCATTGCCGAATCGGCCGAGCGATTGGGCCTTGGACGGGTGCACCAGGCGCGCCCGTCACTCGCTGCCGTGGTGGCATGCATACAATCGATCGCATCGTGAACGAGACCCCGCTCCCCATCGACGCTCCCATCGACCTCCCTATAGGCGGGGCGGCGGCTTTGCCGCCGCCTGCACCTCCTGATCGCAAGAGCTGGGGATGGATCGTCATGGGCGTTCTGGTCGCCCTCATGCTGGCCAGCCTGGCCTTGGCCTGGTCGGCGCGCGAGCGCGTGCGCCAGGTCGAAAAGGTGCTGGCAGGCCGTCAGCAAGACAGCAGCAACCTGGCGTCCGAAGCGCGCATGCTCGCTCGCCAGGCGCAGGACACCGCCACCAGCAGCGCCGCCAAGGTGGCCTTGCTTGAAGCGCGTCTGGCCGAAGTGGCGTTGCAGCGCACGCAGCTCGAAGACCTCATCCAGTCGCTGTCACGCTCACGCGACGAGAATCTGGTGGTCGACATCGAAGCGGGGCTGCGTGTGGCCCAGCAACAGTCGGCCATCACTGGCAGCGCCGAGCCCCTGATGGCCGCGCTCAAACAATCCGATGAACGCCTGCAGCGCTACAGCCAGCCCCGCCTCGACGGCGTGCGGCGTGCGCTCGCACGCGACATCGACCGCGTGAAGGCGGTGGGCGTGGCCGACATCGCCAGCCTGTCGATCAAGCTCGACGAAGCTGTGCGTCTGGTCGATGAACTGCCTTTGCTTTCCCAAGCCATCTCGCGCAAGGACAACGGCCGTGTGGCGGCGGCTGCTGCCGTGCCCGTGGCGACGTCGACCAGTGGGCCGTCGGCCTGGTGGGACTCGGTGTCCTCCGGCTGGAACGAGGCGGTCGATGCCACCTGGACCGAACTGCGCTCGCTGGTGCGTGTGACGCAGATCGACCATCCCGATGCGGCGCTGATGGCCCCGGAGCAGGCGTTCTTCGTGCGCGAGAACCTGAAGCTGCGCTTGCTCAATGCGCGCCTGGCGCTGCTCAGCCGCCAGTTCGACACCACGCAGACCGACCTGCAGGCCGCGCAGACCATGCTCGAGCGCTATTTCGACCGCGGTTCGCGCCGCACCACGGTGGCGGCCGATCTGGTGCGCCAGGTGATGGGCAGCGCACGCAACGTGGCCTTGCCGCGCCCTGATGAAAGCCTGGCAGCGCTTTCGGCCGCTGCTGCGGGCCGCTGAGCGTTCACGGCATGCGCGCAGTCATCTGGTTCATTCTGCTGTTCGTGGTCGCGGTGGTGGCCGCCACCACCATGGGCGCCAACGACGGGTTGGTCTCGTTCTACTGGGCCCGCCAGCGCGTCGACATCTCGCTCAACCTGTTCCTGATTGCGCTGGTTGCCATCTGCTTCATCGTGGTCAGCGTGATCCAGGCCATCAACGCGTTGGTCGGATTGCCCAAGCGCGCTCACGAGTGGCGTGTGGCACGTCGTGACCGCACGGCGCAGGCGGCCCTGCGCGAAGCACTGGCACAGTATTTCGGTGGGCGCTACAGCCGCGCGCACAAGGCGGCTCAACGCGCACTGGTCATTCAGGCCGACACCCCAGACCTCATTCAAGACAATGAATTCACGGTGCTTGGTCACCTGCTGGCCGCCGGCAGCTTGCACAAATTGCAAGACCGCGCGCGCCGTGATGAACAGCTGAGCGCCGCGCTCGAACTCTCGAGCCGTAGTGCGCTGGCGCGTCCGGCCGAGGAGGGCGCGCGGCTTCTCGCTGCCGAATGGGCGCTGGATGACCGTGACGCTTCACGTGCCATCGAACTTCTCGCGGAACTTCCCCCCGGTGTGGCGCGCCGCACCCATGCCTTGCGCTTGAAGCTCCAAGCCACTCGCCTCGCGCATCAACCCCACGAAGCGCTCAAGACTGCACGCTTGCTGGCCAAGCACCAGGGCTTTTCGAAATCTGCGGCGCAGGGCCTGCTGCGTGCCCTGGCGTTCGAATCGCTCGAGGGTGCCCGCGATGCCGACCAGGTGCGCCGGGTGTGGCAGGCGCTCGACGCGGCCGACCGCCGTGACGCGCTCGTGGCTTCTCGCGCGGCCGGCCGCCTGTCGGCCTATGGCGCGCACAACGAAGCGCGAACCATCTTGCGGCCCTTCTGGGAGCGCATGTCGTCGCTCACCGATGACGATCGCTTCGGGTTGTCGGAAGCGCTGGTGGTGTCGATCGACGGCATCGGTACCGACTGGCTGTTGCGTCTGGAAGAAGCCATCCGTGCGCAACCGCGCGATGCCGCCATCGCGCACGCCGTGGGCACTGCCTTTGCAGAGCGAGAGCTCTGGGGGAAAGCCAAGGTGCTGCTGGAGCAGGCCGCAGCCAGCGCCGAGTTGCCATTGAACGCGCGCCGGCATGCTTGGCTCCTGCTGGCACGTCTGGCCAACGAGCAATCCGACACCGAGCGCGCCGCGCGCTGTTATGAAACGGCGGCCTGCTTGAGCTGAACCGGGATTCGGCTGGCAGCCTGTGAAGCGACTGCCAACGATGAGTTCACGGCACTGCATCGGCTCAGCGCTTGGGCACCTCGACTCCGCGGGGGCACGAAGCTCTTGCGAACTGCTCCAGCAGGCGGCACGCGCTTGGGCGAGCTTGCACACCTGGTTTGTCGGGCGTAGAAAATCCGGAGCGCTTGACGAAGAGGGTATTTTCCAGTGTATACTTCGGGGCTGCGCGGCTGTAGCTCAGCTGGATAGAGTACTTGGCTACGAACCAAGGGGTCGTGGGTTCGATTCCTGCCAGCCGCACCAAAAAGACGAGGGTCAGCATGTTCACGCATGCTGACCCTTTAGTCCTTCTGGCGGCCGCCTTTGGTGCCTGCCATTCGTGCCTGCCTTCGGGGCCTGCCTTTCGCCCCAGCCCGTAGCGTCGCTGCCGCGCCCTTGTCGCGCACAACAAGGCGGCGCGGCCGGTTCTCCGCACCAACCCTCGTAAATCGACGCCAGCTCACGTCCGATCGGCTCACGCGAAGGGGTCGTCGTGCACATCAGGCTGACGCAGACGGTGGACACACTGATGGCATTCCTGTGACGTGGCTGCAGCCTCGCCGGGGCCCGACACCATCAGGAGTTCGCCATGCGCATCCGTTCCCTCGCCGTCACGTTCACTCCCAAAGTCTTTGCCCTCGCAGCACTGCTGTTCGGGGCCCAGGCCCAGGCCAACCTCATCACAACGGAGGCGGCCATTGCAGCCCCTGCGCACGTCATCACCTTTGACGAGTTCGACGGCTTGGTGACCACGGGGCCAGTCAACGTCGGCGCTGAAGCCGGCGATGTCGTCACCTTGACTTCCTCGCCCTCCACCGAGGTGGGAGCCTACGAGCGCTCGCTCGGCAACAACGGCATCTGGGGCGTCGGCGAGACTTTCGTGGCGAGCAGCTTCGTCACCCCACGCGGGCAGATCACCTTCACCTTTGCGGACTCCGTGTCGTCGGTGGGCGCGTTTTTCAACCAGTACCAATCGGTCGCGGGCACCAACCGCCTGACTTTGCTGGCTTATGACGTGCAGGGCAACACGCTCGAGAGCCACATGTTCTCGATCGACACCGATGCCAACGGCTATAACCAGGGCCAGTTCCTCGGCATCCAGCGGGGCAGCGCCGACATCGCCGGCTTCGGCATTTCGGATGGCAGCTTCGTGCTGGACAACCTGACCTACACCGTGTCCGCCGTGCCTGAACCCGAGGCCCTGGTTCTGTTTGCCGCAGGCCTGGGCCTGGTGGGCTGGATGCGCCGCCGCCAATCACGCTGACCTCGTCGCGGGGCGGCATCGAATCCAGTCGCCCGCACTCTCGCTCTTGCCGACAAGGCCACGCAACGGTGGTCCCGGCTCTCCTCCGGAGAATTTCATGGCTGCCATTTCTTCTCGTGTCACGACTGTCGCGTTGGCGGCGCTGCTGCTCCAGAATGGAGCGCAAGCGGCGCTCATCAGCTCCCCATCGGACATCCCTGCGCCTTCGCACGTGATCACGTTCAATGCCTACAACGGCGTGAGCACCACCGGGCCGGTGAACGTCGGGGCGGAGGTGGGTGACAACGTCATCTTCACGTCGTCGCCGTTTGCTGAACTGGGGGCTTCCAACCGCGTGTTGGGCACCAACGGCCAATGGGGCGCGGGTGCGCGTTTCGTCGCCAGCGATTTCGTCACGGCGAGCGGAGAGCTGGGCTTCAGCTTCGGCAGTGGCGTCTCCTCGGTGGGGGCACTGTTCAACCAGTTCCAAACGGCCGCCGGTGGCAACCACATCACGCTGCTCGCGTATGACGCCGAAGGCAACACGCTCGAGAGCCATGTGTTTTCCATCGACACCTCGGCCACCGGCTGGAACGAAGGCCAGTTTCTCGGCATCCAGCGTGCCACCGCCGACATCCATGGCTTCGGCATTGCCGATGGCACCTTCGTGCTCGACAACCTCAGCTACTCAACTGCGCCTCCCGTGCCAGAACCAGGCATGCTGGTGCTGATGGTGGCTGGACTGGGTCTCGTCAGCGTGGCACTGCGCAAGCGCAACACTTGATCCGACGGACGCGGGGATTCCCCCATCACCTCTGGCATCCGACGAATCTGCACGCTGATGGGTTCCCAATGGTCGATGGATTTCAGTCGCTGCTATGGCGTTTGAATCATGGCGACATCCAGCGTGCACCCGTCATGATGAGTCAGCGCGAGCTGAGCGCGGGGCCGATAGAGGGGGAAATTCTTGCGACCGTCAGTGCGCCATCAATACAGGCACTGTCATGGTCTTGAGGACGGTGCGTGTCGCGCCCCCGAGAACCAGTTCGATGGCGCGGCTGTGGCCGTAGCAACCCATCACGATCAGATCGCTTTGAAGATCGCAGGCCTTCGAAATCAGATCTTCACCGACGCCGCTTGAATGGGGCTCGTTGGGGTGAACGGTCGCCTTGACCCGATGCTGCTCTAGAAAGCGCGCCAACACACTGCTAGTGCCCGGCAGCGGGTCGACGGCTGCGCCATCGGACCACGTCATGACATCGACCTGATCGGCGCTGTGCAGGAAGGGCAATGCGGCTGACAGCGCGCGGGCTGATTCGCGCGTGTCGCTCCACGCGACCAGCACGCGCTTGCCCAAGGTGGCTGCGGCATTCGCATAAGGCACGACCAAAGTCGGCTTGCCACTGCCGATGATCACCGACTCGACGAAATCGGAAGGAAGCGAACGCGCAGAATGCGAGCCGGGCTCGTGCTGCCCCAAAACAACCAGGTCGGCAAACAGAGCCTTGTGCACCACGCCGGGAATCAACGGTTCGTTGGTCAATTCGGTCAGTTCGGCGGGCGGGCCAGCTTGAGCCATCACCCGTTCAAACTGTTCCTTCATGCGCTTGCGACGGTCGGCGTCAAGCTGTATGGCAAAGGCACCCCCGTTAGAGCCCTCAGCCATGGCGAAAGGCAACGCAACGAATGCCGACTCGACAGCAAATATCGCCTGGAGCGATGCTTGAAATCGCTGGGTCACCTGGCGAGCCAGTTTCAACCGCTCTTCTGTGCGAGGAGAATCGTCCAGGTGGACAAGGATTGAAGCGATGCTGTTCATGGTCAACCTCTGATTGGCGAGACTCGGAAATCCGTTTTCACGGCGACGGTCTCGCCGATGAAGTGAACGATTGATCAGATTTCAACGAATCTGACCATCAGCGCTGCAATTGCGCACCATGCAGATTGTTTGCGGCCGGATCGATTTGCCTTTGATCTACCGCAACCGCGGGTCAACCGGCTTGGACGGAATGGCGTCCGCGATGCGGAACTCTGGTGAGTCTTCAGCGGCCGACGAGACGCATGTGCTTTTCTGCCAACGCCAGTTTCTCGGCCCTGCCGGCCGCGGGTACCAACAGGGCAGAGACTCCCGCACGGGACAACGCCGTTTCGACGAGGTTCTCCGGTGCGTTGCTCCCCGACATGTCGTCTCCCGACAGTTCCAGCCATCGGGCCTCTGGCGCATCCCCGCATGTCAGCCTCAGATCTGCCCTTTGCCGAATCTGATCGCTCGAGCGGCCTGCTTGATCCAGCGCAAGGGGTCTGCCCCGAGCGGATCCCATCATGACGCCTTGGCCGGCTGGCCGAAAGGGTGGATATGCAGCTGACATTCCTGGGTGGAAACGGCGCAGTGACCGGTTCGAAGTGCCTGAAGAGCCACGGCAAGCACGTCTCCGTGCGTGCAACGGTGGTGAGGGGAGACGGCCGCTCGCGGGCGGGCACGTTGCCCGCGGTGCGCATTCATCACCCATGGCGGCCCCTTGTTCTCCGACGCACTGCGCCAGGCCCTGGACGAGCGCTCCGGGTGGAGTTGCAGGATTCCGGACTTACACCAAACGGTGGGGCTCGACCGATGACCGAGCCCGACCCGCCCGCCGGCCTCACGGAGACTGAGGCTCGGGAGCGCCTGTCCCGTGACGGCCTCAATCGCCTGCAGGCACCAGCCCATCGCACACCATGGGAGGCACTGCGGCTCGTGATGCTTCAGCCTATGGTTTTGCTGCTTCTGGCCTGCATGGTGCTGTATGGGGTGTTGGGCAATCTTGGTGATGCGGCCATTCTGATGGTGTCAGTCCTGGTTGTGGCATCGATCTCCGTCTATCAAGAACTGCGCACCCAGCATGTCCTGGAAGCGTTGTATCAATTGGCCAGCCCGCGCAGCACGGTAGTCCGCGACGGGGTCGCCCGGCGCATCTCGAGCCAGGAGCTGGTGGAGGGCGACCGGCTGCGCGTCCACGAAGGAGATCGGCTCGCATGCGATGCCCGGCTGATTCGTGCACACGGGATGCGCGTCGACGAGTCGATGCTCACCGGGGAGTCTGCGCCGGTTGACAAGCTCCACGCAGACGAAAGGCTGAATGCAGGCACCCTGGTGGTTCAAGGTGATGGGGAGGCGATCGTTGTGGCCACCGGCAGGCGCACGGCGCTGGGCAAGGTGGGCGGCGCAGTGGCTGCTTTGGCCGACCCGCGCAGCCACCTGAACGAAGGGCGCGGCCGAGGCGGTGCTGGCCCGCTGCAGCGGGGATCCGTCGCGATTGACGCGGATGCAGGCGCAGGCTGATGCCTGGGCAGAGCAAGTGCTCCGCGTGATCGCGATAGCACGCTCTTCCGACTTTGCACGTGACGACGTTCCAGAGACGGGGTATGAAGCGTTGGGTGTGATCGCATTCGAAGATCCGCTGCGAAGCGACGTCGCGAGCGCGATTCGCGCGTGTCAAGGTGCCGGCGTGCGTGTTGTCATGATCACCGGCGACGCCCCTGCGACGCCCCTGCGACGCCCCTGCGACGGCTTGGGCCATTGCGGTGCAGGCCGGCATCGTGGGCCACGGCGCGATGGATGAGAGCTGCCTGTCGGGCCGGTCGCTCGATGCGCTGAACGAGGTGATGTTTCGCCAGACCGTGCATCGGGTTCGCGTCTTCGCCAGGGTGTCGCCTGCTCAGAAGCTGCGCATCGTGCAGGCATTGCAATCGAGGGGTGACGTCGTGGCCATGACCGGAGATGGTGTCAACGATGGTCCCGCATTGAGAGCGGCCGACATCGGCGTCGCCATGGGACAACGCGGTACCGACGTGGCCCGCGAGGCCGCCGCGCTCGTCCTGCTCGACGACCAGTTCGGCTCCCTTGTGGCGGCCGTGCGTGGCGGCCGCCGCATCTTCGCCAACCCGCAGAAGGCGCTGGGGTACTTGTTTGCCGTCCATGTGCCGATCATCGGAGTGTCACTGCTGCCCGTGCCGGGCGGGCCGTGCAGAGGCTCCTGATTTGCGCGGGCGCAAGCACCGGCCCGTGCGCGCCGCGCACACTCTGTCAGGCGCGGTGCACCCGCCGACCGACTCGCCGGATCACGCGATGGATACAGGGGGACTCGATCCCATGAAACCGACTTCAGGGCGCTCGACGTCCGTACCTTTTCCGGACAGTCTGCCGCCTCGATGCAGACGGCATGCGCGTGGTCCAACGAGAGTCCAGCGGACGACCTGCATGGTGCTGATTGCGGCGTTGACTTCCGGCTGCACCGCCATGCTGCCCCGGGCGCGCTCCGAAATTGCATCGCCCTTTGAATCGTTCGAGGCTGCAAGAGACGCGTTCGAGACCATCGTTCCATATAGCACCACGATCACGCAGATGACCGACCGCGGCTTCGACGTGCGGGCGCTTGCAAACGTGAAACAGATTCCCTATCCGGAACTGGTGGGCCGCCTCGCGCCGAATTCAGGGGTGGCGCTGGAGCTTCTCGATGCCGGGATCCGTGACTGCATCCTGGCGCGTCAGGCCTGTCGAGCCTATGAATTCACGATGAGCCGCCAGTCTCTTCAAAGAGAGGGCAACTTCCTTCTCGACTTTCTCAGCTTCCGCCGCACCACCCGCACCACGGGATGGCGATTCGAAGGCCTGGTGGTGGTTCGCGACGACTTGGTGCTGTTCCGCAATCACGGAGGGGAACCGAAGGTCGAACGTGTGGACAGCCAGACGAATCCACTGGGCCCGTTTCAGCAGGCCGGGGAAGCCGTTGGTGGCCTCATCAAACCTTAGGCAGGGCTGCTTCGAGGCAGCGACCGACGCTGGGGTGGAGGCATCAGACGAGGACCCAGTGCAAGGTGCAGGTCGGTGCGGCAGACAGAACACGGCTGTACTCCTTCTTCGCTCTGGGGATCTCTGCCCTGACGTCATGCGTCTTGCCGTGCTCGATGACATCGACCCGAACGTCGACGTCGGGGGAGTCGCGAAAGAGGGACGCGCGGGCGAGTCGACGGAACACCTCAGGAAACCACTGCTCGATGGCGTCGAGCCACCGCTGGACGGACTTGACTGCGATCAATGGCCGGCCCAGATGCGCGCTCTCCCGGGTTTGATGCGGCGCAATGGAAGTACGGGAGAGGTGTGTCATCGTGACTGATCCTCTGCATCGAACAATCGCACATGCTGTCCGAAGTCCTGTACACGGCCCGAGACTTGGTCCGCCTGCAGCACATTGTTTCCGTCCTGGTCAGGCATGGCCTGGGCGAAGCGGTGCGCCGCCTGGGCTGGGCTGGCACGCTCGAAAAGGCCGGGCGCTTCGTGAAGTGGGACACCTCGGCCGAACTCGTCCGGTTGCAGCCGCAGGAACAGCTGCGGCGGGCTCTTGAAGAGTTGGGGCCGACGTTCGTCAAGCTGGGCCAGGTCCTTGCAGGGCGAGCCGATCTCTTCGGACCCGCATGGATCGCCGAGTTCGCCAAGCTGCACAGCCGGGTTCCCGCTGTTGACTTCGACACGCTTCGGCCGCAGCTCGCTGAAGACCTGGGCGAATCCTGGGAGGATGGATTCGAGGTGCTGGATCCCGAACCCATCGCCGCGGGCTCGATTGCGCAGGTGCACAGAGCTCGCCTCAAGGACGGTACGGAGGTGGTGATGAAGGTGCGACGGCCCGGCATCGAGCGCGTCATCGAAGCCGACCTTCATCTGCTCGAACGGCTGGCCGCACTGGCCGCCCGGGAGTGGCCGGCGATCCGTCCCTACCGTCCCGTTTCATGGGTGCGTGAATTCGGACGTTCGCTGCGGCGCGAACTCGATCTCGCCAATGAATGCCGGAACGCGGAGCGGATCGCGGCCAACTTCAGCTCGGATCCAGGCATTGTCATCCCGCGCGTGTTCTGGGCCTGGACGCGGACGCGTGTCAACGTGCAGGAGCACATCGTCGGCATCCCGGGCGACGCGCTGGACCGGGTAGAACGGGAAGGCCTCAGCCGTCCGCTGCTGGCGCGGCGCGGCGCCCGCGCTGTCATGAAGATGATCGTGCAGGATGGCCTGTTCCATGCGGACCCGCACCCGGGCAATGTGTTCTACCTGAGCGACAACCGCGTGGCCTTCATCGACTTCGGCATGGTGGGGCGGCTGTCTGCGCAACGCCGTGACGAGTTGCTCAAGCTCATGCTGGGGCTGGTACAGCGCGATGCGGCCGAGGTCACGGACGTGCTGCTGGATTGGGCCGAAGACGCGGCGGGTATGCACGAGGATCTGCTGCGCGCCGAGGTCGATGCGTTCGTCGACGACTATCACGGCACGCCGCTCGCCCAGCTCAGCCTCTCCAGCATGCTGCTCGACGTGACCGGCATCTTGCGCAGGCACAGGCTCTCTCTTCCCGCAGACCTGGCCTTGTTGATCAAGGCGTTCATTTCGGCCGAGGGCATGGGGCGCACCCTCTGCCCCGATTTTCACCTGAGCAGCGAGGCCTTGCCGATGCTGAAACAGGCACTGAGGTCGCGCTATCGGGCGGGCGCGCTGGTCTCTCGCGGGTGGCGCTCTGCCAACCGGCTTCTCGATCTGTTGAACCGCGTGCCCGACGACTTGGCGCGTCTGCTCAGGAGTGTCCGTCAGGGTGGCGTACAAGTGCACATCGACGTCCAAGGGCTCCAGCGTGCGGGGGATCAACTCGACCGCGCAGCCAGCCGTGTCACGGTGGGTCTGCTCGTCGCTGCGCTGATTGTCGGTTCGTCGATCGTCATGACGGTCCGGGGCGGACCGGAACTCTGGGGTCTGCCGGCGTTCGGGCTGCTCGGGTTCACGGGTGCCTGCGCGGGGGGGCTGTGGTTGCTGCGTTCCATTGCCCGCGGCGGCCGGGAGGCAAGCCGGGGGCCGCAGAGGCACCACGACGGGTGACAGCCTCGCGGGCCGCGCCCTTCATTCCTTGCGCGGTCGCGAAGAGATGCCGAACAACGAGTAGACAGGGCAGCTTGAAAACATGCCGGTGAACAAGGGGATCAGGCCGAGGAGGCCCCAGTACCCGATGATCCCTGTCAGCATGAGGATGATCAGTGCCAAGCCGAGCAGAATGCGCAGCGCACGGTCGATGGTTCCCACATTGGGTGATCGCATGTTGACTCCTTGTTAAATGGCCGACAGAGGCCACCCAGTCGATGATGCGTGAGCTCGTCGACAGGCGGGTTGATCTGGCACAAGCGGCACAGCTTCAGACCTTGCGCGGGCGGATGCGCTGGCCGTCCTTGATCGATGCGGATGGCACCGTGCGGCTGTCGAGCGATGCGCGCCTGCAGGATGTGCAAGCGCCGGTCATCGAGCTTCCCATGAGCCGCTGGGACATCGCCAGTCACCTCGGACTGGCCCACGAAAGTGTGAGTCGCGCCCTGACCAGCCTCGCGAGACGCGAATTCCTGCAGGTGCAGAGGTCTGGTGTTCGCCGGCAGGGAGGTGCTGCGGCGGCAGCAAGCCTCGGCAACCACCACGCGACATGAACCCCGCAGGGCCATGCCCCGGAACAATTCGCGGGGCTGGCCTTCGCAAACCCGCAAGCGAAGGCATCTGTCCAGACTGCGTTGGACGCGCGCAGGCGGCATGCCCACTTCGCGGGGCGGCGTCAGGCTCGGCACCGCTGCTTCATGCTTCAGGCCTTCCTGTGGTCGGGGTCCCCGGCGGAAGATGCTGCGAGGGTTCTCGGTGGTTGAACTGGCCGACTTGCGAATGCACGTGCCGAGAGAGGCTTGCGCCCAGGGCCACGTTCATTTCCTGGAGGCCCCCGAACACGCTCAGCGACCGCTTGCCGGTGTCGAGCGCCGAGCGCACGTCGCTGATGCGGGCGGTTTCCGAGGTGGATGTGGTGCAGAATCCAGCCCGCCATGCTGAACCTCCACGACATCGCCTGCGCCAAGGGCGAACGCCTGCTCTTTCGCCACGTGCACTGCACGCTGGCGCGCGGCGCATGGGTCCACGTGGCCGGGGCAAACGGCATCGGCAAGACCAGCCTGCTGCGCATCGTCTGCGGGTTGGCCCTGCCAGCAGCCGGGGAAGTACGCTGGAACGGCCAGCCGGTCGCGGCTGACCCTGAGGCCTTTCGCCGTGAGCTGCTCTATGTCGGCCACGACAGCGGCCTGCAAGGCCTGCTGAGCGCCCGCGAGAACCTGCGCGTGTCCACGATGCTCGGTGGTGCCGAGGTCGCCGATGCCCAGATCGATGACGCGCTCGCTCGCATGGGCCTGGCCGGCCGCGAAGACCTGCCCTGCCGCGTTCTGTCCCAAGGCCAGAAGCGCCGGGTCGCCTTTGCGCGCCTGGCCACCAGCACGGCCTCGTTGTGGGTGCTGGACGAACCCTTTGTCGCGATGGACGTCCATGCGCTGTCCGTGCTCGAGACGCTGATCGGTGAGCACCTGGAGCGTGGTGGCATGGCCATGCTGACGAGCCACCAGCCCGTCGTGCTCGCTGGACGAGCTCCTCAGATGCTGGAGTTGACGTCATGAGCGCCACCCTCGCTTCGGCCCAGGCTCCGGGAAGTCTGCGCGTCTTCGGTCTCGTGCTGCAGCGCGACCTGCGCGTGGCCATGCGGCAAAAGAGCGAGGTGCTGATGGCCCTCGTGTTTTTCGTGATGGTGGCCAGCATGTTCCCTCTGGCCATCGGCCCGGAAACCGCGCTGCTGCGCCGCATCGCCCCAGGCATTCTGTGGGTGGGCGCACTGTTGTCGGCCGTGCTGTCGCTGCCTCGCCTCTTTGCCGCTGACCACGCCGATGGCAGCCTGGAGCAGATGCTGCTGTCGCCCACACCGCTGGTGGTGGTGGTGCTGGCCAAGGTGAGTGCGCACTGGCTCTTGACGGGCTTGCCTCTGGTGCTGGCCGGGCCGGTGCTCGGGCTGCAGTTCGATCTGGACGGCCCGAGCCTCGGCTGGCTCATGCTGTCGCTGCTGGTGGGCACACCGGTGCTGAGCCTGGTGGGGAGCATCGGTGCGGCGCTCACGCTCGGCGTGCGAGGCGCCGGCGTGTTGCTGGCGCTGCTGATCCTTCCGCTTTTTGTGCCGGTGCTCATTTTTGGCGCCGGCATGGTGGAGGCCTACACTGCCGGGCTGGATCCCTCAGGCAACTTCATGCTCCTGGGCGCCATGCTGGTGCTGGGGGCGTTTTTCGCCCCGCTTGCAGCCACAGCCGCTCTTCGCATATCGATGGAATGAGTGCAGCAGCGACAATCGAGGGAACTTCAAGCCTAGGTTTCTACCCTGAAGCAAGCCCGAGGCAACCGCTACAGTGCGGGCTGCTTTTTGAACGACTGCGCATCTTTCGCTGAATGAAGACCTCTACCACCTCCTTGTTCCGGTTTGCCTCGCCGGCCAGCTTCTATCCGCTGGCGGGCAAGCTGTGGCCTGCTTTCGCACTGCTCGCGACGGTCTTGGCCCTGGTGGGCCTGTGGGTATCTTTTTTTGTGGCGCCCACCGATGCCCAGCAGGGTGAGGGCTACCGCATCATCTTCATTCATGTGCCCGCCGCCTGGGTGGCCATGGTGCTGTACCTGGTGATGGCCTTCTGGGCCGCTGTGGGGCTGGTGTTCAACATCCGCCTGGCCAGCATGATGGCCACCGCGCTGGCACCGACGGGCGCGCTGTTCTCGTTCATCACGCTGTGGACGGGCGCCCTCTGGGGCAAGCCCATGTGGGGTGCGTGGTGGGTGTGGGATGCGCGGCTCACCTCCATGCTGATCCTCTTTTTCCTGTACCTCGGCTTCATGGGGTTGCAGGCGGCCATCGATGATCCGCGCCGTGCCGACCGCGCGGGCGCCGTGCTCGCCATCGTGGGCGTGGTCAACGTGCCCATCATCTATTTTTCAGTGAAGTGGTGGAACACCTTGCACCAGGGTGCCTCGATCTCCATGACGCAGGCGCCGTCGATGGCGCGCACCATGGTCTGGGGCATGCTGCTGCTGGTGATGGCCTGCTGGATGTACGCCATTGCAGCGGCGCTGTCGCGCGTGCGCACCATCATTCTCGAGCGTGAACGTCATACCGAATGGGTCCAAGATGCAGTGGCATAGCGTGAGCGAGTTTTTTGCCATGGGCGGCTATGCCGGCTATGTGTGGGGCAGTTTCGGCGTGAGCGCCGCGTTGCTCGGGGCCGAGTCGTGGCTGCTGCGCTTGCGCCGCCGTCGCGCGCTGGCTGACCTCGCCCTCCAACGGAAGATCGCAGCATGACGCCGCGCCGCAAACGTCTTGCCATCGTGGTCGGTGGCCTGGCCGCCCTCGGCATTGCCGCGGCGCTGGTCTTGAACGCGTTCAACAGCAACCTCGTGTTCTTCCTCACGCCCACGCAAGTGGCGGCGGGCGAGGCCCCGAAAGACCGCGCCTTCCGCATCGGCGGCATGGTGAAAGCCGGCAGCGTTCAGCGCGACAACCTCACCGTGCGCTTTGTCGTGACCGACACGGTGCGTGAAACGCCGGTGGTCTACACCGGCATCCTGCCCGACCTGTTCCGCGAGGCCAAGGGCGTCGTGGCGCAGGGCAAGCTCGGTCCTGACGGGCGCTTCGTGGCGAGCGAGGTGCTGGCCAAGCACGACGAAAACTACATGCCGCCCGAAGCGCAGCATGCGATGGACCAGGCCAAGCAGGCCGCCAAGACATTGAAGCCATGATTCCAGAAATCGGTCATTTCGCGCTCATCCTGGCGCTGTGCGTGTCGGTCGTGCAAGGCATCTTCCCGCTGCTGGGTGCCCACCAGGGCCGTGCCGACTGGGTGGCGCTTGCGCGGCCGTCGGCCCAGCTGGTGTTCTTGCTCGTGTCCGTGTCGTTCGGCTGCCTGGCCTACGCTTTCATGGTCAACGACTTCTCGGTCGTCTACGTGGCCCAGCATTCCAACTCGCTGCTGCCCGACCTCTACCGGTTCGCAGCGGTGTGGGGCGGCCACGAAGGTTCGCTGTTGCTCTGGGTGCTGATGGGTTCGGTGTGGGGCATGGGTGTGGCCACGTTCTCGCGCCAGCTGCCTGACGACATGGTGGCTCGCGTGCTTGGCGTGCTCGGCGTGCTGGCCATCGGTTTCATGCTGTTCATCCTGCTCACCTCCAACCCGTTCGCGAGGCTCCTGCCCGCGGCGGCCGACGGCCGCGACCTGAACCCGCTGCTGCAAGACCCGGGTCTGGTGTTTCATCCGCCCATGCTCTACATGGGCTACGTGGGTTTCTCGGTGGCCTTTGCCTTTGCCATCTCGGCCTTGCTGTCGGGCCGGCTCGACGCCGCCTGGGCGCGTTGGTCGCGCCCCTGGACCACCGCGGCCTGGATCTTCCTCACCTTCGGCATCGCGCTCGGCTCATGGTGGGCGTACTACGAACTGGGTTGGGGCGGCTGGTGGTTCTGGGACCCTGTTGAAAACGCATCGTTCATGCCGTGGCTGGTGGGCACCGCCCTCATCCACTCGCTGGCCGTGACCGAAAAGCGCGGCACGTTCAAGAACTGGACCATCGTGCTGGCCATCAGCGCGTTCTCGCTGTCGCTGCTCGGTACCTTCCTGGTTCGTTCGGGGGTGCTCACCTCTGTCCACGCGTTTGCGGTCGACCCGGCGCGCGGTGTCTTCGTGCTGGGCTTTCTCACCGTGGTGGTGGGTGGCTCTCTGGCACTGTTTGCATGGCGTGCGCCGAAGGTGAGCACGGGCGGCAATTTCACTGTGGTGTCGCGTGAGGCCTTGCTGCTGCTCAACAACGTGCTGCTGATGGCCGCCGCCGCCAGCGTGCTGCTCGGCACGCTGTACCCGCTCATCGTCGATGCGTTGAACCTCGGCAAGATCTCGGTGGGCCCACCGTACTTCCAGAGCGTCTTCGGTCCGCTGATGCTGCCCTTGCTGCTGCTCATGCCACTCGGCCCCTTGGCCCGCTGGAAAGAAGCCGACGGCCGCGAATTGCTCCAGCGCTTGCGTCCGGCGGCGCTCATTGCGACGGTGGCGGCCTTGGCCGTGCCCTTCATCGAGGGCCACTGGTCCTGGCTTGCCGCGCTGGGCTCGTTCCTCGCGGCGTGGATCGTGAGCAGCTCGGTCATCCACATCCTCAAGCAAACGCGTCGTGGCACCGTGAGTGCGCCCATCTCCTTCTGGGGCATGCACCTCGCGCACGCCGGCATTGCCGTGTTCGTGTTCGGCGCCACCATGGTGATGAGCTACCAGACCGAGCGTGATGTGCGCATGGGCCCGAATGACACGGTGGTTGTGGGGGGGTACACCTTCCGCCTGCTGGCCGTCAACGAGGTGCGGGGCCCCAACTACATTGCTCAGCGCGGCGATGTCGAACTCAGCAAGAACGGAGAGGTGCAGCGGCTCATGCACCCCGAGAAGCGCAAGTACGTGTCGTCGGGCATGCCCATGACCGAAGCGGCCATCGACGCGAGCCTGACACGTGACCTCTACGTCGCCTTGGGCGAGGTGCTCGAAGGGCAGGGCGCCACCGCGGTCTGGAGCATGCGCGTCTATCACAAGCCGTTCGTCGACTGGATCTGGGGCGGTTGCCTCTTGATGGGCCTGGGCGGCATTCTTGCGGCAGCAGACCGCCGCTACCGCTTGAGCAAGGCCCGCAAGGCCTCGGTGGCGACGCAGGGAGCGGCCGCATGAAGTCGCAGCGCAAGTTCCTGTGGCCGCTGGGGCTGTTCCTGGTGCTGGTCGTGTTTCTGGGCATCGGACTCACCCGTGACCCGAGCGAGGTGCCGTCACCGCTGATCGGCAAGCCTGCGCCGGCCTTCGAGGTGCCGCAACTGGCGTCCGATGCCAGGTTTTCTCAGCGCGACATGCTCGGCAAGGTGTGGCTCTTCAACGTGTGGGCCTCGTGGTGCGTGGCCTGCCGCGCCGAGCATCCGGTGCTGGTGGCACTGGCGCGCGAGAACCTGCTGCCCATCATCGGCCTGAACTACAAGGACCAGGCCCCCGATGCGAAGAACTGGTTGTCCAAGCACGGCGACCCCTATCAGCTGTCGGCCGTGGATGCCGATGGCCGCGTGGGCATCGACTACGGCGTGTACGGCGTGCCCGAAACCTACCTGATCGACAAGGCGGGTGTGATCCGCTTCAAGGTCATCGGGCCTGTCACGCCCGAGCTGCTCGACAAGAAGATTCGCCCGCTCATCAAGGAGCTTCAAGGGTGAGCGCGCGCCTGTTTGCCTGGGGGCGTCGATCGCTGGCCTTGCTGGCTGTATGCAGTGTTCTGGTGGCGTCGGTCAGCGCGAAAGACGCCGCGCCGTTGGCCGAAGATCCGGTCGTCGAGCAGCGCCTCATCCGCATCTCCGAAGACGTTCGCTGCCTCGTGTGCCAGAACGAGTCGCTGGCCGGCTCGCGCGCCGATCTGGCCAACGACCTGCGCCGTGAAATCCGCAAACTGATCCGCGAAGGCAAGACCGACGCTGAAATCACCGAGTTCCTGGTCAGCCGTTATGGCGACTTCGTTCTTTACCGTCCGCCCCTGAAGCCAGTGACCTGGTTCCTGTGGTTCGGGCCGTTTCTGCTGCTGCTCGGCGGCGTGTTCTTTCTGGTGCGCTTTCTGCGGCAGCGCCAGCGGGAGCATGCGGCTGATGTCACGCCCGCCCTCACCGACGACGAGCGCCGTCAGGCGCAAGCCCTCCTCGACACGCCCGACCCGCGCCCATGAATGTCTTCCTGATTGTTTCCATCGCGTTGACGGTGGTGGTGGTGCTGTGGCTGCTGTGGCCGCTTCGGCGTGGCGCGCGTCGTGGCACGCTGACCGTGACCGAACTCAACTCCAAGGTTTATCGTGACCAGCTCCAGGAGCTCGAGCGCGACCTCGCTCGCGGTCAGCTGAACGACGCCAACTACCAAGAGGCCCGTGATGAACTTCAGCGCCGCCTGTTGCAGGACGTGACCGACGTGCCGGCCCCGGTGGTCGCCAAAGCCCCGGCGGCCACGGGAGTGCGAGGTCGCTGGACCGCCATTTCTCTGGCCGTGCTCGTGCCCATCGTGGCAGCAGCGATGTACCGGGGAGTGGGAAACGTCGGGGCCATCGATGCGGTCGCCGCTGCGGCCCTGCTCAGCCCTGAGCAAAAGAAGCAGCAGGAGATGCTCAGCCGGCTGGTCGCGGTCCTTGAGAAGTCGCCGGACAACTACAAGGGATGGGTGCTGCTGGCCCGGGCCTACCGCTCGATGGAGCGCTATCCCGAGTCGGCCCGCGCCTACGACCGTGCAGCCCCGCTGGTCACCACCAACCCCGATCTGCTGATCGAACAGGCCGAAGTCCTCACCGTCAGCGCCAACGACGACCTCGAAGGCCGGCCGATGGAGCTGGTTCGCAAGGCGCTGACACTGGAGCCGAGCCATCCGATGGCCCTGATGCTCACGGGCATGTCGGCCTACCGGCGCGGCGAGTTTGCCGAGGCCATTGCGCAGTGGCAAAAGCTGCTGACCGTGCTGCCGCCCGGTTCCGACGACGCGCGGGACGTGCAGTCCAACATCGATCAGGCGCGCGCCAAGGGCGGACCGGCGCTGGCAGCGGCTTTGGCCTCGGCACCCGCAGTGCCTGCCAAGTCCGCCGACAAGGCACCGGCCGTGGCCTCTGCAGGCGCATCGATCAGCGGCGAGGTGAGCTTGTCACCTGCTGTGCAGGCCGGGCTCAGTCCGGACGACACCGTGTTCATCGTGGCCCGCCCCGATGATGGCTCGCGGGCGCCACTGGCCGTGCTGCGCAAGAAGGTGTCGGACCTGCCGCTCAAGTTCACCCTCGACGACAGTCTGGCCATGATGCCCGATCGGACCATCTCCAAGGCCCGTGGCGTGGTGGTGGTGGCCCGTGTCTCCCGCTCCGGTCAGCCGATCCCTCAGCCGGGCGATCTCACCAGTGAGCCGACGGCCGCGCTGGCCCCCGGTGCCACCGGGCTCAAGCTGGTGATCGACAAGAAACTGTGACGCCTGTCACGGATGGCCTTAGCACATGCGGCTGGGCTTGCCCAGCTTCAACGACTAGGGACATGCGCTAATCGCAATCTGCGGACCGGGATGCAAACATGCCGGGCCACAGATTGTTGGTGGGTTTGCCCATTGTTGATGGGAACTCCTCGCCTGCGACGGATGGCGCTCGCTGTGTGAACGATGCTTCGTTCACCGGCGTAGCCCACAAACCAACGTTGTCAAACAACGAGGAGACACAACATGAAGCTCACCAGGGCAGCCGCCTTTCGACGGCTCGTCGGTACCATTTCGTCCGTTGGTTTTGGACTGTGCGCCTTCTCGGCGCCAGTGCAAGCTGCCACGATCTTCCAGCACAACTTCAGCAGTGGCATCGGTCCGTTCACGACCTCGGGCACTGTGGCCACCAGCAGCGCTGGCGCCAAGCTCACTGCAGCCCTGCTCAGCACCGACGGCCAGATGCTGTCGCCGTCCATCAGCACGGTCGGCGCCACCAGCCTCACGCTGTCGTATGACCGCGTGACGGCCGCACTCGATTCCGGCGAGTCCGGCATCGTCGAGTTCAGCGTCAACGGCACCACCTACTCGCAGCTCGAGGCGACCACCAACACCACGTCGAGCCGCATCAGCTTCACGCTGCCGAGCGCCGCGCTGAACCAATCTGCACTGCGCCTGCGCTTCCGTGTCAGCGCGAATGCCAGTTCCGAGAGCTTCACCGTCAACGCCATCCAGCTCGACAGCGGAACCGGTGGCGGCACCGGCGGCGGCACGGGCACGCCTCCGACCATCGGCGAGTTCACCACCTTCGAGAGCGGCCACGTCCGTCCGATGGTGCTGTCCGCCAACGGTCTGCGCCTGTTCGTGGTCAACACGCCTGACAACCGCGTCGAGGTGTACAACACCGCGTCCGGCGTGCCAGTGCTGACCGAATCCATTCCAGTGGGCCTTGAGCCTGTGGCTGTGGCCCTGGCCAACGACGGCAAGCTGTGGGTGGTCAACCACCTGTCCGACAGCGTCAGCGTCGTGGACGTGTCCGTTTCGCCAGCCCGCGTCGTCAACACGCTGCTGGTCGGTGACGAGCCGCGCGACATCGTGTTTGCCGGTACCGACAACAAGTGGGCCTTCATCACGGCGGCTCACCGCGGCCAGAACGCCAAGTTCAATCCGCAGCTGACCACCGCTGGCGTCGGCCGTGCCGACGTGTGGGTGTTCAATGCAGCGTCGCAAGGTACCGCCCTGGGCGGCACGCCAGTGACCGTGCTCAACATGTTCGGCGACACGCTGCGTGGTCTGGCCAAGAATGCTGCCGGCACGCGTGTCTATGCTGCCGTGCTGCACTCGGGCAACAAGAGCACCATCCTCACCGATGACATGCAAGAAGGCGGCATCGCCAAGGCGCCTCCGACCACTGCAGCCGACGGCACCACCCAGCCACAGACCGGCCTGATCGTTCAGAAGAACGCCGCAGGCGCCTGGATGGACGGTGGCGATCCCAAGACCGGCGCCGCTCCGAAGAACTGGAGTTCCCGCGTCAAGATGAACCTGCCTGACTACGACGTCTTCACCATCGACACCACCGGCAGCACGCCAGTGGTCAGCTCGACCCGTGTGACCGGCGTGGGCACGACCTTGTTCAACATTGCCGTTCACCCGACCTCGGGCAAGCTGTATGTGAGCAACCTCGAAGCGCTGAATCTCACGCGCTTCGAAGGCCCGGGCACCCGCTCGAGCACGGTTCGCGGTCACTTCGTCGAAAGCCGCATCACCGTGATCGATGGCACCACCGCATCGCCCCGTCACCTGAACAAGCACATCACGAGCTACGCTGCTGCCGCTGGCACGGCCGCTGAAAAAGCTGCCGCACTGGCCACCCCGCTCGAAATGGCCCTGACCCCGGACGGCGGCACGATGTACGTGGCGGCCATGGGCTCCAACAAGCTCGGCCGTTTCAGCACCTCGCAGCTCGAAGGCAACACCTTCACGCCCTCGGCCAGCAGCCAGCTCACGCTGACCGGCGGCCTGCCCACCGGTGTGGTTCTCGACCCGACCCGCAACCTCGCCTTCGTCACCACGCGTGGCGACAACGGCGTGTCTGTCGTGAACACCTCCACGTTCACTGAAGCTGCTCACGTGAAGATGTTCAACCCTGAACCTGCCGTCGTCACCAATGGCCGCAAGTTCCTGTTTGACGCCTCGCTGACGTCCAGCCGTGGTGATTCGTCGTGCTCGGGCTGCCACATCTTCGGCGACGTGGACCACCTGTCGTGGGACCTCGGCAATCCGGACGAGCGCCGTGTCCAGAATCCTGGCACCTACAACGTGAACATCCCGCGTTTCGGCCGCAACACCAACCTGCACCCGATGAAGGGCCCGATGACCACGCAAAGCCTGCGCGGCCTCAAAGGCAACGGACCGATGCACTGGCGTGGCGACCGTACCGGCGCAAGCCGCACCACGGGTGAAACGCTCGAGCAGCAAGCCTTCCAGGACTTCAACGTCGCCTTCACCGGCCTGTTGGGCAACACCGCTGAGCTGTCTGCTGCCGACATGGCCGCATTCACGAACTACGCGCTGCGCCTGACCTATCCGCCAAGCCCGATCCTGGCACTCGACCTGTCGCTGACCTCGGCCCAGGCCGCTGGCCAGAACGCCTACAACACCATCACCTCCGACACCCTGACCACCTGCAATGGCTGCCACGTGGTGAACGCGGCACAGAACCGTTTCGGCACCGACGGTACGCTGGCCATCGAAGGCGGCGGCGTGGACGAGGACATGAAGATCCCTCACCTGCGCAACATGTACGCGAAGGTGGGCATGTTCGGCGAGAACACGCAGATCGCGAACACACCCAACGTCGGTGACCAGATCCGCGGCTTCGGCTTCGACAACTCCGGCGCGTCCGGCACGGTGTTCAAGTTCCTGAGCGCAGCCGTGTTCACGCTGAACGCCACGCAACGTGGTCAAGTCGAAGAATTCGTCCTCGCGATGAATTCGGAGATGAACCCGATCGTCGGCCAACAGGTCACGGTGACGCCGGCCAATGCATCGCAATCCGATGTATCCAGCCGCCTGAACCTGCTGATCTCCCGTGGCAAGGTGACGAGCCCACGTGTCGAGTGCGAAGTGGTTGCCAAGGGCGTCGTCGGTGGTCTGGCCAAGGGCTGGGTCCACAACCGTTCCAGCGACACGTTCGTGCCGAACAAGTCGTCGGAAGCTGCCGTGTCGTTGTCGACCCTGCTGTCACAAGCAGCCGCCGACAATGCCGCGCTGACGTTCACCTGCGCCCCTCCGGGCAATGGCACGCGATTCGGTGTGGCACGTTCGGGTGGCTCCACCCGCGACCGCGACTGATCGACGCTTCATGCTCCAGGGCCGCCGGTTGTGGGCCCTGCAGGCCGAGTGAATCGGTCTGAACCAAACCCCCTCACGCTCGAGCGTGCGGGGGTTTTTCTTGTGCGGATGTTTGTGATCGAGCGTCAGGGCGTGTCCCGCTGAACGAGACGATCAGTGGGCTTTGCAGGCCGCGCTGGGCCGGAGGCCCACCTCTTCGCCAGGCATCAACAGTCCACTGGACTGTTGACGTCCGGGCTCAGCCCACCGAGCCGGATCCACGGGAGTTGCCTGATCGGTCGGCCTCGCTTCGCTTCGGCTCCAGTCATGCACTCCAAGTGATGAACTTCATCCACCCACTTCGAAGCTGCCCACTGTCACCAGCTCCGACTGGCCCGCCAGGCGCAGGGTCACCAGTTCATCCTTCTGGTCGGGGCGGCCGAACCCCGTGGTGAGCCGCATCATCAGCGTGGTGGCAGGTGCCACCACCTGCTGACGATGGCCGTAGAACTGAGCTTGCACGGTGTACTTGCCTGGCTTGGCGTGGCGCAGTGAAAACTCCTCGGGGCCGTAGCCGCCCGTCACGTCGTGCGAGATGCGTCCGCCCTGGTGGCTCTGGCGGTGGCCGTAGTAGGTCTTCTCGCCGTTCGGGTCGATGACCCACAGGTCGATGTCGGTGTTGTCCGCATCCCATGCCAGCGTGATGCGCAGGTCAAGCGGCAGGTTGCGCAGCAGGCGCGCATCGTAGGCCTCGGTGCGCACCGGTGAGCCGGCGCGTGTCGCACGTTCAACCGTCGCATTGAGTTCGGCCAGCGCGGTGAGGTCGATGTCGGGGAAACGGCCGTCCCACTGGCGTGACACGACCTGCCACAGCTGGTCGGTGGCGTCTTGCCACTGGCCTGCCTCCTGGTGCGCCAGGCCCAGATCGCGGTACGACTGGGGCTCGTTGGGACTGAGACGCTGCACCGTGCGGAACACGGGAATCGCCAGGCGGGCTTGCTTGGCCTGCAGCAGGCGGTAGCCGAGCACGCGCAGGATGTGGCGGTTCTCGAGGTTCATCTCAGCGAGGTTGGACAGCACGCGCAGGGCGAGTACGGGCTGCTTCTTCTCGAGCAGCACGTCGGCCGAGTCGAGGTAGAAGGCCGTGCTCTGTGTGAAGTCGGGGCGCTCGTCGAGGTAGCGCTGGTAGACGGTCTCAGGCGTGGCCTCGCGCAGCCGGCGTGCATACGGTGAGTTCGGTTGCCATGGCGTCAGACGGATGGCGGTGGGCGCAGGGGCATTGCCGCCGTTGCCGGGGCCGCTCTTGCGCTTCTCGGTCTCCTGGCTCATCGACTCCCGCGAGCGGTCGGCCATGGCGGCTGCCATGGGCGCCGGTGCGGGTGGCGATGCCATGGCCGGAGTGGTACCTGTCGGGGCCGGCCGGGCCGTGGTCTCGTTGCGCTGCAGGGCGGAGCCGCCCATCACTCGGCCTTCGGTCTTGGGCGTGGGCTGCTGGTCCGGGGTGTCCTTGGGAAAGCTCTTGTTCCACCAGACCACTTGCTCGGCAAACCGCTTGGCCACTCGTTCGATGTTGTTGCTGCGAGCGCGCTGCAGCTGCTGCTGGCCAGCGGCCATCAGGCGCTCGTACTCGGCGCGCAACGAGGCGGGCGGCTCGATCTCGTAGCGCACATAGTCGGCCACGAGGTCGAGCACGATGAGCGAGGTCTCGCCGGTCACGAGGCCGAAGCTCTTGCCCAGTCGGCGGATCTCGCCGCGGTGGGCTTCGGTGTCGGCCTCGAGCGCGGCCACACGCAGGCTCGCCCAGCGCTGCGCCACGGGGAAGGCACCTTCCTGCCGAGGCATGCTGGATTTGCCTTGGATGGTTGCAGGCAGTTCCGACGCGGTGCGGTGCTTGACCACCACCTGATGGCGTTCGATGCGGCCGTCGGGCCGTTCGAAGCTCAGCTCGACGGTGGCGGCAGGTGCTGTCAGCACCCCGGCAATGGCCAGATGGCCTGCCGAGGCGAACGGGGTGGACGTCACCAGATCGCGTGCTGACACGCTGCTCAAGCCGACCAGCCGCGCCTTGCGTGTGTGCAAGGCCTTGGCGGCCTGCTCGCTGGAGAGTGAGGTGAGGTCCAGCCACTCGCCTCCGACCGATTCGGCGAGATCGCGCAGCCTCGGTGCATCCACGCCGGTGTTGGCGCTGAGCGCATACAGCGGCGTGCTGCCTTTGGTCGCCGGCACGCCGGTGGCGCTCCAGTTGAAGAGACCGTCAGAGAACAGCAAGGCGAGGTCGTGCCCGGCGGGCGCCACGAAGGCCGCGGCATTGCTGGCGCCGTCGTAGGGCATCTTTTCGAGCGCTTGGCGAAGGCTGTCCCAGCGCCCGTCTTTCACCGTGAAGCGCTGCGGGGCATCGGCCACGTCGCGGCCGGCCTGCAGCGTGACCTCGACATTCCGCAGCCCGCGGAAGTATTGGTCGAGCAGCGCGAACTCGCGCACATGGTCGCGCGAGGCGCCTGAGCCCGAGGCATCCCACAGCAGGGCGATGCGTTGTGGCGCAGCGCGGGGCGCTGCACTCGGCGTCACCGGCACATCGGCATAGAAGTAGGTGTTGCCAGCCACCGTCTCGGTGCCCGTGGCGACGCTGGTGGGCGCAGGCAGCCGCAAGCTGAGCGACTTGGCTGCCGTGACCTCGGTCTGGTGCAGCGAGAACTGAGCCCATCGGCCCTGCTGGCGGCGGGCCACGGCCTGAGCGCCGAGCCCGGGTGCCTGAACGTCGATGGCGGTGGCGGCCGTGTCGGCCACCAGCACCTCCACATCGAGGCGCTGCAGCTTGTCGGCAAACTGGAGCGGCAAGACCAGGGTCGAGGTGGCCTTGCCCGAGCCGCGCGCCACCACGCTGTCGAGCGTCTGGCTCAGGTTGAGCACCACGCGTCGCGTGCCCTGGGCGGGCAGCGGATAGACACGCAGCTTGTAGTTGTTGCCCTGGGTCTTCTCGAGCAGGGCGGGGTCCACGCGGGCGCGGGTGATGTCTTCGAACACCTGCTGGCCGCGCGCCTTGTCGACCGGCACGGCGGGGCGCAATTCGCCGTTCAGGTCCAGCGCGAAGCCGGTGACCACCTGGCCGTCGCGCAATGGAAACTGAAGTTCACCTTCGAGAGCCCGGTCGTTCGGGTTGCGAAAGACCAGCTCCACACGGGTCTGCACGGCGTGGCCGATGACCTCGGTGCGCAAGTCCACCGACTCGAGCCGCACCGGCAGGCGGGCGTCGCGAACGATGAGGCGGGGTGCGAATTCGCCCACCACCGGTGGAGGCCTCTGGCGACCTTGGTCCTGGTTTTGGTTCGGCAGCTGGCTCTGTGCCGTTGTGGTCAATGTCGATGCGCAAAGCACAAGCGCAGCCAGTGCGGAGGGCAGGAGATGTGGTCGCATGATGGTGTGAAGTGATGAGGACATGCAGCTTCTTACGCGCCAGTCCGCCAGATGGGGTGAAACATTTTTTGCAGAGTGTGGCGCACCGCGGATAGCCAGGCGATCAGCGCATCTGGGCGCGGTTGCGGCCCGCGCGCTTGGCGTCGTACAGCGCTTCATCGGCGCGGCGCACCAGCAGGTCGGCGTTGTCCAGGTCGTTGGCAAAGGCCACCCCGATCGAGACGGTCACCTTCAAGCCGGGGGCCACCAGCGACCAGTCTTCTGCGGCCAGTCCTTCACACAGACGGTCCATCGCCGCCAGTGCGGAGTCGGCATCGGCCACGCTGGTCAGCACCAGCAGAAACTCTTCGCCACCATAGCGGCCGAGGCGGTCACCACTGCGCAAGAGGCGCGCGGTGCAGGCCACGACCTTGCGCAGCACGCTGTCGCCCGCTCCGTGGCCCAGCGTGTCATTGATCGACTTGAAGTGGTCGAGGTCGAGCAAGGCCACCGCCACCCCTTTGCCCGACCGTCGCTCGCTCATGGTTTCACTCAGGCGCTCAAGGATGGCGTTGCGGTTGAGCGACCCGGTGAGACCGTCGCGGGTTGCCAGCGCGTAGAGGTGCTCCTTGGCTTCGGCAAGCTCGCGGTTGCGCTCGCTAAGCGCGTGGCGCACATGGGCGCCATAGAGCCCGACCATGCCGCAACGACCCAGCACGGTAGAGAGCCACAACGTGGACAGCGCCGCTTGCAGCGGGTGCTCGTGTGGCATGCCGATCTCTGTGCCGTGAAAAGCGAACAGCACACCGGTGGCCACGGTCATGACAAACCACATCAAGGCCAGCTGCCGCGGGCGCAGCCGCAAGGCGCCGAAAGCGAAGACGATGAAGATCACGCTCAGCGCCAGAACTCCCAAGTGCGGCGAAGCCCAGGCCACGCCCAGGTGCACGCCGGACATCAACGCCATCTGCCACGACGTGAGATAGGGGTCGGCGAAACGTTCGCTCCACCCGTGTCGCATCGCGAGGTAGAAGCCGCCGCAGATGAGGCTGCTTGCCACGATGGTTTGAAGGCATGTGGCCCACGCGGGCTCCCCGCTCAGGGCCAACACCCCCCACAGGAACGCATCGAGCAGCGAGCTCGCATAGGTGAGCCCGAGCATGCGCAAGCGCTCTCGTCGCCGGCGGGCGCTGCGCGCAGCCGGCGTGTCAGCCACGGGCATGTTGGGCAGCGAAAGCAGGGCAGGGCGCATGGGGCAAGGAGCGTAGGGATGACTCGAAACCGTCCCGGTCTGGAAGGAGTCCGGGTAACTCCTGGTTGTACCGGCTTTTCGAAGATTCCGGCGAGCGTCCTTGTCAGGCAATGCCGAACCCGTGAATTTTCGTGCTACAAACTGCCCGCGGAACGAGAGCCCACCGACCTGCGCATACCAGAATTTCCCCTATAAAAACGAAGGTCATCGGGCTTAAAAACCTGTCTTAATCGTGCACGCTCGTCCAGTTTTACGGGTACTCCCTAGAACCAAAATGACCTGAGTGCCACTATCGTTCACCGTCGCTGAAATTACCCAAGGAATTACCGAATGAAGATCGTCAAGAACCTGTTGGCCACGTCCGTCATGGCGGCTACCCTGATGATGGGCGCCGGCAGTGCGTTTGCACAAGCAGGTGAAACCGTGCGCATCGCTGTCATCGATCCGCAGTCCGGCCCATTTGCCAGCCTCGGCCTGAACGTTCTGCACACCATGCAGTTCGTCGCTGAGCGCGAAGGCGGCAGCAAGAATGCTGCCGGCGTCAAGTTCGAAATCATTCCTTTCGACAACAAGATGTCCGGCCCAGAAAGCCTGAACGTCCTGAAGGCCGCCATCGACCAAGGCATCCGCTACATCGCCCAAGGCGCCTCTGGCTCCGGCGTGGCCGGCGCGCTGCTCGACGCCATCAACAAGCACAACGAGCGCAATCCAGGCAAGGAAGTCATCCTCCTGAACTACGCTGCCATGGATCCGGACCTGACCAACAGCAAGTGCAGCTTCTATCACTTCTCGTTCGACTCGAACACCGCGATGAAGATGGAAGCCATTGGCTCCGGCATCGCTGCCGACAAGAACATCAAGAAGGTCTACCTGCTGAACCAGAACTACGGTCACGGCCAGCAAGTCACGAAGTACGCCAAGGAAATCATCGGCCGCAAGGCGCCTAACGTGCAAATCGTGGGCGAAGAACTGCACCCGTTCGGTCAAGTCAAGGACTTCGCACCGTACATCGCCAAGATCAAGGCATCGGGCGCTGACACGGTGGTCACCGGCAACTTCGGCAACGACCTGTCGCTGGTGTTCAAGGCTGCCAAGGACGCTGGCCTCGATGTGAACTTCTACACCTACTACGCAGGTGCAGCCGGCACGGGTACCGCCATCGGCAACACCGGCCTGGGCAAGATCAAGTTCGTGTACCCATCGTTCCAGAATCACCCATCGGCTGAGTACCAAGCGATCTTCAAGGCCTTCAACCAGAAGTTCCCTAACGAAGCATTCGCCAACACGCCAGCCTGGAACATCTTCCGCGCGCTGCCAGCCGCCATGGCCAAGGCCAAGTCGACCGACCCGGTCAAGGTTGCCAAGGCGATGGAAAACCTGTCGTTCAAGGCCTTCTCGGGCGACCTGACGATGCGTGGTTCCGACCACCAAGCGCAGCAGCCGCTGTACCTGGTCACCTGGCAAAAGTTGGATGCCAAGAACCCAGCCAATGTCGAGAACACCGGCAACACCTGGGCTCTGGAAAAGACCTTTGACTCGTACGTGGCCAGCACGCCAACGACCTGCCAGATGAAGCGTCCGGCCTAAACAGCCGCACATATGAGGGCTTGGCGGCATTATTTGGCCGCCAAGCCTTTTTCCGTTTGTGCGTGAGCTCCGACTTCGTCCTCGTCGCAGTGCATCATCCACTCTGCGCGGCAGGGCCCAGTCGGCCACGGCCAGTTTTCCAATTCTTGTTACCTTGAGGACGCGATGGAGTTTTTCACCATATCGCTCTTGAACGGCATCAGCTACGGGCTGCTGCTGTTTCTGTTGAGTTCAGGCCTGACCCTGATCATGAGCATGATGGGCGTGCTCAACTTTGCCCACGCCAGCTTCTACATGGTGGGGGCGTATTTCGCTTACCAGATTTCCGCATGGATCGGCTTCTGGCCGGCCCTGTTCATCACGCCGATCCTCGCTGCCTTGCTGGGCGCGGGTTTCGAGCGGTACTTCCTTCGTCGCGTCCACAAGTTCGGCCACGTTTCCGAGCTGTTGATCACCGTGGGTCTTTCGTTCCTCATCCTCGAGGTGGTTCAGCTCGTGTGGGGTCGCGCAGCTGTTGAGTACCGTGTGCCTGCGCAGCTCGATGGCCCGCTGTTCTCCATCTACGGCACACAGTTCCCCACTTACCGCGCCTTCATGATGGGTGTGGCAGTGCTGATGCTCGTGTCCATCTGGCTCGTGCTGTCGCGCACCCGCATCGGTCTGGTGATTCAGGGCGCGCTCACGCACCCGCACATGGTGGAGTCACTCGGTCACAACGTGCCCCGGGTGTTCATGCTCGTGTTCGGTGGCGGTGTCGCACTGGCGGCGTTGGCGGGTGTCGTGGGGGGCAACCTCTACGTCACCGAACCTGGCATGGCCTTCTCGATCGGCAACATCATCTTCGTGGTGGTGGTGGTCGGCGGGATGGGATCGCTGGCGGGTGCATTCATCTCGTCGCTGCTCATCGGCCTCTTGACCACCTTTGCCGTCGGCATCGACTATTCGATGATCCACCTGCTGCAGGCGGTCAATCTGCAAGTGCTTCCCAGCACCTTCGGCTACTCGCTGCTCAGCCTGAAAATCTCGGCCGTGGCTCCTCTACTTCCTTTCCTGCTGATGGTCCTGATGCTGATTTTCCGACCCAAGGGTCTGCTCGGAACGCGGGAGGGCTGATCATGAGCACTGCAACCTCCTCCCCCCGTTTCAACACCAGCCGTTTCTTGCTCTGGAGCGCTTTTGCTCTGGTGCTCGTCCTGGCACCGCTCGTGTTCAAGAGTGGTCTGGCGCTGACCCTGCTGTCGCAGATCGGCTTCACGATCATCATGTGCCTGAGCTACAACATGCTGCTCGGCCAAGGTGGCATGCTCAGCCTCGGTTTTGCCGTGTACACCGGCCTGGGTGCTTTCTGTGCCATTCACGCCTTGAACCTCGTCGGCGCCGGCAAGCTGCCGCTGCCGGTCAGCCTGGTTCCCCTCGTGGGCGGTCTGGGTGGCGTCGTGGTCGCCCTGGTGCTCGGCTGGGTGTCCACCAAGAAGGCGGGCAATACCTTTGCCATGATCACCATCGGCCTGGGCGAGCTCATCTTCGCGATGACCAGCATGTTTCCCGAGCTGTTCGGTGGCGAGTCCGGCATCAGCAGCAACCGCGTCGTGGGTGAGCCTGTGATGGGCATCAGCTTCGGTCCGCAGATCCAGCTGTACTACCTGATCGCGGTGTACTGCTTTGTCTGCACAGCCCTGATGTTCATGTTCACCGGCACACCGCTCGGCCGCATGCTCAATGCTGTGCGCGACAACCCCGAACGGGTTGAGTTCGTGGGCTACAACACGCAGCTCGTGCGCTACATCTCCTTCGTCATCGCCGGCTTTTTCGCTGGTGTGGGTGGCGGTCTGTTCGCCTTGAACTTCGAGCTCGTGGGCGGTGCCGCGGTGAGTGGCCTGACATCTGCAGCCTTCCTGCTTTTCACCTACATCGGTGGTGCCACGCTGTTCATCGGCCCCATCATCGGTGCCGTGCTGATGATCGTGGTCGGCGGCTTCTTGTCCGAAATCACCAAGGCGTCGTTCCTGTACCTCGGCATTGTCTTCATGCTCGTGGTCATGTTCGCGCCGGGCGGCATTGCCGGCATGGTGATGATGAACGTTCGCGTGGCCGCGTTCAAACGGTTCGGCCGCTTGTGGCTTCCCTATCTCGCGCTGCTGGTCACCGTGCCCGTGATGTTCCTGTCGCTGGCCGCTCTGATCGAAATGATCTATCACAAGCAGATCAATTCCGAGATGAGCGCCACCTTCAAGTTCCTGTGGATGACACCTGATGTCACCCTGTGGCAGCACTGGGTGGGCGCAGGCGTTGTCTTCGTGGTCGGCTATGCCGCCTTCGAAGTGGCCCGCCGCTACTTCAAGCGCGAATGGAGTCATGCCCAGGACGAAATCCAGGCAATCATCAGAATGAAGGAGGCCGCATGAGCAGCACCGCCAAAACTGCAGGGGCCGTGCCGTTCGCGCTCGAACTCGACAACGTCAGCAAGAGCTTCGGCAAGACGGAAATCATCCGTGGTGCCAAGCTGCAAGTGGCTGCCGGTGAACGTGTGGCCGTGATCGGCCCCAACGGCGCCGGTAAGTCCACGCTGTTCAACCTGATCAGCGGCCGCTTTGGCTTGAGCTCGGGTGACATCCGCCTGCACGGGCAATCGATTGTCGGCCTCCGCCCGTTCGAGATCAACCGCCGCGGGCTGGCGCGCAGCTTCCAGGTCTCCAACCTCTTCAACCACCTGTCGGTGTTCGAGAACATCCGCTGCGCGGTGTTGTGGTCGCTGGGCTACAAGTACGTGTTCTGGAAGTTCCTGTCCAAGCTGAAGGATGCCAACGAGCGCACCGAGCAGATCATGACCATGATCAAGCTCGAGCGTAAGCGCGATGTGCTGGCGGTGAACCTCACCTATGCCGAACAACGCGCACTCGAGGTGGGCCTCACCATCGCGGGCGGCGCCAGCGTCATTCTGCTGGACGAGCCTACCGCGGGCATGAGCACGGCCGAGACCCATCGTTTCATCGAACTCATCCGCGAGATCACCGTCGGCAAGACGCTGCTCACGGTGGAGCACGACATGGGCGTGGTGTTCGGTCTGGCCGACAAGATTGCCGTGCTGGTGTACGGCGAAGTGATCGCCTTCGACACCCCCGAGGCCGTGCGCGCGAATGCGCGGGTGCAAGAAGCCTATCTGGGCTCGGTGCTGGCCGACAAACAAGCCGCAGGAGTGCACTGAAGATGTTGAAGTTGACTGACGTTCATGCCTACTACGGCAAGAGCCACATCCTGCATGGCGTGTCGATGGACGTGAAGCCTGGCGAAATCGTGAGCCTGCTGGGCCGCAACGGCTCCGGCCGTTCGACCACCGTCAAGACCATCATGGGTCAGGTGTCGGGCCAGGGCTCCGTTCGCTGGAACGACCAGGAATTGCTGGGCAAGAAGTCTTTCGAGATTGCCCATGCCGGCATTGGCTACGTGCCTGAGAACCGCGACATCTTCCCCAAGATGACGGTGCATCAGAACCTCGTGATGGGGCAGAAGAACCATCAGAAGAAGCCGCGCTGGACGTTCGACGACATGTACAAGCTGTTCCCTCGCTTGAAGGAACGCGAGCACGTGGAAGCCGGCGTGCTGTCGGGTGGCGAGCAGCAGATGCTCACCCTATGCCGCACGCTGATGGGCGACCCCGATCTCATCATGATCGACGAGCCGACCGAAGGTCTTGCCCCGAAGATCGTGGAGCTGGTGGGTGAGTACCTGAAGGAGCTTCGCCGCCGCGGCATTTCGGTGCTGCTGGTCGAGCAAAAGCTCACCATCGCGCTGGAAGTGTCTGAGCGCTGCTACGTCATGGGCCACGGCCAGATGGTGTTCGAGGGCACCCCCACCGAGCTGCGTGCCAACACCGCCGTCCGCAAGGAGTGGCTGGAAGTGTGATGGACCGGCTGCCCTGCAACGGGCAGTCAGGGACCTCTGGCGACTGAGCTCTCAGCGCCTTCTCCTGTCTCGATCGTGGTGCCCGCCAGGGTGCTGCGCCACGGGCCGCTGCGTGATGCAGCGGCCCGTTTTCGTTGGTGCCTGGGTGTTTGTCGCCCGCGGTCCACAACCCACCTCGCAGGAATGGTTTGCGCATATCGAAGGGCGGATTCGTTCGTTCTCTGTGCGGGCATGCAGGCTCCTAGCGCAACGCTGAGCAAGTTCCTCACGGTCCGCGGCGTTGCAGCGCGTCGCCCTGGTCTTTTGATGAGATGAACGGCGATGGTGGCTATAGCCGGTTGATCGGCCTCTGGGGCGACGAGACACTTCAGGTTGCTTGATTGTTTTCCAGACAACTTCATTCGTTTTCCGCACATAGGATTTCCCATGACAGACCACACGCCCGTGCAATCGGTTCTTGGCGACAACGCCGCCCGTCAGCTTGCCAACGCCACCAAAAGCGCGCCCATCCTGTCGACGGTCACGCCGCGCTGGCTGACGCACCTGTTGCAGTGGCTGCCTGTCGAGGCCGGCATCTACCGTCTCAACTCGGTGAAGAACCCGCAAGACGTGCAAGTGCGCTGCGCCAAGCGCGACGAAGCCGCACTGCCGAGCACCTACGTCGATTACGACGAACAGCCGCGCGAGTACTTCCTGAATGCCGTGAGCACCGTGCTCGACGTGCACACTCGTGTGTCCGACCTCTACAGCAGCCCGCACGACCAGATCAAGGAGCAGCTGCGCCTCACGATCGAGACGATCAAGGAGAAGCAAGAGAGCGAGCTCATCAACAACCCCGACTACGGCCTGCTGGCCAGCGTGGCACCCGAGCAGATCACCTACCCGCTGACGAGCGCGCCCACCCCGGACGACTTGGACGAGCTGCTGACCAAGGTCTGGAAAGAGCCAGCGTTCTTCCTGACCCACCCGCTCGCCATCGCTGCCTTCGGCCGCGAGTGCACGCGCCGTGGTGTGCCACCGCCCACGGTGAGCCTGTTCGGTTCGCAGTTTCTGACCTGGCGCGGCATTCCGCTGATCCCGAGCGGCAAGGTGCCCGTGGCCGATGGCAAGACCAAGATCCTGCTGCTGCGTGTGGGCGACAAGCGCCAGGGCGCAGTCGGCCTGTTCCAGCCGGGCCTGGCCGGTGAACAGAGCCCTGGCCTGTCGGTGCGTTTCATGGGCATCAACCGAAGCGCGATTTCGTCGTACCTGATCTCGCTGTACTGCTCGCTGGCCGTTCAGACGCCGGACGCGCTGGCCGTGCTCGAGGACGTGGAAGTCGGCAAGTACCACGAGTACCCTGACACCTACAAGTGAGCCCTGCCATGTCCTTGACTGATATGGCCATCAACCTGCCCGACGCATCGCCGCCGGCTGGCGCACCCGATCCGGCCCTGCTGGCGCGGCTGGCCAACGAGTTCTTCTTGGCACTGCCGGGCAGCAACCCGTCGGCTGGCGGCGTGGTCGTGGCGGCTCACCCGCAGCCTGCGGGCCTGGTCTTGCCGCCGGGCGCGTTCGGCCCGTCCACGCCTTCGGCCGTGCCCTTTGGGGCACTGCCACCGGGTGCCAATCTCGTGCCCACGTCGCCGCAGAGTCCTGCCAATGCGGTGGCTTCAGCGCCGGTGCTGGTGCCCAACGCAGTGGCCCCCAACGGCGTGCCAGACCACCTGCTCGCCGCGGGTCCCGCTTACGACAGCCGCTCGGGCGGCCAACTGCTCGGCGTGCCCGAGGCCCATGCATTGCATGCGCCTCAGGCGTCGGCAGGCGGCGCTTCGTCCTCTTTGCCATCATCGCCGACGTCGCCGTCAGCCGCTTCCGCCTCGCCGTTCTACTTTGTGGGTGATGCCGGCCGTGCGCCTCAGCCTCCTGCATTGAAGGCCCCGGTGAGCGATCCGCTGCAGGCCTCGTCGTTCGGACTGCCAGGCAGCGATGTGTTGCGCGGCCTGCTGAGCGAATCGCGTCACGAGGCTGTGTCGGCTGCGCCTGCGTCATCGACTGCGGGAGGTGCTGCGCCTGCCACCGGCTTCTACTTCCTCGACACCGCGTCTTCGCCTGCTGTTTCTCCAGGGGCAGCGAAGCAGCAGCCCTTGCCACAGGCCGCAGCGTCTGCCCATCCACCGTTCGATGTCCACGCCATCCGGCGCGACTTCCCCATCCTGTCGGAGCGGGTCAACGGCCATCAGCTGGTGTGGTTCGACAACGCGGCCACGACGCAGAAGCCGAAGGTGGTGATGGACCGCATCACCCACTTCTACGAGCACGAGAACTCCAACATCCACCGCGCCGCGCATGAGCTGGCTGCGCGGGCGACGGACGCCTACGAGAAGGCCCGTGAAACCGTGCGCCGTTTCATCGGTGCGGGCTCCACGGAGGAGATCATCTTCGTGCGCGGTACCACCGAAGGCATCAACCTCATTGCCAAGAGCTGGGGTGCCAAGAACATCGGGCCGGGCGACGAGATCATCGTGTCGCACCTCGAGCACCACGCCAACATCGTGCCCTGGCAGCAGCTGGCTTCTGCCAAGGGCGCGAAGCTGCGCGTGATCCCGGTGGACGACACGGGCCAGGTGTTGCTCGAAGAGTTCCAGAAGCTGCTGAACGACCGCACGAAGCTGGTGTCGGTGACACACGTCTCCAACGCGCTCGGCACGGTGGTGCCGGTCAAGAAGATCATCGATCTGGCCCACCGTGCTGGCGCTCGTGTGCTTGTTGATGGTGCGCAGTCGATCTCGCACATGCGGGTCGACGTGCGCGCGCTCGATGCCGACTTCTTCGTGTTCTCCGGACACAAGATCTTCGGCCCCACCGGCATCGGTGCGGTGTACGGCAAGCGTGACGTGCTCGAAGACATGCCGCCTTGGCAGGGCGGCGGCAACATGATTGCCGACGTGACCTTCGAGCGCA
>JBEGTX010000160.1:0-9127 GCA_041179165.1 Pseudomonadota bacterium | reverse complement strand
GGCCACGTTGGCGTGGCTGGAGATGCTCTCTTCGATTTCTCGCGTGCCCAGGCGGTGGCCGGCCACATTGATGACGTCATCGGTGCGGCCCAGGATGAAGTAGTAACCGTCTTCGTCGCGGATGCCCCAGTCGAAGGTGCTGTAGATCTCGCGGCCCGGCACGCTCTTCCAGTAAGTCCTCACGAAGCGTGCATCGTCTCGCCACACGGTTTGCATGCAGCCGGGTGGCAGCGGGCCTTCGATGGCGACCAAGCCCTTCTGGTTGGGTTCGGTCAGTTCCCGGCCGGTGTGCTCGTCGATGATCTTCACGTCGTAGCCGTACATCGGCACGCCCGGGCTGCCGAGCTTGCCGCGCTGGCGCGCCACGCCGTTGGCCAACGTGAGGATGGGCCAGCCTGTTTCGGTCTGCCAGTAGTTGTCGATCACCGGCTTGCCGAGCGCCTGTGCAATCCAGGCCGCGGTGGTTTCGTCCAGGGGCTCACCGGCCAGGAAGAGGGCACGCAGCGAGCCCACATCGTGCCGGCGCAAGGCGGCCGGGTCTTGTGCCTTGAGCACGCGGATGGCCGTGGGGGAGGTGAACATCACGTTGACGCGGTGGCGCTCGACCAGCTTCCACCAGATGGCCGCGTCGGGGCGGATGGGCAGCCCCTCGTAAAGCAGCGTGGCCATGCCGGCCAACAACGGCCCGTACACGATGTAGCTGTGGCCGACCACCCAGCCGATGTCGCTCGCCGTGAAGAAGGTGTCGCCGGCCTGTCCCTGGAAGATGTGCCGCATGCTGGCCGCCAAGGCCACGGCGTAGCCGCCGGTGTCGCGCTGCAGGCCCTTGGGTGCACCGGTCGTGCCGCTCGTATACAGCGTGTAGCTGGGCTCGGTGCTTTCGAGCCACACGCAGGGGACGGCGTCGTTCAGGTGGCACTCACGCAGCGGCTTGTGGTCGACGTCGCGGCCCGCCAGGCGTTCTGCCGGTGCGAGACCGCGGTCGACGAGGAGCACCTTGTCGGGTTGGTGGGTCGACAGCCGAAGGGCCGCGTCGAGCAAGGGCTTGTAGGCCACCACCTTGCCACCCCGGCTGCCTGCATCGGCCGTGACGATGACGCGCGGAAGGGCGTCGTCGATGCGGTTGGCCAGGCTGCCGCTGGCGAACCCGCCGAACACCACCGAATGGATGGCGCCGATGCGCGTGCAGGCCAACATGGCAAACACCGCTTGCGGCACCATCGGCATGTAGATGAGCACCCGGTCGCCGCGCGTCACCCCCAGCGATTTCAGGATGGCCGCCATGCACATCACCTCTCGGTGCAACTCGGCAAAACTGAACACCTGCTCCTGCCCGGTCTCGGTGGAGACGTGGATGAGCGCCGCCTGGTGGCTGCGGGCCGCCAGGTGGCGGTCGACCGCGTTGTGGCAGAGGTTCGTCTGGCCGCCGACGAACCATTGCGCGAAAGGAGGGTGGTCGTGATCGCACACCCGGTCGAAGGGCCGATGCCAGTCGATCAGCGCGGCCTGCTCGCGCCAGAAGCCATCGGGGTCGTCGAGCGAGCGGCGGTGGAACTCGGCGTAGACGCGGGCGTTGCGCTCGGCATCGGCATGGAGGTCGGTGCGGGACGTGGGCATGGTGACTCCTTCGACTTCTGAGAGACACGCGCGATGTGGGAACGTGGCGATGTGCGTCGGCGATCGGGCCAGAGGAAAGATCAGAGAGGCGGAATGTGCACCACCAGCCGACCCCGGACCTGCCCGTTCATCAAGCGGGTCGCTGCGTCCAGGGTGTCAGCGAGTTCGATGTCGGTGATGATGAGGTCGAGCAGCGCGGGGTCGAGGTCGGTGGCAAGCCGGGTCCAGGCGGCTTCACGGCGAGCGAGTGGGGCGTGCACGCTGTCGACCCCCAGCAATGCCACGCCGCGCAGGATGAAAGGCATCACCGTGGCCGGCAGGTCGGCCCCTTGTGCCAGCCCGCAGGCGGCCACCGCGCCGCCATAGCGTGTCTGCGCGCAGGCATTGGCCAGCGTGTGGCTGCCCACGGTGTCGACCACGGCCGCCCAGCGCTCCTTTTGAAGCGGTTTGCCGGGAGCCGACAGCTCGGCCCGGTCGATCAGCGCCTGAGCCCCCAGGGCGCGGAGGTAATTGCCTTCGGCCAGCTTGCCGGTCGATGCCGTGACCTGGTGCCCGAGGCGCGCCAGCAAGGCCACGGCGATGGAGCCCACGCCGCCTGTTGCACCCGTCACGAGCACCTCGCCTGCGCCAGGCCGAAGGCCCTGAGCTTCGAGCGCCATCACGCACAGCATGGCGGTGTAGCCCGCCGTGCCAATGGCCATGGCCTGGCGCGCGCTGAAGGCTGCGGGGCGGCGCACCAACCAGTCGCCCTGGAGTCTGGCGCGCTGGGCGAGGCACCCCTTGTGGGTCTCGCCCACTCCGAAGCCGTTGAGGATGACCTCATCGCCCACGGCCCAGGCGGCGTGGCTGCTCTGGGTCACCGTGCCCGTGCCATCGACGCCGGCCACCATGGGCCAGCTGCGAACCACCGGCGACCGGTTGGTGATGGCCAGGCCGTCCTTGAAGTTGAGCGTGGAGCAGGCCACTGCGATGGTCACGTCACCTTCGGGAAGAAAGTCGTCGCCGACCTCGCGCAGCGTGGCGGAGAACGCGGGGTCTTTGTCGAGCACCAAAGCCTTGAACATGCGGAATCCCGAGAGCGCAAAGGAGGCAAGAAGAGAGGGTGAGTGCACCGGTGAGCGCGTGCGCCGCGTCATCGGTCGGCGCACCCAAGCGCCTGAAAGAGCACTCTAGACGCATCGAAGGGTGGCCGCAACGGGGCGTGCCCGCAGCCGTGCTCTCCTCGGCAGTTGGACGTTGGCGAGGTGGGTGGGCCTCGTGTAGGCAGACACGCAGTGCGACCGCGGGTGCTTGCCCTACGTCAGGAGTCATGGCCTGCCGCTGGTGATCGCTGCGAACGCCGCGCATGATTCAGCGGCGTCAGGTTGGGCGGTGCACGGGCATCGCGCTTGGCGCCTTGCCTGTTTCAGAGGAGCTTCACCATGTCGTTCGCACTTTATATCGTCGGTTTTCTGATCTTCATCGGTGGTGTGGCCTGGGGCCTCGTGACCGCCGGCGTGCCGGGGCTGTATGTGGCCATCGGGTCGGTGATCCTGTTGGGCATCGGCATGTTCACCGGTGTGGCGCGCACGCGCAGCAAAGACTCGTCGGTCTGACGCGAGCCGGCGCCCGAGGGCCTCAGGGCTCTTCGGTCAAAGCGCCGAGTTGCGAGTGCCGAATGCGCGTCTGTGACAGCGCCCCGGCCGATTCAAGGATGGGGTAGGCGATCGAACAGATGTGCGAGTTGATGCGCTTCAGGTCGCTGATCAAGTCGATGTGCAGAGAGCTCGTCTCGATACTCTGAGCCGTGTTGCCTTGCAGCCGCGCAATGTGCGAGGCCGCGTACTGGTGCTCGAGATCACGGAAGCGGGCTTTCTCTTCCAGCAGCTTCTGGGCATCACGCGGGTGCCCGTCGAGGAACACGCTCATCGCCAGACGCAGGTTGGCGAGCAACTGCTCGTGCAGGTGAACGATCTCGGCCATGCCGGCGTCCGAGAAGCTGCGGCTCTTGCGGATCTTCTTGTCTTCCACATCCTGCAGCACGCGTTCGATGATGTCGCCGATCTGCTCCATGTTGATCGTGAACGAGACGATGTCGGTCCAACGCCGGCCCTCGCGTTCCGACAAGGATTCTCGCGACAGTTGCGTCAGGTAGAACTTGATGGCGCCGTAAAGGTCGTCAACCGTGTCGTCCATGCGGCGCAGCTGTTCGGCCAGCGCCAGGTCGTTGTTCTTGATGACGGGCAGGATGCCGCGCAGCATGGTTTCCACCACGTCGGCCTGGTGCAGCGCTTCGCGCGCGGCACAGCTGATGGCCAATGAGGGCGTGGCGAGGGCCACAGGGTCGAGGTGGCGGGGACGAGCGTTGTTGGGCGCGGTGTTGCGCTCCACCATCCACTGGTCGATCGTGCGGCCGATCAGGCCGGTGAGACTGATGAACAGCAGCGTGAGTACCACGTTGAAGCCGAGGTGGAAGAATACCACCTGCTCATGGGGCGACGACGAAACCTGCGCCAGCAGCGCATGCGCCTTGGGCACGAACGGAATGGCCGCCATGGCCCCCACGAACTTGAACACCAGGTTGCCCATGGGCAGCCGTCGCACCTGCGCGCCCGACCCGCTGGTGGCGATGAGGCCGAGCATGGCACTGCCCAGGTTGGCACCCAGCACGAGGCCCATGGCCACCGGCAAAGGCAGCAAGCCCGAGGCAGCCAGCGTGGCCACCAGCAACACGATGGCGAGGCTGGAATAGGACATCACGGTGAGGGCTGCGCCCACCACGATGTCGAGCAGGATCTCGTTGGGCAATGCGGCCAGCAGCGCCGCCACGGCGGGTGACTGCGTGAGGGGTCGGGTGGCGGCCACGATCAGCTGGAGCGCCAGCGTGATGAGTCCCAGGCCGATGAGGATGCGCCCGACACGGCCCACGGTCGTGGCCTGGCGTGAGATGAACATCACCACACCGCTGAAGATCAGCAGCGGCGACAGCCACGACAGGTCGAACGAAAACACCACCGCCATCAAGGCCGTGCCGACATCGGCGCCGAGCATCACGGCCAGCGCCATGCCGGTGGTCACCAGCCCCTTGCCGACAAACGACGCCACGATGAGGCAGGTGGCCGTGCTCGACTGCACGATGGTGGTCACGCCGAGGCCGGCCAGCACACAGGTGAGCCGGTTGTTGAAACTGCGCGAGAGCACCTGCCGAAGGCTTTCGCCGAACACGCGCAGCACCCCGGTACGGACGATGTGGGTGCCCCACACCAGCAGAGAGATTGCGGCGAGCAGGTTCAGCAGATGCTGCATAGGGACAAGAGGCCTCGGGTCGTGACAGTGCGGCGTGTGCGTACTGCTTCACACGGTGGGCGATGGGCTGAGTCTAGCGCTCACCACGCGGCCCTGCATCGGGTCAACCCGGCATCAGACCCAGGGGCATGCTTTCGGTGAAGACTGGCTCGTCGTCATTGCCCGTGGCCACCACCGCGCAGTTGCGGCCCTGGCGTTTGGCTTCGTAGAGCGCCTGGTCGGCGCGGTGCAAGGCATCGGTGATGCTCTCACCGGCTTGCAGGTGCACCACGCCGAAACTCAGGCTCAGCGGCAGCGAGCTGCTGGCCCTGAGTGGCCGCACGATGCGGTCGGCCACCGCAATGGCATCTTGCACGGAGGTGTCGGGCAGCAGCGCCACGAACTCGTCTCCGCCCAGGCGTCCCGGCACGTCGCCGGTCCGCAGGCTCTCGCGCATGCTGTGGGCCACGTCGCGCAATGCGGCGTCGCCTGCCTTGTGGCCGAGCAGGTCGTTGATGCGCTTGAAGTGGTCGATGTCGATCATCAGCAGCGCTGCCGTGCCAGGGGCTGCCGCGGCCACCGCCTGCTGCGCCAGCTCGTGGAAGTGGCGCCGGTTAGGCACGTCCGTGAGGGGGTCGATGTTGGCCAGCGCGCGCAGCTGGTGCTGCGAGGCGGCGAGCTCCTGCTGGGTGCGGTCGCAGGTGAGGAGCAAGGCCAGGTAGAGCATCACCATGGCGCAGGCTGCGCCGATCACGCCACCCCACATTAGCAGGATCGAGGGCGACTGGATGCCCAGCAGGCTGCAGCCGAGCCAGCTCGTGTGGGCCGCCACGCAGCCGAACATCATCAGCATGAGGGCGCGCGGCGCGGGGCTCTCGGGCAGGACGTTGAGACGCCACAGCGAGATGGCGGCATACAGGTGCAGCACGATCATGCCCATCGAAAACGCGGCCACCCGCAGCGCCAGCTCCGCCTGGGCGACCCAGCTCACCAGCCACACCGCGTACACGCAGCCGAGCAGGAGCCAGTCGATCAGGGGTGCGCCGCCACGCGTCTCACGCGGATAGAAGTGGCGAAAGCCTGTCAGCAACAGCACGGGCCACTGCATCAGCAGCAGGTTGGCCAGAGGCAGCAGGCCAGGGTGGGAGTCGCGCCATGCGTGCAGCCCCAGGCCCACGGCAGCGAGCGCCTGCGCGGCGGTCCAGCTGCCGTAGCCTCCGTAGGTGCGCTGGGTTTTGCCGAACAGCGCCATCAACGCCGCAGCCAGCAGCATGACCAATGTCGAGCTGAACAGCAGGGTGGGTGGCGGAACGTTCATGGGCTGGTGTCAGAATCTGGGTCAATTTTGTCCAGAAGGGGGGCGTTGCGCTTCCCCTATAGGAACTAGGTCGGCCGCCAAAGCATCCCGCTTGCGGGGGGTTGGGGGCCACAACATTGGAGTGACTGACATGGCAATGGACGTGGTGGATTTCGAGATCAAGGGCGCTGAGATGCAGTTCGTCGAGGTGGAACTCGACCCCGGCGAGGCTGCGGTGGGCGAGGCCGGCAGCATGATGTTCATGGATGCAGGCATTTCGATGGACACCGTGTTCGGCGATGGCTCGCAAGGCCAGTCGCAGGGCGGCTTCCTGGGCAAGCTGATGGGCGCGGGCAAGCGGCTCATCACGGGCGAGTCGCTGTTCACGACGGTCTACACGAACCAGGGCTCGAGCAAGCTGCGCGTGGCCTTTGCAGCGCCTTATCCGGGCAAGATCCTGCCGATGGACCTGCGCCAGCTGGGCGGCAAGCTCATCTGCCAGAAAGATGCCTTCCTGTGTGCGGCCAAGGGCGTGTCGCTCGGCATCCACCTGCAGCAGAAGATGTCGGTCGGTTTCTTCGGCGGCGAAGGTTTCGTCATGCAGAAGCTCGAGGGCGATGGCCTGGCCTTCGTGCATGCCGGCGGCACGGTGCTCAAGCGCGAGCTGCGCGCGGGCCAGACCCTGCTCATCGACACCGGTTGCGTGGTGGCCTACACGCCCGACGTGCAGTTCGAAATCCAGTACGTAGGCAAGATCAAGACGGCGCTGTTCGGCGGCGAGGGCCTTTTCTTCGCCAAGGTCACCGGCCCGGGCACGGTCTGGCTGCAGAGCCTGCCGTTCTCGCGCCTGGCGTCGCGCGTGTTCGCAGCCGCGCCACAGAACGGTGGTCGCCGTGAAGAGGGCTCGGTGCTGGGCGGCTTTGCCGGCGCGGGCCTGCTGGGCGGGATACTGGGGGGCGACGACGAGTGAGCGCGTCTCGGCAGCAACGCGGCGGGGCGAGTCTGCTGCTGCTGATCGACGCCTTGTGGCGCGCGGCAGCGTACTGCCTGCACCGGCGTGTGATCCTGTTTTCGCTCGCCCCGGTGGTGCTGATCGGCGGTCTGGTCTACGGTCTCGGCTATGTGTACTGGGACAGCGCCATCGATGCCGTGCGCGACATGCTCTATTCGCAAGGCTTTGCGGCGCCCATGAGCGATTGGCTCACCCATGCCGGGCTGGGGGGGCTGGCCGCCATGGTCGCGCCCCTGGTGGTGGTCTTTCTGGCCACGCCGGTGATCGTGCTGTTGTCGCTGTTGGCCGTGGCCATGTTCATGACACCCGCCATGCTGAAGCTGGTGGCGCTGCGGCGCTTCCCCACGCTCGAGCGGCGTCATGGCGGCTCGTATGCGGCGAGCATTCTCGGTGGACTCGGTGCCGCGTTGATGGCCGGCCTGGCCTTGCTCGCGTCGATTCCGCTGTGGTTCATTCCGCCGCTGGCGCTCATCGCGCCGGCGCTCATCTGGGGCTGGCTCACGTACCGGGTGATGAGCTATGACGTGCTGGCCGAACATGCGACCAAGGTCGAGCGGCGCGAGCTGATCCGCCGGCACCGCTTTGCGTTGTTTGGCATTGGCGTCACCACGGGTATGCTGAGTGCGGCGCCGTCGGTGGTGTGGGTGTCGATGGGCATGTTCCTCGTGATGGCGCCGGTGCTCGTGCCCGTGGCCATCTGGATCTACACGCTGGTCTTTGCGTTCTCTGGTTTGTGGTTCGCGCACTATGCGCTGGCGGCGCTCGAAGCCATGCGGGCCGAGAGCGACACCCTGCCGGCCGTGCCGTTCGTTGCTGGCTCACCCGATGAGCTTCCTGTGCTGCCCCCACTTTGAATCGAGTTGTCATGGACATTGGTCTCATCATCGTTGGCGATGAAATTCTTTCGGGCAAACGTGCCGACAAACACCTGCCCAAGGTGATCGAGCTGCTGGCCGCGCGCGGCTTGCCGCTCTCGTGGGTGCGCATCGTGGGCGACGATCCTGCTCGCATCACGGCCGACCTGCGCGATGCGTTTGAAGGCGCCCGCGAACGGGGCGACATCGTCTTTTCGTGTGGCGGCATCGGCGCGACCCCCGATGACCACACGCGCCAATGCGCGGCCACTGCGCTCGGTGTCGACCTGGCTTTGCATCCGCAGGCCGCAGAATTCATCCGCGAACGCATGCGCGAGATGGCGGCCGAAAAGGGCGTTCCCTTCGAGCCCGAGCGCCACGACAACCAGCACCGCTTCAACATGGCCATGTTCCCGGCCGGGGCCGACATCGTGCCCAACCCCTACAACCGGATCGCTGGGTTTTCTGTCCGCGCGGGGGAGGGGGCCGTGTTCTTTGTGCCGGGCTTTCCGGTCATGGCCTGGCCGATGATCGAGTGGGTGCTCGACCACGAACTGGCCCACCTGCATCGCAGCGAGGGTCAGCAAGAGCGCTCGCTCATCGTGTTCGGCGGACTCGAGGCGGCGCTCACCCCGCTGATGCAGGAGGTTGAAACGCGCTTCCCCGGTATCAAGGTGTTCAGCCTGCCGAGCGTGGACCATCCCGAATGGGGCTTGCACATCGAGTTGGGGGTCAAGGGCAGCGGCCCCGCGGTGCTGGAGGCCTACGCTCACCTGCGTGCTGGACTCGACCAGCATGAGGTGTCGTTCGGCCCCGAGTTGGTGCGATAAGGCGGTTCGATCTGCACTCATGTGGTGCGCGACTTGGCACCGATTGAGGGCGGATCGTCGGGCGGAGTGGCGCGACGTCGTTGTCCTCGGTCATTTCCCGGGCTGGACCACCGCAACACCCTTGTTTTGAACGCGCCAAAAATGCATGAAACGGGCATGGTTTCTGCTACATTCCTGTGCGCATTTCTGAGTCCTCGGACCCTGAAAATCACAGCGTTACTTCGCATTCCCGTATTCCACCCCCGCCCACAAG
>JBEGTX010000159.1:0-11651 GCA_041179165.1 Pseudomonadota bacterium | reverse complement strand
ATGGCCGAAGGCCTGGGCGTTGCGCCGGCCACCCTCTCGTTTCACCTCAAGGAAATGGTGAACGCCGGCCTGGTGACCCAGGAGCGCGCCAGCCGCAACCTCATCTACCGAGCCGCGTTCGATCGCATGACTGCGCTGCTCGGCTACCTCACCGAAAACTGCTGCCAGGGCGTCGGATGCAACGACAACACGGCGGCTTCTTGCAAGACCTGCTGAAGGAGACCCTCATGAAGCGATTCCACGTTCACGCCCACGTTGAAGACCTGCAGGCGAGCATCGCCTTCTACTCCCGGATGTTTGGTGCCGAGCCCACCCGCGTCGAGAGCGACTATGCCAAGTGGATGCTCGAAGACCCGCGCATCAACTTCGCCATCTCGAACCGAGGTGGCAGCCCGGGGGTGGATCACCTCGGCATCCAGACCGACAGCGCCGAGGAATTGGCCGAGCTGAAAGCGCGCGCCGAAGCGGCCGACATGGCACTGCTCGATGCCGGTGAAGCGACTTGCTGCTATGCCCGCAGCGACAAGCACTGGGTGACCGACCCGCAAGGCATTGCCTGGGAGCACTTCCACACGCTGGAAAACATTCCGGTGTTCAGCGAGGCGAAGGCGCTCTCCGCCATTGCCCCCAACCCTCCCCAACAGTCGGCTTGCTGCGCGGCCTCAACACCCCGCGGAAAACCCATCGCGATCCCGGTCCAGGCCAGCACCTCCTGCTGTTAGCCGGGTGCCGCGAAGCCCGAGACGCCTTCGCTGAAGCGGTGCCGCGGGCGTTTCTCGCACGATTCACTTCCCTGTACTCATGGGCAAAGCGCTCTCGCAAGCGCTCACCCAGGACCACCCACATCGGAGCCTCCATGACATCCAACGACAATCCAGCGGCGACGGACATCTTCGATGCCGTGGTGATCGGTGCCGGCCAGGCCGGACTCGCCACGGGCCACCACCTGCGCAAGGCGGGTCAGCGCTTCGTGATCCTCGATGCCGCGGACGCACCCGGCGGGTCCTGGAAACACCATTACCGCAGCCTTCGTCTCTTCTCACCGGCCCGCTACTCGTCACTGCCCGGCATGGCGTTCCCGGGTGACCCCGACCGCTACCCCAGCCGTGACGAGACCATGGCCTACCTCACCCAGTACGCTGCTGAGCAGCAAGTGCCCATCCAAAGTGGCAGCAGAGTGAACGAAGTTCGCCGGCGTGCCGAAGGCGTGTTCGAGGTGCATGAGGGAGGTCGCGTCCTCCTCGCTCGAGCCGTGATCGCCGCCACCGGGTCTTTCGAGCGGCCCAGAATGCCGGCCCTGCCCGGACAGGATGACTTTCGCGGGACGCTGCTGCACTCTCTGGCGTACCAGTCGCCGGAGGCATTCACCGGTCAGCGCGTTGTCGTGGTCGGCGCGGCCAACTCGGGCGTGCAGATTGCGGCAGAACTCGCAGGACATGCGCGCGTGAGCATCGCAGCCCGCCGCCCGCCCAGCCTCCTGCGGCAACGCCTTCTCGGCATCGACGTGCATGCGTGGTGGTCGGCGTTCGGGTTGGACACCGCCGAAGTCACGACCTGGCGCGCCGACATCTTCAAGCGCCTTCACTCGAAGACCGGGCCCTCGGTGCTCGATGCCGGCATCTATCGCGAGGCCTTGGCTTCAGGCCATCCGGACATCCGCCCGATGCTCCAGCAGTTCACCCCCGAGGGTGTGGTGTGGGCGGACGGAACGGCCGAGCCCGTGGATGCAGTCATCTTCGCCACCGGCTTTCTGCCGAACCTCGACTACCTCGCGCCACTGGACGCGTTCGACCGCCACGGCGCGCCGCGTCAGAAACGAGGCATCAGCACAGCGGTTCCAGGTCTGTACTACGTCGGCCTGTCCTATCAGCGGACGTATGCATCAGCCACACTCCGGGGCGTGGGACCCGATGCCCGAGTGGTGGTCGACCACCTCGCAGAACACCTGCGAGGCCAGAAGCCCTCGGCCGAAGAGGCCGCGCCCGTGGGTCCACGCATCGAACCAGTTCAGCTGCCGGCGTGAACGGCTGATCGGAGACCGGAGGAAGATGGCGTTGGTCTAGAGCGAAGCGCACTGCCCAACGCCAGCGGATCTGGCTCTGCCAGGCCGCCAGGCGGCGCCCCTTGCATGTGCGAACCGGAGCAGATCGCAGACGCGATGCTGGCGAGGTCTAGAGCGAAGCGCATTGCCCAACACCCGCGGATCCGGCTCTGCCGGTCCGCCAGGTGGCGCCCCTTGGGGGCAGGAGCGGAGCGACTGGGGGGCCCTGTCAGTGGTGCGTCCGGCTGGGATCGAACCAGCAACCCCTGGCTTCGGAGGCCAGTACTCTATCCATTGAGCTACGGACGCGATGGGTCGCCATTCTATCAGTGCGTTGGATACACCACACGGTGAAGCGCCGCGGCCACCTTATAATTCCGCAGTTGTGCGGGCCGCTTGATGCCCGCTTCGAATAGCAGTCGAGGACTCCATGGCCGACGCCCATAACACCACCGATCACGACAGCCCCCACGAGGGCCCCATCAAAACACCAAAACAGCTGATCCTGGCTGTGATCTACGCCTTCGTGGTGCCGATCATCGTGATCATCCTGCTGGTCAACTTCGTGGCATCGGACAAGAAGCCTGCCGCAGGCACCGAGGCACTCAAATCGGCCGAAGCCATCGCTGCGCGCATCAAGCCCGTGGCGGGGGCGCCTGAGGTCAAGGACATGTCCGACGTCACGACCTTGAAGACCGGTGAGCAGGTCTATGGTGCTGTTTGCACCGCCTGCCACACGTCTGGCATGGGTGGCGCGCCCAAGCTGGGTGATACAGCCGCCTGGGCCCCTCGCCTCGGCCTGGGTCACAAGGTGCTGTTGCAGAGCGCGCTCAAAGGCAAGAACGGCATGCCCGCGCAGGGTGGCGGTGACTTCAGCGATTTCGAAATCGAACGCGCTGTCGTCTACATGGCCAACAAGGGCGGTGGCAAGTTGGCTGAGCCGGTGTTGGCTGCAGCCGCTGGTGCTGCATCCGGTGCTGCCGAAGCCGCTTCAGGTGCTTCGGCTCCGAAGTAAGCTGATCTATCCCCGGGCTTCGGCCCGGCCCCACTGAAAAACCGGCCGCTGGCCGGTTTTTTGTTGCCAGGCCTCTGGACGCCAGTGTCCTGGCGGTGACCCAACGGGTTTCAGGTCGACGCAGCAGTGGCTGAAGAAGCGCGCTGATGTGCGGGTTGCAGCGCCTGCGGGCTCAGCGTGTAGCCGAACTGCACGGGCAGCTCTGCAAAGGTCAGCTCCTGCGGAACCCACACGCCGCGCTCCACGGCATCGGCCGCAGTCTCCATGTCCAGCGTGTGCACGAGGCCCAGGCCGCGGTCGGTGGCGAGGAACAGTCGGCCGAATTCATCCAGCCACACCGACGCTTCCACCGCTGCCACGCCCGTGTGGGTGCGAACGATGGGCGCTGCACCTGGCACCGCTTCCAGCCGCCACACCCAGGGAGCGGCCTCGAGTTCCACGTACACACGCTGCGGCCCGTTCTGAAAGAACCACCAGCCTTTGTCGTCGGCCTCGTAGTTGCGCTCGATGAACTCGCGCAGCTTGTCGTGTTCGATGCGGCTGCCCTTGGCCCGCGCAAACGGACCCGCCGCTTGAGTGCGGTCGTCGCGCATGTACCAGTCGCCACGTGCATCGAGCCCGAGCCAGCCGCAGCAGTCGGGCACGTTGGGCCATTTTTTCAGAGCCGCCTTGACCATGTCATCCATTGGAGCCTCCTGTCATGCAGCGTGCATCTTCGCAGGCGCCGCGTCTGCGTGCGGCACATGGGCCTTCATCCACCCCATCACCTGCTCGGGCAGCGTGAGCACATGGGCCGGCCAGCGACCTTGCGCAAACCCCACATGGCCGCCCATGTCGGGTTGCCACAGCGTGACGAAGGCACCGACCTCATTGGCGCGGGGCAGGCAGGCGCCGGGCACGAACGGATCGTTGCGCGCGTTGATCACGAGGGCGGGCACGCGGATGCGGTGCAGGTGCGGCTTGGCCGAACCGCGTTCCCAGTAATCTTCGGTGTTGCGAAAACCGTGCAGCGGCGCAGTGAACGCGTTGTCGAAACCGTGCAGGTCACGCACCCGCTGGAGCTGCTTCACGTCGAGCAGCTTCGGGAACTGCGCGGCCTTCTGCATGGCCTTCGGCAGCATGGTGTTGAGGAACATGCGCGTGTAGACCTGCCGGTTGAACCCGCGGCTGATGGCGTGTCCACCGGCAGCCAGATCGAGCGGGGCCGACACTGCGCACACGGCCTTCACCACTTCGTGTGCGGTCTCGCCGGCTTCTTCGGCCCAGCGCAGCAAGGCGTTGCCACCGAGTGAGGCGCCCACGGCAACGATGGGCCCGCGGTGGCGGGCGCGCAGCTGGCCGAGCATCCAGCCGATTTCTTCATGGTCGCCCGAGTGATAGGCCCGTGGTGCGAGGTTGAGCTCGCCCGAGCAGCCACGAAAATGCGGCACCGCGAAGCGCCAGCCCTGGCGGCGTGCCCAGTTGGCAAAGGCCTCGGCGTAGTGGCTGCGCGACGAGCCCTCGAGGCCGTGGAACACCACGAGCAGCGGCCGCTCGGTGTGGCCCGTGCGGTCGCCGGTTTGCCAGTCGACGTCGATGAAGTCGCCATCGGGGGTGGTCCAGCGTTCCCGCTCGTATACGGGCGGCGGGCCATGGAAACGGCGCGAGAAGAGCGCCGGCCAGATGGTCTGCAGGTTGCCCCCGAGCGCGCCGCGACCAGCGAGCCAGCGGGGGGCGCGGTACTGTTCCATGGAGATCTCAGTTCAATGAAGGACCGACGGCGGCTCGTTCACGTCCGGCATTTCATGGGCCGTGCCGGGGCTCGTGTGGTGGGACACCAGCCGCCAGCCTTCCATGGTCTTCACGTAGACGTTGGTGGCGATGACCCACGCGAACTGCGGTCCCTGGTCGGTCTGCACACGGATGCGCTCGAGTACGCTGTGCACCGCACACGAGTGGGTGATGACTCGCCGCACTTTTTCGGGGTGAGCATCGATGGGGCCGTTGGCGAACATCGACTCGAAGGTGCTGCGGATGGCCGCTGCGCCCAGCATGCGGGGCCCGCCCGGGTGCACACAGCTGATGTCGTCGTCATCGGCCCACACGCTCATCAGCCGCTCGATGTCGCCGCGCTGCAAGGCCTCGTAGAACTGCTGCTCGGTGTCGTCGGATGAAGCCAGCAAGGCGGCGTCAAGCGGTTTGGGGCGTGCCATGGAGGAACCCTTCAGTGGAAGACCACGGTTTTCTGGCCGTTGAGCAGCACGCGGTGCTCCACATGCCAACGCACGGCGCGTGCCAGGACCATGCACTCTACATCGCGGCCCACGGCGGTGATGTCTTGCGCGCTGAGCGCGTGGTCGACCCGGGCCACATCTTGCTCGATGATCGGGCCTTCGTCGAGGTCCGGCGTCACATAGTGTGCCGTGGCCCCGATGAGTTTCACGCCCCGGTCATGCGCCTGGTAGTAAGGCTTCGCACCCTTGAAGCTGGGCAGAAAACTGTGGTGGATGTTGATGGCCCGCCCGCGCAGGAAGCCGCAGAAGTCGGCACTCAGGATCTGCATGTAGCGCGCCAGCACGACCAGGTCGATCTCATGCGCGCTCACCAGCGCTTCCACCTGCTTCTCCTGTTCGCGCTTGGCCTCGGCGCTGCTGCCCGCGGCCAGCGGCAGGTGGTGGAACGGGATGTTGTAGCGCTGCGCCAGATCGGCAAAGGTGGCGTGGTTGGACACGATGGCCGGGATGTCCACCTCCAGCTGCCCCGAGTGCCATCGGTACAGCAGGTCGTTCAGGCAATGGCCGTGCTGGCTCACCATCAGCAGCAGGCGCGGGCGGCGCGCGGCGCTGTGCACCTGCGCGTCGAAGCCGAACTGCTCGCGCACATTGGTGAAGAGCCGCTCCAGCAAGGCCACATCGGCCAGGTGGGCCGGCGCTTCGAAATGCACCCGCATGAAGAACAGCCCGGTGGCCGCGCCGCCGTCGTCTGTTGCAATGTCGCCGAACTGCTGCGAATCGAGGATGTTGCACCCCGCCTGGTACAGCAGACCCGACACCGCATACACGATGCCTTTGGCGTCGCGGCACGACAGGGTGAGGATGAATTCTTGCGAGCGTGGCATGGGGTCCCTTGGCTGAGCCCGTATTGTAGGGAGTGAGGCCTTGGCCTTCGGTCGCTGTGGGTGGCGTGCCGGAGAGCGGCCACTTCCTGCCAGAATGCGCCATCGTGACGCACCTCACACCCTGACCCATGCCCACCGCACCCGAAGACTGGACCGAGCGCAGCCGCGAGCTTTCACACCTGCTCGCCAAGGCCGGATTGGGCGATCGTGCGGCTTTTGCACGGTTGTACGAGCGCACCAGCGCGCATCTGTTCGCTGTGGTCCTGCGTATCAACAGGGACAGAGCGCAAGCCGAGGATGTGTTGCAAGAGGTCTATGTGAACGTTTGGCGTGCCGCGCAGCAGTTCGATGCCGCGCGCAGCCAGCCGCTCACCTGGCTCACGAGCATTGCGCGCAACCGCGCCATCGACAGCCTGCGCCGCAAGCAGACCGAACCCCCCACCCAAGCGGCCCCCCTGGGCAGCGACAACGAGGAGCGCGACGTGTACGACGACTTGGCCGATGACGCCCCCGGACCCCTGGCTCTGCTGAGCCAGGCGTCGGATGCGCGCGCCTTGTCGCACTGCATGAACGCCCTCAGCGCCTCGCAGCGCCAGAGCGTGGCCCTCGCCTTCTACGACGGGCTCAGCCATGCCGAAGTGGCCGACAAGATGCGCCAACCCCTGGGCACCGTGAAATCGTGGGTGCGCCGTGCGCTGCTGTCGCTCAAGGCCTGCCTCGATGGCTCGGTCGTGCGCGACACCTTGCCAGGGAGCCTCGGTTGAGGGCCGCCTGACATGGACTACAGCCGCCCCCAGCTCGCCGACCGCCTGTCCGCCGACTATGTCGCGGGCACCTTGCGCGGTGGAGCGCGCCGCCGTTTCGAGACCCTGCTCACGGCCCATCCTGCACTGCGCGATGCCGTGCAGGCCTGGCAGGCACGGCTGATGCCCTTGACCGGCAGCCTCGTGCCCGAGCCGCCACCGGCCCATGTGTGGAAGCGCATCGAGGCGCGTTTGTACGGGGCCCCCGCAGCGACGGTGTCGTGGTGGCGCCGCCTCGGCGTGTGGCGTGGCCTGGCCGGTTTTGCCAGCGTGGCCGCCATCGCGGTGTCGGTGCTGCTCGTCATGCCGCGTGAGGCGCTGCCACCGGTGGTCGTGGTGCTGGCTTCCAACACGCCGGACGGGGCCCAGGCCACGCCCTCGTTCGTCGCCAGCATCAGTGCCGACGGCCGGGCCATGGTGACTCAGCCGATCACCCGCGTGGCCTTGCAGGCCGACCGGTCGCTGGAGCTGTGGGCGCTGCCAGCTCAAGGCGCGCCGCGTTCGCTGGGCCTCATCTCGCCGAATGGTGCGACGGTGGTTCAGCGGGGCAAGGTGCTCGACAACACGGCGGCGTTTGCTGTGACGTTGGAGCCGCCGGGTGGGTCGCCTACGGGCAAGCCTACAGGGGCTGTGTTGTATCTGGGCAAGTTGGCTTTGTAGGTGTTGTCGCCAACTGCTTTGCGTGCAGGTGGATCGGACCGTTCCTGGTCATGCCGGCGAAGGCCGGTATCCACTCGTTCGATGTGAACGAGTGGATGCTCTGCGCCGCGGCTCTGCAGTCTTTTGGGCTGAACGCAAACCGGTTTGTTCACGGCCCCGCCGAGCCGGGATTTCGCCCCGGCAGGCGACCCACTTGGAAACCGCCAAGTGGGCAAGCGGTGCGTCCTGTGAGCGTCGCCCCTTCGGGGGAGCTGTGAAGCTTGTGATTTGAGGTGCCGGGCGAAACTCACTGCGTGGATTCGCCCCTCCGTTCAAACAGTCGCCCTAAAATTTGCCCTTGACGCGCGCTGCGCGCGCCACCTCAAAGCACAAGCTTCACAGCCGACGCTCAATGGCCGCGACACCAGCGAACACCAGGCGGGCCTCGCCTCGCTTCGCATCGTGCTCGCTGACCTCGCTGCACCTCGGCCCGTGCACAGCGCCGCATGGATCAAGCAACCACCCGAGAGCCGGCTTTGCCGGTCGACCCGTGGGGGCAGGAGTGCAACGACTGGGGGGCTCCATTTTCAGTGGCTGTGTCGCACCGCATGGAGACCCACCACCACCCCATGCGTTGGCGTGATGCCCAAAGCGTTGTCAAGCGCCGCTTCGACCCGGTCCGGGCCCATGTCGGTCAGACAGCGTGTGTGCCCGAAGCGGCAGGTTCGTTCGAAACACGGCGTGCATTCGAGCTTCAGCTCGTCCTTCAGCCACAGCACGCGCGCATGCTCGTTGAGCGGTGGCGTGTGTTCAGGGCTCGTGGAGCCGAAGGCGGCCACCTGGGGAATGCCGAAGGCTGCTGCCACATGCATGAGCCCTGAGTCGTTGCTGACAACCCCCTTGGCGCCTGCGATGAGCGCCATGGCGTCGATGAGTGAGGTCTTGCCGGCCAGCACCCGGCAGGCGCCCGGTGCGCTGGCTGCGATCTGCTCACACAGCACCGCCTCCTTGCCGGAGCCCAGCAGCAGCACCGGCAGGCCGTGGCGTGCGTGCAGTGAGCGTGCGAGTTCGGCGTAGTGGCTGGCCGGCCAGCACTTGGCTGGGCCGTACTCGGCCCCGGGCGCAAACGCCCAGTAGCCCCTTGGTTCCAGCTGCTGTGCCGCACACACGCAGGTCAGTGTGGTTTCATCGAATGACAGCTTGGGGCGCTGGCCTGCAGGCACCGGCTCGCCAGCGAGGGCGCTGTAGAACGCCACCATCGGCGGGCGCCCACCGGGGTTGGGCAGGCGCTGGTTGAGCAGCAGCGGCCGGCCTTCGCCTTGGTAGCCCACACGCTTCGGAATGCGCGCGAGGAACGGCAGCAGCGCTGCCTTGATGGAGTTGGGCAGCACGTAGGCCACGTCGAAGCGCCCACGCAGCTCAGCCGCCACGCGGCGTCGGCCGGCCCAGTCGAGCTTGCCATGGGCGAACGGCAGGTCGATCACCTCATGCACCTGCGGCATCGCCCGGTACACGGGTGCCACCCAGGGCAGCGCGGCCACGGTGACCTGCTCGCCTCGGGCGAGCAGCCGCGCCACGAAGGGCTCGGACATCACCGCATCGCCGATCCACTGCGGCGCGATGACGAGTGCGCGGGTCATGGGAAGGTCAACAGAGCGCAGCTCAGTGGTGAGACGAGAGCGTCTCGCCCGCCTTCAAGCGGTACACCGTGCTGCAGTAGGCGCACTTGCCTTCGCCCGTGGTGGCCACGTCGATGAACACCTTCGGATGCGTGCTCCACAGCGTCATCTTGGGGTTGGGGCAGGCGATCACCCCGGGGCCCTGCAGGTCGGCTGCACCCACTTCGACCACGGATTGTTTGGCGTCGTTGCTCATGATCAGGTCCTCAGACAACTGCCGTCAGCCACTCGGCGTATTTCGGGTTGCGGCCGTTCACGATGTCGAAGAACCCATTCTGGATTTTTTCGGTGATCGGGCCGCGCGAACCGCTGCCGAGCTCGATGCGGTCGAGCTCGCGGATGGGGGTGACTTCGGCCGCCGTGCCGGTGAAGAAGGCTTCATCGGCGATGTAGACCTCGTCGCGGGTGATGCGCTTCTCAACGACCTTGAGGCCCAGGTCGGCGCAGATGGCAAAGATGGTGTTGCGCGTGATGCCGTTCAAGGCACCGGCCGACAGGTCGGGCGTGTACACCACGCCGTCCTTGATGATGAAGATGTTCTCGCCCGCCCCTTCGCTGACGAAGCCCGAAGCATCGAGCAGCAGCGCCTCGTCGTAGCCGTCGTCGGTGGCTTCCATGTTGGCGAGGATGGAGTTGCTGTAGTTGCTCACCGCCTTGGCCTGCGTCATCGTGATGTTGACGTGGTGGCGCGTGTAGCTGCTGGTCTTCACGCGGATGCCGCGCTTCAGACCGTCTTCACCGAGGTAAGCGCCCCAGGCCCAGGCGGCCACCATCAGGTGGATCTTGTTGCCCTTGGGCGAAACGCCCAGCTTCTCGGAGCCGATCCAGGTGAGCGGGCGCAGGTAGCAGCTCTCGAGCTTGTTCTCGCGCACCACATCAATCTGCGCCTGCAGGATCTCGTCGAAGCTGAACGGGATCTTCATGCGCAGGATCTTGGCGCTGTTGAAGAGCCGCTGCGTGTGCTCCTTCAGGCGAAAGATGGCCGTGCCGTGAACGGTGTTGTAGGCGCGAACACCCTCGAACGCGCCGCACCCGTAGTGCAGGGTGTGGCTGAGCACGTGGATGTTGGCGTCACGCCAGTCCACCAGCTGCCCGTCCATCCAGATTTTTCCGTCGCGATCGGCCATCGACATGGCTAGGCTCCTGTGGGGATGTGCAAAAGCTGGGATTTTACGGACTTGCGCGACCTGTGCCGCTTTTGGTGGACAGCTGCATCACATTCCGTGGAAGCGCGAGCTGCTGGGGCGAGGCCTATGCCCGGCCGCCCCAATAGCCCGGCCTGCGACTGTGATGCGCGACAGCGCCGATGCAGATGCAATCTTCTTCGACGCGGTAAATCAGCGAGTAGGGAAACCGGTGCAAGGGAAAGCGCCGTCAACCGCGAGATGTTCGGGTTCCGATGCAGGGATTCGCTGCAACGAGGCGTGCCGTTCTGGCGAACTCTGCCAAGAATGCGAGGGCCACGAGCTTGCTGGCCTGTTGGGTATAAAAATCGACTGCTTGCTCAACCTCATCCTCTGCTTCAGAGGAAAGGCGATAGTTCATGACAGCTTGGCGCCCAGGCGAGATACCAGCTCCTCACCAGACCGCCACGAGGCATTTCCTGCAGCGATTGCGGCCTCTCTCCGGTCAATCTCCAGGCCCCATGCATCCTCCCACTCCGGATCGGGATTGAGGCTGGCCAGCAAACTGTCCAATAGGCGAGAGCGTTCCGCGGGAGGGAGCTTCAGAAGCTCGATCTCCAAGATTTCGACGGGGATTGACATGCGACACCTCTGGACGTTCAGTTCACAAAGGGAAGAATGCCACAACTGGGATTCCATGCTGGTTTTGAAACCATGCGGAAATGGGCGGTCAAGTCCGCTCAGTTGACCTGTCACCGTGTTGCCTCGCGGTGGGCGAACGGGGGATCAATCCGGCAGCTCCTCGATCCCTACCGGCTCACGCCGCGGCTGCACATTCATCTCATGCCGAAAGCGCGACGAGCTCTCATACGCTTGCTTGCGCACCCGCATGATGGAGCCGAGCGGACGATGCGCTTCGATGCCGTGCCAGGGGTTGAATGACAGCACATCGTCCGCAAACACACGCCGCGCCGGGCTGTAGGCTTCTTGTGGCGCGAAGGTCAGCGTGGCGATGGACTGTTGCGGCGATTGCGATTCGCTCCAGCGGATGGACGCGTCCTCGATCGGCTGGTCGCTCGTGTTCACGCACAGCTGGGCGCGGATGTCGTAGCTCGCACCCTGATCGCGAAAATGCGCCACGACCAGGTCGCGCAGGGCCGACTCGCTGTCGCCGTGCTCGACCTCTTTGCCGGTGAGCGCGCGCACGTTGTCGGACAAGGGCGCGGCGCTGATCTTGGCGATGAAGTTTCCGA
>JBEGTX010000158.1:0-17012 GCA_041179165.1 Pseudomonadota bacterium | reverse complement strand
CACCCGAAGACTTCGAGGCCCACGAGGCCCGCGTGTGTGTGGCCGAAGGTGAAACGCTCACCAACCCGCGGCGCGTCAAACGCTTCAACCGCGAGCAGCATTTCAAGACGCAGGCCGAGATGGAGGCCTTGTTCGCCGATATCCCGAGCGCCGTGCAGAACACGGTCGAGATCGCGCGCCGCTGCAGCCTCACGCTCGTGCTCGGCAAGCCGCAACTGCCGGAGTTCCCGACGCCCGAGGTCAACGGCGAACGCATGGTGCCGGACGACTACTTCCGCTACGCCTCGCACGAAGGCCTCAAGGATCGGATGGTGCATCTGTATCCCGATGCCACCGAGCGCGCCAAGCAGAACGACCGCTATGTGCAGCGGCTCGACTTCGAGATCAACACGATCCTGAAGATGGGCTTCCCGGGCTACTTCCTGATCGTGGCCGACTTCATCATCTGGGCCAAGAACAACGGCTGCCCGGTCGGGCCGGGCCGGGGCTCGGGCGCCGGCTCGCTCGTGGCCTATGCGCTCAAGATCACCGACCTCGACCCGCTGCGCTACAACCTGCTGTTCGAGCGCTTCCTGAACCCGGACCGCGTGTCCATGCCCGACTTCGACATCGACTTCTGTCAGGGCAACCGCGACCGCGTCATCGACTACGTGAAAGACAAATACGGCCGAGAGGCCGTCAGCCAGATCGCGACCTTCGGCACCATGGCCGCGAAGGCCGCACTGCGCGACGTGGGCCGCGTGCTCGGCATGGGCTACGGCCACGTGGACGGCATCGCCAAGCTCGTGCCGGCGCCCCCGGGCAAGACCGTCACACTCAAGCGCCCCGGAGACAAGCCCGACAGCAGCGTCATCTATGCGCGGGTCGAAGCACCGGAAATCGAACTGCGCGAGAAGAACGAAGAAGAAGTGGCCGAGCTCCTGGCACTCGCCGAGCGCGTGGAGGGTATGGTGCGCAACATCGGCATGCATGCCGGGGGTGTGCTCATCGCCCCGGGCAAGATCACCGACTTCTGCCCGCTCTACATGCAGCCGGGCAGCGATAGCGCGGTCTCGCAATTCGACAAGGACGACGTGGAGGCCATCGGCCTCGTGAAGTTCGACTTCCTGGGCCTGGCCACGCTGACCATCCTCGAGATGGCCAAGGACTTCATCCGCGCGCGGCATCCGGCGCAGGCCAACTTCCTGCTCGAGAACATCCCGCTTACCGACCGCGGCGCCTACCAGCTGATGAGCGAGGGCAAGACGGTTGCCGTGTTCCAGCTTGAAAGCTCGGGCATGCAGCGCATGCTGAAAGACGCCAAGCCGAGCGTGTTCGAGGACATCATCGCGCTCGTGGCGCTGTACCGGCCGGGTCCGATGGACCTGATCCCGAGCTTCTGCGCACGCAAGCACGGCCGCGAAGAGGTCGAGTACCCGCACCCGCTGATGAAAGAGGTGCTGCAGGAGACCTACGGCATCATGGTCTACCAGGAGCAGGTGATGCAGGTCGCCCAGCTTGTGGGCGGCTATTCGCTCGGCGGCGCCGACTTGCTTCGCCGCGCCATGGGCAAGAAGAAGCTCGAGGAGATGGTGGCCCACCGCGCCACCTTCGCCGAGGGTGCCGCCAAGAACGGCATCGGCGAGACCAAGGCCAACGAAATCTTCGACCTGATGGAGAAGTTCGCGGGCTACGGCTTCAACAAGTCGCACGCTGCCGCCTACGCGCTGCTGGCGTACCACACGGCCTGGCTCAAGGTGCACTACCTGGCCGAGTTCACGGCGGCCAACATGAGTGTCGCCCTCGACGACACCGACAAGCTCAAGATCTTCCACGACGATGCGGTGATGCTCGGCATCACCTTCGAGCCGCCCAACATCAACACAGGCGGCTACCGCTTCGAGCCGGTCGAAAAGAAGCTCGTGCGCTACGGGCTCGGTGCCATCAAGGGCACGGGCCAGAGCGCCATCGAGGCCATCGTGGCCGCACGCAACGAGGGTGGGCCGTTCAAGAGCCTGTTCGACTTCTGCGCGCGTGTGGACCGTGCCCGCATCAACAAACGCACGGTCGAGGCGCTCATCAAAGGCGGGGCGTTCGACCTGCTGCACCCCGAGCGCTCGATGGTGCTGGCGAGTGTGCCGCTGGCCTTCGAATTCGCCGACTCGCAAGCGGCGCATGCCGACCAGGGCGGCTTGTTCGACTTCGGCGACTCGCATGCGGCCTCCACGCAGGAGCCCGCGCTCGTGCATGCGGAGCCCTGGAGCATCAAGGAGTGCCTCACGCTCGAGAAGACGGCCATCGGCTTCTACCTCTCGGGCCACCTGTTCGACCAGAGCGTGCAGGAGGTGCGGCAGTTCGCCAAGCGGGCCATCGCCGACCTCATCGACACCCGCGAGCCCCAGTTGCTGGCCGGCATCGTGAGCGACTTGCGTGTCATCAACGGCCAGCGAGGCCGCGTGGCGATCTTCCGTCTCGACGACAAGACCGAGTACATCGAGTCGGTCGCCAACGAAGAATTGCTCAATGCCCATAAAGATTTGCTCAAGGACGATGAACTCATCATCGTGATGGGCAAGGTCCAGCCGGATCGATTCTCAGGCGGCATGCGGCTCAACGTGCAGCAGGTGTGGGACCTGGCCGGTGCACGCTGCCGCTTCGGCAAGTACCTGCGGGTGGAAGTGAACGGCAGCGTGCCGCCGGTGGCCGAGGTGCTCAAGGAGCATCCGGGGCGGCGTGTCACCACCGAACAGGGGCCAGTGGTGCAGGGCTTGTCGGTTCGGCTCGTGCTGCACCGAGAAACAGCGTCGGCCGAACTCGATCTGGGCGACGAAAGCCGGTTTTTCCCGACCGATGCCGCACTCGCCCAGTGGCAAGTCAGCAACCGCGGACGGACCCGGGTGGTCTACGACCTGCCGGCCTGACCAGCCGGTTTCGAAGGACGTGTCGGCGAAACGCCCGTCTCGCGCGTTCAGTGGGTACAGAGACATTGCAAAGGAAGACCATGAAGAAGATGCTGCTTTCGCTTGGCCTGGCATTGCTGGGCGCCAGTGCCTCGGCGGCCGTGGGTGTGACGGTGCATGTGAACAAGCCCGGCGCATACGGCCGTGTCGACATCGGCAATGTGCCGGTGCAGCCGTCGTTCATCTACGACGAGCCCATGATCATTTCGCAACCGGCCGTGGTGGTGGAGCGCCGCCCCATCTACCTGCACGTGCCTCCAGGTCACGCCCGCCACTGGCGCCGGTATTGCGGGCGCTACAACGCCTGCGGCCAACCGGTGTATTTCGTGCGCCAGGACTGGTATCGCGACCACTATGTGCCGCACCATGCGCACCGTCCACATCCAGGATACCGTCCATATCCAGAGCACCGTCCTCCGCATGTGCGCCCTGACCACGGCCGCCCTCACCATGGACAGCACGGGCACTACAACCCCCCGCCACGCCCTCGGGTGCATGAAAACTTCAACCGCCCAGGACGCGGACCAGACCAACGCCCAGGCGGCCCCGGTCACGGTCGCCCCGACCATGGCCGTCCAGGCAACGGACGGCCCGATCATGGCGGGCGGGATCACGGCAACCGCTGAGATCCGATCTCCATCAGCGCGGCAGGGTTCGGTCAATCTGACCGAACCCTGCCGCGTTTTTTCGTGGTGTGAGCGTCACGTTTTGACGCGCTCTGGGGGCTGACCCCAATCAGCCGCGGGCAGACCCTGTCTACACTGGGGCCATGCCTCAAAAAGACGACATCACCGGCCTCATCCTCACAGGGGGGGGCGCCCGCGCGGCATATCAGGTGGGGGTCCTCAAGGGTGTGGCCCAGATCCGGCGCGAAACCGCGCCGTGGGACAAGACCAACCCGTTTCCCGTCATCACTGGCACCTCTGCCGGCGCCATCAACGCTGCCGCACTGGCCACCCACTGCGATGACTTCGACGGTGCGGTGGCGGCGCTGTCATCGGTGTGGGAGAACTTCCGCGCCGAACAGGTGTACCGGGCCGACGCGCTCGGTGTCATTCGCACGGGCGCACGCTGGCTCACCATGATGTCGCTGGGCTGGGTCATTGCCCGCTGGCGCCGTGCGCGCCAGCGCTCGCTGCTCGACAACTCGCCGCTCGAAGAGCTGCTCACCAGCATGGTGAAGGTCGACCGCCTTCGCGGCCTGATGGACGCAGGTCACCTGCAGGCACTGGCGGTCACGGCCTCGAGTTACAGCTCAGGCACCCACGTCACCTTCTACGATGCCGTGAAAGACTTCGTGCCGTGGAATCGATCGCAGCGTGTGGCCATTCGCGACGACATCACGGTGCAGCATCTGCTGGCGTCGGCCGCCATTCCTTTCGTGTTTCCGCCTGTGCCTTTGCAGTTCGATGGCAACACCGAGTACTTCGGTGACGGCTCGATGCGCCAGTCGGCCCCCATCTCGCCGGCGGTGCACCTGGGTGCCAACCGCATTCTGGTGATCGGTGCGGGCCGCATGCACGAGCCGCCTGGCAAGCGCAAGGTGGCGGGGGTGTACCCCAATCTCGCGCAGATCGCCGGCCACGCGCTGTCCAACATCTTTCTGGACGCATTGGCGGTGGACGTGGAGCGGCTGCAACGCATCAACAACACACTGGCGCTGCTGCCGCCTGAGGCCTTGGCGAACACCTCGCTGCGCCCCATCGAGGTGCTGGTGATTGCACCCACCGAGCGCCTGGACGACATGGCCGCCAAGCACCTCGACAGCCTGCCCGCGCCGGTGCGCGCCCTGTTGCGTGGCGTGGGCGTGTCGGGCAAGGGCAGCGATGCCAAAGGTGCCGCGCTGGCGAGCTACCTGCTGTTCGAGTCACCGTACACGCGTGAGTTGGTCGAGATGGGCCTGGCCGACACGCTGGCCCGCCGAGAAGAGGTGATTCAGTTCTTCCGCTGGGACCGGCGCCTTGTGCCGCGTGGGCCGGCTTTGGAGAGTGGGTTCTATACCGCCGAGCTGGAGTGATGGAGCCCCCACGTCCCTTCGGTCCTGCCCCCCGAGGGGGCGCCTCGCATCGGGCCGGGAGACCCGTTCCTTCGCGAGTTGCTGGATGGGGCGGCCTCGCTGTCGCTTCGGCCTCGAGTGCGCCGCAGAAAAGCCGCCGTAGTCGAGCAAGCAGATCCGGCGATCACAATCGTTGGCCCCTTGTGATTAACGTGACGGATGGCCCTCCGTGGGAGGGCCTCCGGATCTTGGATGCCTTGCAGCGATGGCGCGCACCAGGGGCATGCGGTGGGTCTGACATGCGTGAGGGGTGCGGCGGGTCTGGCTTCGCGCTTGCTGCGCTTACTTCTTGGCTTCGGTGGCGGCGGGTGCTTTGCCGAATGGCTTCTTGTCGGTCTTGGCGACTTGCTCGGACGGAGTGAAGCTGGCGCCGTTCACAGTGAGGCCTTCTTTGGAGTAGCGGGCGGCTGAACCTTCGCCCACGCCCTTCACGCGGTCGACCAGGTCGGGCCAGTCCTTGAAGGCGTTTTTCTTGCGCTCGTCGAGGATGCGTGTGGACATGGACGGGCCGATGCCCTTGACGGTTTCGAGCGTGGCCTGGTCGGCCTTGTTGACGTCGACCGCGGCGAAGGCGCTGTGCGCCACGAACAGTGCAAGCGCACACAGCAGTTTCTTGATCATGCAATGACTCCTTTTTGACAAGGGGGCACAGCCTGTCCGTGCCCCTGAGGGCACTGTAGACAGGGCAGGGCGCACAGCCGCCTTTGCAATCGGGGTCGAAACTCACGGGCCCCGCAGGGTGGCCGTGTGATGTGAGGCGATCAGCCCTTCTGCTGCGCCATCCAGGCCACGTAGCGGCTCACCCCTGTGGCCACATCGGCGAAGGCGTGATGGCAGCCGGTTGAGCGCAGGCGCGTGAGGTCGGCCTGTGTGTAGCACTGGTACTTGCCCACCAGCGCGTCGGGAAAGCCGATGTACTCGACAAGGCCCTGCGCCACGAGTTCATTCAGTGGCAAGGCTGCTTGGCCAGCCAGAGCACGCGAGGCATTCACCGTGGCCACGGCCACGTCGTTGAAGGCCTGCGCGCGGCCGGTGCCGAGGTTGAAGATGCCGCTCTGGTCGGGGTGCTGCATAAACCACAGGTTCACCGCCACGACGTCATCCACTGCGACGAAGTCGCGCACCTGCGCCCCCGGGCCGTAGCCGCCGTACTCGCCGAACAGCTTGACCTTGCCTGTCTCGCGGAACTGGTTGAAGTGGTGGAAAGCCACCGAGGCCATGCGGCCCTTGTGCTGCTCGCGCGGGCCGTACACGTTGAAGTAGCGGAAGCCCACGATCTGCGATGTCGGGCTCGGGAGCAGCCGGCGCACGACGTTGTCGAACAGCAGCTTGGAGTAGCCGTAGACGTTGAGCGGGTGCTCGAAGGCCGACTCTTCGCGGAAGGTGTCGCTGCCGCCATAAGTCGCAGCGGACGATGCGTACAGCAGGCGCGTGCCCTGGCGCAGGCAGTTGTCGAGCAGCTCCTTGGAACAACGGTAGTTGTTGTCCATCATGTAGCGGCCGTTGTGCTCCATGGTGTCGGAGCAGGCGCCCTCGTGGAACACGGCGTCGACCACGCCGAACTCGCCCCGCGCAAAGCGCGTGTAGAACTCGCTGCGGTCGAAGTAGTCGCTCAGCCGTGCGCCGAGCAGGTTGCGGTACTTGGGGCCGTCGGTGAGGTCGTCGACCGCAATGACGTCGTCCACCCCCAAGGCGTTGAGCCCGTGAACGAGGTTGCTGCCGATCATGCCGGCTGCGCCTGTGACCACCACTTTCATGAGAACTCCTTGGATCGACTGTCGTGGGCTGACACCGGGTCAGCCCAGCAATTCGTCATACGACACGGTGGCCGTGCCGAACTTGCCCACCACGATGCCGCCTGCGCGGTTGGCCAGCGGCAGTGCTTCGCGAAGGCTGAGGCCGCAGGCCAGCAGGGCGGCCAACGAGGCGATGACGGTGTCGCCCGCGCCGGTCACGTCGAACACCTCGCGCGCCTGCGCAGGCACCTGGATGTGACCTTCATCGTCGAAGAGGGACATGCCTTCTTCGGAGCGGGTGAGCAACAGGTTGGCCAGGCCGTGCTCGCGGCGCAGCGCTTGCGCGCGCTCGTGCAGCTCGGCCTCGTTGCGCCACGGGCCGATCACCTGCGCCAGTTCGGCGCGGTTGGGTGTGATGACTGTCGCGCCTGCGTAGCGGCTGTAGTCGCTGCCCTTGGGATCGATGAGCACGGGCTTGCCCGCCGCACGCGCGAGTTCGATCATGCGCGGGATGTGGGTGAGCCCGCCCTTGCCGTAGTCGGAGAACAGCACGGCCTCGTACTCGGGCAACACCCGTTCGAAGTCGGTGAGCATGCCGTGCAGCACCTCGTGGTCGGGCGAGTTCTCGAAGTCGACGCGAATGAGCTGCTGGGCCCGGCCGATGACACGCAGCTTGACGATGGTGTAGAGCTGCGGGTCGTGGCCGAGCAGCGTGGAGACCCCTTGCGTTTCGAGCAGTTGCTTGAGCTTGCGTGCGGGTTCGTCTTCGCCCACCACGGTGAGCAGCGTGGCCTGGGCACCCAAGGTCTTCACATTGAGCGCCACATTGGCGGCGCCACCCAGGCGTTCTTCTTCGCGGGTGACTCGCACCACGGGCACCGGTGCCTCGGGGGAGATGCGTTCGACCGCGCCGAACCAATAGCGGTCGAGCATGGCGTCTCCCACCACGAGCACGCGCGATGCGGCCATGTGCGCGCGGGTCAGGCGGCTGTCCATCAGAAATCCTCCAGGCGTTGCGGGGGGTAGCTGTCCCAGCTGAGGCAGCCCGGGCATTGCCAGAAATAGTGCTGGGCTTCGAAGCCGCAGGCGGCGCAGCGGTAGCGCTGCAGGGGCTTGGCCGCCCGGCCCACGGCCTCTCGCAGGCCTTGCGTTTCTTCCGCACTCAGGGCTTCGCCGGCGCTCTGGCGCAGCAGTTCCTGTGCGGCCGAAAGCGTGGGTTGTTCTTGGATGTGGCTCAGCAGGCGCTGGCGTTGGGCCTGTGGCGCGGAGTCGAGCGTGGCGATGGCGGCCAGCAGGTCCATGCTGGGGGCTCGGCGGTACAGGTCGCGCAGTCGCTCGAGTGCGGCTTTCTCCTGGCCGCAAGCCGCCGCGCTGGCCGCGTAGTCGCGTGCCACGAGGTTGAAGGATGCAGGCTGGATGGCCAGCAGTTCGCTCCAGGCGCGCAGGGCCACATCGTGCTGGCCGAGGTGGCGGGCGCGCTGGCCGGCGAGCACCAGGGGGCGCGCGGCTTCGGGGGATGCCTCGCGGGCATGCTGCAAGGCCACGTCGCCTTCAGCGGGTTGTTGGCGGGCATCGGCTTCAAGCGCGAGCTCACACCAGTAGTGGGCGATGCGGGCCGAGAACGAGCCTGTGCCCACCTGTTCGAGCTTGCGGGCCACGTCGACCGCCGGCTGCCAGTCGCGTGAGCGTTCGTGCAGGCTCAGCAAGGCCAGGCGGGCTTCGGTGTCGAAGCTGCTGCCTTCCAGCGCCTGGAAGGCTTGCTCGGCGCGGTCGAACAGGCCGGCCTTCATGAAGTCGTGGGCGAGGGCATGCTGGGCGCGGTCGCGCTCGGCGCGCGGCAAGTCGGCCCGGTTCAGCAGGTGCTCATGCACCCGCACCGCACGCTCGTACTCTCCGCGGCGGCGGAACAGGTTGCCCAGCGCGAAATGCAGGTCGGAGGTGTCGGGGTCGTGTTGTACAGCCTCGATGAAGGCGTCTATGGCCTTGTCTTGCTGTTCGTTGAGCAGCAGGTTCAGGCCCTTGAAGTAGGCCTTGGGCGACTCGCGCTGTTCACGCTTCCATTGCCTCAAGTCGAGTCGCGAGCCGAGCCAGCCGAGGGCAAATGCAAGCGGCAGGCCGAGCAGCAGCCATTGAAGGTCAAACGCCATGGCGTGCAGGGTGAGAGTCGAGGGGAAGGTTTTCGGTGGTCACCGGCTCGGCCGGGTTGAGCGCATCGGCAGCGGGCTTGCGGCTGCGGGCCAGCTTGCGGTGTTTCCACCAGCTCGGCGCCACGGCCAGGCCTCCCACCACGCAGCCAAGCGTGAAGGCGGCGAGCACGATGAACACCATCGGCGCACGCCACTGCTGGCTGAAGAACCACTTGAGGCTGGCCTCATGCTGGTTGTTCAGCGCAAATGCAAACAGGGAGAAAAAGAGGGCGGCTCGAATGAGCCAGACAATGATGCGCATCACACAGCTCCGTCGTTCATTCTAGGGCGTGTTCACACTCAGGGAGCTCCCGCGCCAGACGGCAGCAGGGGGAGGGCGGCAGCAGCGTTCGAGGAGCGCTCATCGCGCCACAGCGTGCGGCGGGGGGCCTCAATCGTCGAGGGGAAGCGCTGCGGGCGCAGCTTTCAGCACAGACGGATCTTCGACAGGCACCTGGGCATCGACGGCTTCGCGCAACGCCTTGCCAGGCTTGAAATGGGGAACGAGCTTCTCGGGGATCACCACCTGCTCACCGGAGCGGGGATTGCGCCCCACACGCGGTGGGCGGCGGTTGATCGAAAAACTGCCGAAACCCCGAATCTCGATGCGATGCTGACGCGCGAGGGCGTCGGACATCGCATCCAGGATCGTCTTGACGGCGAACTCCGTATCGCGGTGGGTCAATTGGCTGAATTTCTCAGCCAGCTGGGTCACGAGGTCGGAGCGTGTCATTCAGTCCTGCAGTTCGGCTTGGGGTTTCGGCGACAGAACAACGATCAGCTGTTGTTCTGGTTGTCCAGCTTGGCGCGCAGCAGAGCGCCCAGGCTGGTGGTGCCAGCGTTTTCACGCTCGCTGGTCTGCGACAGACGCTGCATGGCTTCTTGCTGGTCGACGTTGTCCTTGGCCTTGATCGACAACTGGATCGAACGCGTCTTGCGGTCGACGTTGATGATCACGGCGTTGACTTCGTCGCCTTCCTTCAGCACGTTGCGTGCGTCTTCGACGCGGTCACGGCTGATTTCGGAAGCGCGCAGGTAGCCGGTGACGTCTTCGGTCAGCTCGATTTCAGCGCCACGGGCGTCGACAGTCTTGACCTTGCCGGTCACAGCGGCGCCACGATCATTGATCGAGGTGAAGCTGGTGAACGGATCGGAGTCGAGCTGCTTGATGCCGAGGGAAATGCGCTCGCGCTCCACGTCGACTGCCAGAACGATGGCTTCGACTTCCTGGCCCTTCTTGTAGTTGCGAACGGCGGTTTCGCCTGGCTCGTGCCACGAGAGGTCGGACAGGTGAACCAGACCGTCGATGCCAGCCGACAGGCCGACGAACACGCCGAAGTCGGTGATGGACTTGACAGGGCCCTTGACGCGGTCGCCGCGCTGAACCGTACCGGAGAATTCTTCCCACGGGTTGGTCTTGCACTGCTTCATGCCCAGGCTGATGCGGCGCTTGTCTTCGTCGATCTCGAGGACCATGACTTCGACTTCGTCACCCAGGGACACGATCTTGTTGGGCGCAACGTTCTTGTTGGTCCAGTCCATTTCGGACACGTGCACCAGACCTTCGATGCCCGGCTCGATTTCAACAAACGCGCCGTAGTCGGCGATGTTGGTGATCTTGCCGAACAGGCGGGTGCTGTTGGGGTAACGACGCGACACACCGTGCCATGGATCGTCGCCCAGTTGCTTGATGCCCAGCGAGACGCGGTTCTTTTCGGCGTCGAACTTGAGGACCTTGGCTTGCAGCTCTTGGCCGACCGTGACCACTTCGCTCGGGTGACGCACACGACGCCATGCCATGTCGGTGATGTGCAGCAGGCCGTCGATGCCGCCGAGGTCCACGAACGCACCGTATTCGGTGATGTTCTTGACCACGCCGTTGACGATGGCGCCTTCGGACAGGGTGCTCAGCAGCTTGCTGCGCTCTTCGCCCATCGAGGCTTCGACCACGGCACGGCGTGACAGCACGACGTTGTTGCGCTTGCGGTCGAGCTTGATGACCTTGAACTCCATGGTCTTGCCTTCGAACGGGCTCATGTCCTTGACAGGGCGCGTGTCGAGCAGGGAACCAGGCAGGAAGGCGCGGATGCCATTGACCAGAACGGTCAGGCCGCCCTTGACCTTGCCATTGACGGTGCCGCTTACGAATTCGCCGGATTCCAGCGAGGTTTCGAGCGACAGCCACGAGGCCAGGCGCTTGGCCTTGTCACGCGACAGGATCGTGTCGCCGTAGCCGTTTTCAACGGCATCGATCGCGACGGAGACGAAGTCACCGACTTGGACTTCGAGCTCGCCCTGGTCGTTCTTGAATTCTTCGATTGGCACGTAGGCTTCGGACTTGAGGCCTGCGTTCACCACCACGAAGCTGTGCTCGACGCGCACCACTTCTGCAGTGATGACTTCGCCGGTGCGCATCTCTGACCGGGTCAGGGATTCTTCGAACAAGGCGGCAAAAGATTCCATCCCTTCAGGGGCGGAGGTTTGGGTTTGGGACATGGGGGACTTTCCGGTGCAGCGGGATTGCTGCGGGTTAGGTTGAAAAACCGCTGCCTTGGCACGCCATGCGGCGCAGAAGGGAAAGCAGCGGGCCGATCAGGTGTCTGTCGTGTTGCCCGGTCCTGATGATTCAGGCGCCAGACGGCACGTCAAACGGTTGCCGCTCTTGCCACCACCCGAGGACCACCGACACACAGGCGTCGACGGAGAGCTCGGAGTTGTTGAGCAAGAGCGCATCTTCGGCGGGTTTCAGAGGTGAAACGCTGCGCGATTGATCGCGGGCGTCACGGGCTTCCAAATCAGCACGAAGACTGTCGATATTAGCCGAAATACCCTTAGAAATCAATTGCTTAACCCTGCGCTCCGCGCGCACGGCCGCACTGGCCGTCACGAACACCTTCAGGTCGGCCCCGGGGAAGATCACCGTGCCCATGTCGCGCCCGTCGGCGACGAGCCCGGGCAAGCGACGGTGCGACAGCTGCAGCGCCAGCAGCGCGGCCCTGACGCCCGGGAAGACTGACACCTTGGAGGCCAGCGCGCCGACGTGTTCCTGGCGCAATTCGTCGCTCACTTCATCGGCGCCGAGCCAGATCTTGTGGGCGACGAAGCGCAGCTTGAGCCCCGCGGCCAGCGCGGTGAGTGCGGCTTCGTCGGTTTCGGAGGCCCCGGCGCGCAGAGCGGCCAGCGCCGTGGCGCGGTAGAGCGCGCCCGAGTCGAGGAAGTGGTACCCGATGGACTGGGCCACGGCGCTCGCCAGCGTGCCCTTGCCGGAAGCGGTGGGGCCGTCGATGGTGATGACAGGGATGTCTTCAGTCTTCGCCTGCACCACATCGAAGAAGGTCTCGAAGTAGTCGGGGAAGGTCTTGCCCACGCAGCGCGGGTCGAGGATGCGCACGGGCAGCTCGGCCGCCGCAGAATGGGGCACGGCGGACAGTGGGTTGAACGCCGCCAGCGAGAAGCACATCGCGATGCGGTGGTCGTCGTAGGTGTGGATGTCGGCTGCAGACCAAGTGGCGGGCGCGGTGACTTCGATGAAGTCGGCGCCTTCGGCCACGGTGGCCCCGAGTTTTCGCAGCTCGGTGGCCATGGCGGCGATGCGGTCGGTCTCTTTCACGCGCCAGCTGGCGATGTTGGTCAGCCGGGTCGTGCCTTCGGCATACAAGGCCATGACGGCCAGGGTCATGGCGGCGTCCGGGATGTGGTTGCAGTCGAGCGTGATGGCCTTCAATGGCCACTGCCCCCGCGAGACCTCGATCCAGTGGTCACCCGTCACGACCTTGGCACCCATGGCCTGTGCGGCGTCGATGAAGCGCAGGTCGCCCTGGATCGACTGTCCGCCCATGCCTTCGATGCGCAGTGGTGCTGCCGTGCTGGCAATTGCGCCGAGGGCCACGAAGTACGAGGCCGATGAGGCGTCGCCCTCCACATGCAGCGTGCCGGGGGAGCGCAGCGTGCTGCCCGCAGGAATGACGAAGCGCGACCAGTTCTCGTTGCGCACCGTCACGCCGAACTTCTCGAGCAGGTTCAGCGTGATGGCGATGTACGGCGCGGAGATCAGTTCACCTTCCACTTCGACGACCACGTCTTGGTCGGAGGCCACAAGCGGCAGGCCGAGCAAGAGGCCGGTGAGGAACTGACTCGAGACGTTGCCGCGCACTCGGAGGGGCCGGTCGAGTGACAAGGCACGCGCCGTGCCGTCCCCCAGACGCAGCGGCGGAAAGCCGGGCTCGCCCAGGTAGGTGACCGGACAGCCCAGTGGCAGCAGGGCGTCGATCAGGTCGCCGATCGGCCGCTCGTGCATGCGTGGCACACCACGGATGTCGAACTCACCGCCTTGGGTGGCGCTCAGGAGGGCGAGTGCAGCCGTGAGCGAGCGGGTGGAGGTGCCCGAGTTGCCCAGGAAGATGTCGGCCTTGCGGGCCGCACCGTTCACGCCTAGTCGACCGCCGATGCCGGTGATGAGCCAGACGGCGCCTTCGGCCGTCACCTTGCAGCCCAACGTTACCAGCGCATCGAGCATGACCCGGGTGTCGTCGGAGTCGAGCAGGTCGTGAACGCGCGTCGTGCCTTCGCACAGGCCGGCGAGCAGCAGCACGCGGTTGGAGATGCTCTTGGAGCCGGGCAGGCGCACCGTGCCCTGCGCCGAACGCAGGGGCGGGAGGTCGAGAAACGGAATGGTGAACATGTTCGGACAGCGGCGACGCGGGCAACACAACAGCAAAGACAGGGCGCAGCGGCGAACGCCGCCACAAGGAGGCGCGTGGCGTGCGCGCCCGTTGGATCAGGAACTCAGCGCGGCGTACCGGGCTTGGCAGCACCCATCTGCCAGTTGGCGCGCGCGTCGGAGGCGTTGCGGATCAGGTCTTCGAGCGCTTCCACGTTGCCCGTCTTGATGACGTGCTCCAGCGCGTCGAGCGTGTGGCGAAAGCGCAGCGACTGCTTGAGGATCTCTTCGCGGTTCGACATGAGGATGTCGCGCCAGACTTCCGGGTCACTCGCCGCAATGCGGGTGAAGTCACGAAAGCCCGGACCGGCCAGAGAGAGAAAGTCGCGCCCGGCCGGTTGCTTGGCCACCGAGCTGAAAAACGCGAAGGCGAGCATGTGCGGCAGGTGGCTCACGGCGGCAAACGCGGCGTCGTGATTTTCGGGCGTCATGCGCAGCACCTGGGCGCCGATGGCCGACCAGGCGTCGGTCGCCTTTTGCACCATTTCCAGCGAGGTCTGTGGCAGCGGCGTGATGATGACCTGACGGCCCGCATACAGCGTGGCATCGGCATGGGCAATGCCCGATACCTCCTTGCCCGCAATGGGGTGGGCCGGCACGAAGGAGCCGATGCGGTCTTTCAGCACGCGGCGTGCGGCGTCGACCACGTCGCGCTTGGTCGAGCCCACGTCCATCAGCAGCACACCCGGCTCCACCAGATGGCAGATGGCCTTGAAGGTGGCTTCGCTTGCGGACACGGGCACGGCCATCAGCACGATGTCGGAGCCCGACACCGCGAGGAGGGCCGACTCGGCCGTGTCGTCAATGACACCGAGGCGCTTGGCGCGCTCGGTGGTGGAGGGCGACTTGCTGTAGCCGATGACACGCTTCACGAGTCCCGCCCGTTTGAGGGCGAGCGCAAACGAGCCGCCCATCAGGCCGCAGCCAATCACGCCAAGCTGGTTGAACATCGTGCGGTTGCTTTCTTGTCGTGCCGACGTTCAGTGCACGTCAATCGGGTAGGTGCCCAGCACCTTGAAGAATGCGCAGACCTCGCGCAATTCACGCAAGGCGGTGGCCACATGAGGTTGATCGGGGTGGCCTTGGAGGTCGATGTAGAAGTAGTACTCCCACTGGCCTGAGCGCGCAGGGCGCGACTCGAACCGGGTCATCGACACGCCATGGGTCTTGAGGGGCACCAGCATGTCGTGCACGGCACCGGGCCGGTTGGTCACCGACAGCACGAGGCTCGTGCAGTCGTGGCCCGAAGCCTGGGGCTGCGGGTGACGAGTCGGGTTGGTGACGATGGCAAAGCGGGTGCGGTTGTGGGCGTCGTCTTGAATGGCGGGGGCCACCACGTGCAGGCCGTATTCGCTGCTGGCACGCAGGCTGGCAATGGCGGCGAGGCTCGGGTCGGCGGCCGCCAGGCGTGCGCCTTCGGCGTTGCTCGACACCGGGCGGCGTTCCACATTCGGCAGGTGGTTGCTCAGCCAGGCGTGGCATTGGGCCAGCGCCTGCGGATGGGCGCACACGGCCGTGATGTTCTCCAGCGAGCTCTCGCGGCGCATCAGGTTGTGGCGCACGAAGAGGCTGGTCTCGCCGATGATGAACAGCGGCGTGGTGAGAAAGAGGTCGAGCGAACGCGCCACCACACCTTCGGTGGAGTTTTCAACTGGCACCACGCCGAAGTCGGCGGCACCGGTGGAGGTGACGTGGAAGACCTCATCGAAACTGGCGCATGGCACCTTGACGATGGACGAGCCGAAGAAGCCCACTGCGGCTTCCTCGCTGAACGTGCCGGCCGGGCCGAGGTAGGCCACGCGCGTCGGGGTTTCGAGGGCCCGGCAGGCCGACATGATCTCGCGCCAGATGGGCGCGACGCTGTCGGCTTTCAGCGGCCCGGGGTTGACCGATTTGAGCCCGTCGATGACCTGCGCTTCGCGCTCGGGGCGAAACGCCACCGAGCCCTCGAGCTTCTTGACCTCACCCACCTCGAGTGCGAGGCCGGCACGGCGGTTCAGCAGGGCGAGCAGGTCGCGGTCGACCGCATCGATCTGCGTGCGCAGCGCGAGCAGGGCGGGGTTGGGTGCAGAGGGGGAATCAGCCATGGCGGGTAGCAAATTCTCGCATGTAGCCGACCAGGGCTTGCACCCCGGCGAGCGGCATCGCGTTGTACAGGCTGGCGCGCATGCCGCCAACCAGCTTGTGGCCGCGCAACTGCAGCAGATTGGCCGCGCGGGCGCCATTCACGAACTCGTCGTTGAGGGCATCGTCACGCAGGAAAAACGGCACGTTCATGCGCGAACGCGCTGCGGGCGCGACCGGGTTGCGGTAGAACTCGGAGCTGTCGATGAAGTCGTACAGCAAGGCGGCCTTCTCGATGTTGCGGGCCTCCATGGCAGCCACACCACGGGCATCGCCATGGGTCTGGGCCTTGAGCCACTGGAACACCAGCCCGGCGATGTAGATCGCGTAGGTCGGCGGCGTGTTGTACATCGAGGCGTTGTCGGCCACGGTCTTGTAGTCGAAGGCAGACGGGCAGACGGGCAGTGCATGGCCGAGCAGGTCTTCACGCACGATGACGATGGTGAGCCCGGCGGGCCCGATGTTCTTCTGGGCGCCGGCGAAGGCCAGGCCCACGCGCGACCAGTCCACAGGCCGCGACGCGATCTGCGACGAGCAGTCGATCACCAGCGGGGCCGTGCTGCCGAGCGCGGCCAAGTCGGGCAACTCGTGGAACTCGACCCCGTGGATGGTCTCGTTGCTGCACAGGTGCACATAAGCGGCGTTGGCACTCAGCTTCCAGCTGCCCGGGTCGGGGATGACCGTGTGGCCGGAGGGCGTGTTGCTCGCAATCGTGCGCGCCAGGCAATAGCGCTGGGCTTCCTTTTGCGACTTCTGCGACCACGAGCCCGTGACCACGAAGTCGGCCACGCCACCGCGCGACAGGTTCATCGGCACGATCGCGTTTTCGGCCAGCCCGCCACCCTGCATGAACAGGACGCGGAACTCGCTCGGAATGGCCAGCAGCTCCCGCAGGTCGGCTTCGGCCTGCAGGCAGATGCTGTTGAATTCGCGTCCCCGGTGGCTCATCTCCATGACGCTCATGCCTGAGCCGTGCCAGTCGAGCATGTCGGCGGCTGCCAATGACAAGACTTCGTCAGGCAGGGCGGCGGGTCCAGGAGAAAAGTTGTAGGGACGCTGCATCGTTGGTTTTCGGCGGGTGTCTTACTTCTTTGCCTTGGGAGCGGCGGCCGGCTTGCCAGCCTTGGGAGCCTCGGCGCCCTGAGCTGGAATGCCGAGCGCAGCGGCCACGCCGGCTTCCAGTGCTTTCAGCTTGGGGTCGAGCGCCGGGCGCAGCTCGAGAATCAGCGGTTGCACAAACCCGTTGGTGAT